>CAZSCC010000437.1:0-25792 GCA_964604905.1 uncultured Planctomycetales bacterium
AGCGCACCGACATCTACGGCCTTGGCGGGATCCTCTACGCAATCCTTGCGTTGGACGCCCCGATCGAGGCGTCGAGCGCGATCGAAGCCATCTACAAGGCCCGGGAGAACAAGTTGATCCGTCCGTCGAGGAGAGCGCCAACAAGGGAGATCCCTGCGGATCTTGAGGCCGCTTCGATGAAGGCCCTGGCGGCCGAGGCGCGGGCACGCTATCAGAGCGTTGCGGAATTGAAGGCCGAAATCACGGCGTACCTGGAAGGTCGTACGCTCCGGGCCGCAGACTATTCGCTCCTTCAAGTGGTCGGAAAGTGGTACCAAAGGAACAGAGTATTTGCGCTGACGGCTTCGATCGCTACTGTCGCCGTCCTGGGGCTTCTCGGCATCTACTTCGTTCAGGTGACCCGCGCCAGGAACGAGGCCGAGAGTAACCTGGACCTTGCGAAGATGGAGGCTGCGCGGGCCAGAACCGCCGAAACGAAAGCCCTTGCCGAAGCCGAACGCGCGAAGCGCGCGGAGGCCGAGACGCGGAGGCAAACGGCCGAGGCCACGGTGGCGAAGAAGGATACTGAGATCGCCGCGGCCAAGGAGAAGATCGAGTCGGAAAAGGCGCGGTCAGCCGAGTTTACTTCCAAGAAGAGGCGCGCCGAAACCCTGGCCGCTGAAGGGGATTCCCTTGCTTCGCTCAAGAAATGGCATGACTCCAAAGCGAGGTACCAGGAGGCGAGCATGCTGTTCCGGGAGCTGGGCGATCCCGGACTCCGGGCGGATGTGGGCCTCTGGGCCGTGCACAGGACGTCTCCCCCTCCCCTTCTCCTGTTCCAGGCGCATCAAGGACTCATCTTCGAGGTCGCGTTCTCTCCGGACGGAACGAGAATCGCCTCTGCCGGAATCGACGGCAAGGTCAGGGTGTGGGAGGCCTCGACCGGCCGCTTGCTGCGGGAGTTCAGCGGTCACCAAGGGCCCGCGACGTCCGTGCGATTCGACCCGAAGGGCGCCCACATCGCCTCGGGTGGGAATGATGAGTCCGTGAGAATCTGGGACCCGGCAACCGGGCGCACCATTCGCACGCTTCCGGGACACCTGGGTGGGGCTCAGCGTGTCCGATACTCGCCCGACGGGCGTCTCCTCGTCGTTGCTGCCCGCGAAACCACGATCCTTTGGGACCTGGGCTCCGGGAATAAAGTCAGGGAGTTCCCGCATCGGCTTGCTGGGACGACAGCGATTGAGTTCTCACCCGATGGCGGCAAACTCCTGCTTACAACCAAGGTGATAGACCTCCAGACCGGACGCGAGATCCTCGACTTGAAAACGGGGACGAATACCCATGGGGCGGCATGGTCACCTGATGGTCGATATATCTTCGCCCAGAAGTACTCTCCTGTAGGAGTCTTGTGGGATTCGCTGACAGGTCAGGAACTCAGGAACTTCACCGGGCATTCCAGCCACCCGACCACGGCGAGCTATGATCCTGGCGGCAAGCGGATCGCGACGGGTTCCTCCGACAGGACGATTCGTTTGTGGGACTCGGCCACTGGTGCCGAGCTCCTGGTCTTCACGGGACATGCGGATGGCGTCACTTCCGTGCAGTTCTCGCCGGACGGCCGCAAGGTTCTGTCCGGTGCCGCGGACGGCACGCTGGGAGTCTGGAGCGTCCAGAATGAGCCCGGGGTCACCCAACTCAACGCTTCCGCATGTACGGTCGATCTATCCAAGAACGGGTTGCTTGCCTACAGTCGGCTCATGTGGGGCGAAAACTACGTATGGGATACCGCAACCGGGCGAATCCTGAACCAGTTCAAAGGGGAGCCCTCCATCACCGGCCCCGCCGCAGTGATCTCCCCTGACGGTGCCAGGATCGCCTATTGCAACCGGCAGCACGAAGCGAGCGTGTGGTCTCTGGAAAAGTCGGAACTCATCGGAAAGTTCTCCGGTCCGACGTGTGGCTTCCAGTCCATTGCGTTCGCACCGGATGGGCGGTTTCTCGTCACGGCGAGCGACCAGCGCAGCCAGGGTGATCGCGTATCCTTGTGGGACATTGCCACCGGTGCCAAGCTCTGGACCGCAACGGGGGCAACTCCTGTCGTGTTCTCTCCCGACGGGGAGTCGATCCTGTGTGCCTTGGATATCAGGAAAGTTCAGGTCCTTCAGACGGTAACGGGAAAACAGATCAGAAGTCTAGCGATCGGACGCGAGGCGATCTGGTCGCTGGCCGTTCCTGCTCGAGGCACTCGCGTCCTAGTCGGGGATGTGTCTGGAGGCGTTTCTCTCTGGGATTGGGAGTCGGGCCGCGCACTCCGCACCTTCGCCGAGCATACCGATGCGCCCACCGTGGCATTCCTCTTCGGAGACAAGATGGCGGCCTCCTCGGGGGGCGACAGCCTTCGGCTCTGGGACCTGGAAGGATCTTCGGGTTCGTTGCAACTGCCGTATGGAGTCGACAACGCGAACCGCCTCGTGTCGGGTCCCTTAGCGGTTACTCCGGACGGGAACAGGCTGTTCACGAGTTACGGTTTGACGGTGCGCCTGCTGGATTTCTCGACTTCCGCCCGATATCGAGAGTTTGAGGCTGCCCTCCCGAAAGCGATCGCCACCCTGCAATCCAAAGGAGTCGATGCCAAGTCCCTAGCGACGCTGGGCCAGTGGTATGCGCTTAGAGGCGTCTGGGACTGGGCAGTCGAGTTGCTGGAGCGTTCCCGGAGTGAGGGCGCCGAAATCTCGCCACTCATGCTCGCCCGCTGTCATTGGGGGCACGGCAATACGATGCGTGCGCGCGAAGAATTCGAGAGTGCAATGAAGCGCAACGAGGCTCCTCAATCTTATCTGAGACTCTGTATCGAAGCTGCCGGGAGTCAGAGAAAGTAGTATTCACATGAACGCTTGCTGATGTCAGAACCGTTACGGAATATCCGGAATGTCGCTGCGATGGATGGTCGTTGTCGCGATGGGGTGCGTCGCTGTTCTGGCGACCCTCGATTCGAACAAGATGATGAACCAGCTCGTGAAGGCACTTGATGATCACAAGGAATGCGCGGCGCAGTCGGATGACATAACGATCATGACGGTACGGTATCTCTGATGGCGACCCACGGTGGATCAACTCCCCCCTCCGAATCGTCATCGAGAATCTCCACCTTCTCGGTCTCTCCCGAAGAGCAGGTCCCCGAGACGTGGAATATCGGAGACGTCATCCTCGACCTCTACGAGGTCACCGGCATCCTCGGCGAAGGTGGGATGGGGATCGTCTACAAGGTCCATCACCGCGACTGGGGGATCGATCTTGCGGTCAAGAGCCCGAGGGGCGAAACGCTGAAGGGGAAGGGCGGGATGGCCCGGGTCAGCGCGGAGGCGGATCGCTGGATCAGTCTCGGCATGCATCCGCACATCGTCACCTGCCACTACGTCCGCTACCTGGGAGGGATCCACCGGATTTTCGCCGAGTGCGTGGATGGGATCAGCCTGAGGGATTGGATCAGGAAGGGAATGCTCTACCACGGCGGACCCAAGCAGGCACTTGCGCGGATCCTCGACATCGCGATCCAGATGGCCTGGGGGCTCACCTGCGCGCACGAGAAGGGGGTGATCCACAAGGACTTCAAGCCCGGAAACGTGCTGATCACGGAGGATGATACCGCCAAGGTCACTGATTTCGGCCAGGGCAAGACGGAGGCGTATCGGTCTCCTGAGCAGGGTGGGAAGGAGGATCCCACTCACAAGACGGACCTCTGGTCCTGGGCGGTGAGCCTTCTCGAGATGTTCGCGGGAGATGTCACCTGGGGTTCAGGGGTGGCAGCACCCATGGCCCTGAGGCAATACCTGAAGTCGGGGCCGAAGAGTGACAAGCTTCCTATGATGCCTCCTCAAGTGGCTTCGATCGTCGCCCGCTGCCTGGACGAGAAGCCAAAGGACCGGCCCAAGGACATGCTTGAGATCGGAGATGCGCTCCGGGCCACCTACAGGGACGTTACGAGGGAAAGCTACTTCAGACCGGCACCCCAGGAGGTTCAGATCTCAGTGGACGGTCTCAATAACCGCGCCGTTTCCCTCATGGACCTGGATCACCATGCCGAGGCGGAGAGAGTTCTTCGCGACGCCCTCCGCGCGGACCCGTCCCATCTCCCGGCGGTGTACAACTTGGGTCTCCTCCGCTGGAGACGGGGCGAGATCGTCAAGGACGCCTTGATCGACGAGATCCACCAGACCCGGCCCTGGCGCGAATCCTGGCTGGGATCCTACCTCATCGGCATGATCCACCTGGAACAGGGGGACGATGAGACCTCCCGGAAGTCGCTGGAGCAGGCGCAGGCGCAGGCGCACGGTAACGCACTAGCAGGAACACTGATCTCGAAGACGCTCGCTGGCCTCCGGCCCGCGTGGCGGCTCTCAGAAATGGTTGGCGGTTTCCGCGAAAGCGAACATGCCGCGCTCTCCTACGATGGGAAGACCCTGGTCACGTCCGGGACGAAAGGCAGCATTAGCGTCCTGAACCTGAGGCCCTACGAGTTCGTGCGACTTCTCAAGGAGGCGGGCCGACCTGTGACTGCCTTGGCTGTGACCCGGGATGGGGCGCTTGCTGTCGCAGGACGGCGCGATGGAAACCTCTACTTCTGGGACTTGGCGGCGGACAAGCGCCTGCGGATCGTCGATGCACATTCCGACGAAGTGAACTCGGTGGTCTTCTCTCCGGACGGAAAGGGGGTCGTCTCGGCGAGCGGCGACGGGACGATCCGTGCGTGGGACGTCAGGAGTGGTGCCTCACGAGCCATCCTCAAGGGACATTCGGGCGCCGTGAACGACATCGCTCTTGCACTGGACGGGCGGCTGGCCGTATCCGGATCCTCCGACCGCACGCTGCGCGTATGGGATGTCAAGACCAAGGCTTGCCTGGCGACCCTCGACGGCCATGGGGCCGGCATCCGCGCCGTCGCATTCTCATCCGACGGCCGCACTGCGGTCTCCTGCAGTGACGACCGCAGGCTGCGGGTATGGGACCTCACGGCGGCCCGCGCAGTCCATGACCTAGAGATCTTCGGGTCGGCGGCAGACCACGTCGCCATCATTCGGCGCGGTCGCGCGGCGATCACCGCGGCCTCCGATGGGACGGTGAAGGTGTGGGACCTCCTGAGAGGGCGATGCCTGAGGACCCATGAAGCGAAGAGGCCCCTCGCCACGATCGCCGTGACGGATCGCCATGGCGTGGCGGTCTTCGGAGGCCTCACCGGGCAGGTTTACACCTGCGAGATTCCGACCCAGCTGCGGTTTGCTCCCCCGGCCATGCAGCGGCCCCTTTCGGTCGAGGAGGCGGTGACCGCGAAACAGTTCTTCGAGATGGCGTGCGGCCGGGCCCGCGCGGCCATCGCGCAAAGCGATTGGGAGCAGGCCATCGCGTGGCTAGATAAGGGAAGACAAGTGTACGGCTACCGCCGAGACCCTCGTGCATGGGACCTGTGTGACGTCCTTGCAGCCCGCCTCCCACGGAAGGCGTTCAAAGGGGTCTCGCACGAATCCACCCTGGCGGGGCACGGGGGAGCCGTCTTGGCCGTACGCGCCAGTGCGGACGCAGCGACGGCGGTCGCCGCGGGCAGCGATGCTGGGCTCCGCGTATGGGACCTGAGATCGGGGCGCCTCGAGAGGACATTGAAGGGCGACCGGACGCGGGGGATGGCGCTTGCCCTGGCGCAGGATGGAACCCGCGCGTTGGCGGAATCATCCGTCGGGCAGATCCAGGTCTGGGACGTAACTCAGGGAAAGTGCCTTCGCTCGCTCGAGGGACACGAAGCGAAAGTTACTGCAACGGCCCTGAGTGCCGGTGGCGATCTCGCGGCGTCGCTGGGCGAGGATCAAAAGCTCAAGGTCTGGAGCCTTTCCGACGGCTCTTGCGTGCGGGAAGTTCATGAGATCTGGACCAATGGCGCCTCTTTCTCCGCGGATGGTGGACAGGTCTACTGTGAGAAGGGGGACGTCTCGGTCACCACCTTGGCATCGGGCAAGACAACGCGGTGGGAAGGACTGAGGCACCAGGGTTACGCCGCGCTCTCTCGGGATGGCTGCTGGTGGATCTTCAAGGGAACCGACGCTCAGATGGAACTCAGGCATCTTGAGAGCGGATTCTTCATGGAGCGAAGCGGCAAAGATGGAGCACAGAGGCCGACGGTGGGACTACCCTCTGTTGAAGACACCATTGTTGATTCCATCATCCCTACGCAGGAAGGCGCGGTCGCCATTTCGTGCGATGCTAACGGATCCATCCTCATTTGGGATCCGGTGGATGGCCGGCTCCTCCATACCCTCTCCGTTCCAGGGAAGAAATATGGGGGAGCCATCGCTACGGAAGACGGGAGGCGCTTGATCGCCTTCATCGGGGATACGGTGATGGTCTGGCGGCTCGAATGGGAGTTTGAGCCGCGTGAGGAGGCTGATTGGGACAAGGGTGCGCTACCGATGATCGACGCCTTTGTTTCCGTTCATGTCCCCAGGGTGTCGGCCGATGCCGGTCTTCCGGACTTCTTCGTGCGAAGAGGGGCCGCTCAATGGAGCCGGCCGGACTTTGACCAACTCATGCAGCGGCTCTCGAGGTTCGGTTTCGGATGGCTTCGTCCTGATGGGGTCACAGCGAATCTTCAGAAACTGGCAGAGATAGTGGAGAGAGAGAGGAAACCTGAGAAAGACGCGGTCAGGACTTGGGTGGCGGGTGACGTGATCGCCGATCGCTATGAGGTGATCGCGTTCGCTTGGGAAGGCCTCTCCGAACGGGTGTATCACGCGCGGGACAGAGAAGACGATGCCGAACGGACTCTCGTATGCTTGCGGCCCGAGCACCTTTCAAAATCAGACTACACTGACGGTTTTCGCAAGGGGGCCGAAGCCTGGATGAGGCTGGGACGGCGTCCGCACGTCCTGCGAGCGCTGGAGGCCCCCACTCTGGAGGGAGTTCCAACGGTTCTCGCCGAGTGGAAGGAAGGGAGAAGACTGTCGGACCTGCTCCGAAGCGGAGAACTCTATTTGAAAGGGGCGGGCAAGGCCCTCGAACGGATCCTGAGCATCGCGATCCAAACCGCCCGAGCGCTCGACGAGGTCCATCGCGCGGGGGTCGTGCATCAGGACGTGAAGCCTCACTCCATTCGTATCGCGGAGGATGGGACAGTCCTCCTGGAGAATTTTCAGATGGCCCGTCGGTGCGATGCGGACGGGTTGGCCCCGTGCAGCGGAATGACGCCCACCTACGCCTCCCCCGAGCAGGCCGCGCGACGAAAGGTGAGCGCGCGGAGCGACCAATGGTCCTGGGGCCTGACGGTTCTTCACATGTTCACGGGTGGCGTAGTGTGGGTGGCGGGCCAGGTGGCCCCGGAGGTCCTCGCGGCGCATCTCGAGAGTCCGCCCGACGACCCGATATTCCCCCGAATGCCCCAGGCGCTTGCGGACGTGCTTCGGAAATGCTTTCTAAAGAACCCCATGGACCGTTGGTCATTGATGGGGGAAGTGGTTCGGGAATTGGAACCCCTTCTTCCCAGGTTGTCGCCCGAACGTGCGTCTGATCCCGGGCCCGACCCCGACAGGCTTCTCTATGAAATGCTGCAGGCCTCGAGTGATGACCCGGACCACCCAAGTTCCGGGATCAAAGGGTACCAGATCATCCGAAAGTTGGCGTCATTCTCATCGGTCTATCTTGCTCGGCGGGAACGGGATCAGAGGGAGGTCGTCATCAAGCTCATTCTTCGACGAGTATCGGTGGATGACCGCGATCAGCGTTGGTTCCTCGAAGCAGCCGCCCGTCTGAGAGAACTTAGGCATCCGAATCTGGTGGCCCTTTTGGACCACGGCGATTCCGGTTCTACTCTCTACCAGGTCCTGGAGTACTGTAATGGTGGGAGCGTAGCGGACCTGATGCGAAAGTGTGGAGGCAAGCTCAGCCTCGCCTCGTCGATACCCATCATTCTGGGGGCTCTTGACGGCGTCGCCTATCTCCATGGGGTTGGGGTCGTTCATCGCAATCTCAAGCCCGGGAACATCCTTCTAAGCGGTACCGGAGAGCCTTGGACTCCCAGAATTACCGGCCTCGACCTCGCTCTTTGGCCTGGGTCTACAGAAGTCGCTGAACAGGAGGGTGAAAGTGACATCGCCGGGACATTCGCTTTCATGCCGCGCGAGCAGATCACCGCCTTCCGGCGCCATTACCCGACCACAGACGTGTGGAGCATGGCAGCCTCGTTGTACTGCATGCTGACGGGCAAGACCCCGAAAGAGTTTCCGGCCGCTGCCGACCCGTTGCGGGTGGTCCTGACCAGTCCCGTGATCCCGATCCGCGAGCGAGACCCTCGTATTCCGAAGAGAATCGCGAGCGTGATCGATCGGGCCCTTGCGGAGGATCCGAAGGACCGCTACCCGTCGGCAGCCGAGTTCCGCCGGGCCTTGAGCGACGCGTGACCTGGAAACTGACTCGCGCTTCTGGAGGGGCAAACGTCCGTGCAGTTCCGGATTGACAGGTTGGTGCTGCCATGATTCCTCTGAAGGAGCGTTGGGAAGTGGAGGTCATGTCGCAGGCGGCCGAGATGGTCGATCGCAGTCACCAGTTCATGGCGAAACACCTTCGTCCGGGGGCTATTCCCACGGAAATCGATTCTCGACTGGAGAGATTTCTTCGAGAAACCGGAGCGAAGTCCAGCTTCAAAGGCTACAGAGGGTTCCCGGCCAACACAACGTTCGACGTGAACAATGGAGTTAGCGGGGGAATCCCCACCGCCACGCCTCTTCGGGCAGGTGACATCGTCGGAGCCTACTTCAATGCGAACCACAAGGGCTACCACGCTCAGAAACAGAGGACGTATCTGGTCGGGCAGTCGGAGGCGCGAGTCGCCCGATTTGTCCGGACGGTCTATGAGGCCCTGGTCAAGGCGATCCAGGCGGCGCGGCTTGGGGCTCGCGTCTCGACCTTGAGCCGGGCGATCCAAGGAACTATCGAAGAGGCGGGCTACTCTGTTGTCAGACAGTACGTGGGACACGGAATTGGTGCGATGGCACACGAAGAGCCTCAGATCCCCTGCTTTTGGGACAGTAGTTTCAAGTCGAGCGACGACCCAGTGCTTGCAACCGGCATGACTCTTTGCATCACCGTCATCGCAAATGAGGGGGGACCCGATGTCCGCACGCTCGAGGACAATTGGACTGCAGTTACGAAGGATGGTTCGCTGTCCGCCAGCGCGTCTGAAATGGTGTGGATCTCATCGGAGGGGCCTCGGGTTCTTCCCCTAAGCCAGCCCTCGCCCACGGTTGACTCCTATTTGAATACGGCGTTCTGCTCGATCGTGACGGAACAGGCTCCATATGTCCCTTATCGCGTCGGGGATTCCTTCGAATTGGACTTGGGTCGGAATCCAGTCTTGTGCCAAGTGAAGGGCATCAAGAGGGGTGGGATGGGCATTGTCTACTTCGTTGCGACCCCGGACGGGGATCGTGCGCTCAAGTGTCCATTGGTATCCGGATCGGATCGGGGATTCTACGAGAGATTTCGTCGGGAAGCGGCCACTTGGCTGACGCTTCCTGTTCATGAGAATGTAGTCGAAGCGCAGCGCATTGTCACGCTGCGTGAAGCGCCTCACTTGCTTCTGGAGTACGTTCCGGGGGGAAGCTTGGCGGATCGTCTCCAGGCAGGTCGGTCGATGAGCCTGTGGGAGGCACTTCCCATCGCCATCGATGTGTGCCGGGGACTTCAGCATGCACATCGGTCTCAGCTCGTCCATCGGGACATGAAACCAGACAATATTCTGATTGATGGGACGGGCAGGGCCAAGATCTCGGATTTCGGGCTCGTGAAAGCGCTAGGCTCCGCGAGTGAAGGTGATTTCGAACGGCCAGAGCCTATTGAGGGAGTGACCCCTGGAAGGGGAGCTCTCCTCACTCGTGCGGGGACCGGACTTGGTACACCTGCCTACATGCCTCCTGAACAGTGGAGCCGAGCTGTGGAGGTCGGACCTTCAGCTGACATCTATTCTCTGGGCGTAATCCTCTATCAAATGGTTTGCGGGCGGCTTCCGTTCGAACTGGAGGAAGATGACGGGCGTCCACCTATGCTCGCCTTCCGGGTAATGCACCTGACGCAATTGCCTCCAGATCCGCTTCGGATGAACCCTGCACTGCCAGTGCAGCTTGGCGAGTTGATACTGAAATGCCTCTCAAAGCAGCCCGCTTCAAGACCCAACTCAGCATCAGAGGTGCTTTCGGTCCTTGAGTCGGTCCAAAAGGAGCTTTGACGGTCGCTCGGATACCGGTGCAAAGCAGGTCGAGTAGAGGGGTTGATGGACGTTAGCAATTCTAGGATCAGGGTGTCCTGCCCCCAGTGCCAGGCGAAGTATCTGGTGGGGGAAGGAAAGCTTGGCGGCAAGGTGTTGTGTCCACGATGTTCCACCTCGTTTGTCCTTTCTCGAACTGGCCCGCACTTCCCGCCAATGCGGCGATCCGCCTCGTCCAGCGACGATGCTGTTCCAGTTGTCTGGAAGCCCGGGGACGTTATCCTCGGACTCTATGAAGTGAAAGGAGTCTTGGGCGAGGGTGGGATGGGGACGGTTTACCACGTTCACCACAGGGGCTGGGGGGAGGAACTGGCCGTCAAGAGCCCAAAGCCCGAGATCTTCAAGAAGAAAGACGGTCCGGAGGAGTTTGTCCGGGAGGTGCAAACTTGGATCAACCTCGGGCAGCATCCGCATATTGTGACCTGCTACTTTATTCAAGTGCTCGGAGGCATCCCCCGCGTCTTTGCTGAATTGGTCGGGGGTGGAAGCCTCTCCACTTGGATTCGTACGGGGAGTCTCTACGTAGGGGGGGTAAAGCGGTCTCTCGAACGAATCCTCGATGTTGCGATCCAGATGGCATGGGGCCTCCACTACGCGCACGAGAGGGGGCTCGTCCACCAGGATGTCAAACCCGACAACGTGCTGATGACCCCAGGCGGTATGGCAAAGATCACAGACTTCGGGTTAGCCAAGGCGGGGGTGAACGCCAGACTGGCCCACATATCGGGATCGAGGCAAGATCCGATGGTGAGTGTGGGAGGGATGACGCCGGCCTACTGTTCCCCCGAGCAGGCGGCACGACGTCAGATTGCTTGTCATACCGACACCTGGTCATGGGGGCTCAGCGTCCTGGAGATGTTCCTGGGAGAGAGGACCTGGATGGCCGGTCCTGTCGCGAGGGAGGCTCTCAAGGCAGCGGCGGATCCAACAAGTACGGATCCGGAACATCCGATCCCTTCCATGCCTGACAGGGTACTCCAAGTCTTGCAAACCTGCTTCGAGGAGGATCCGGGGAAGCGCCCATCCATAGCAGCCGAGATCATTCCTGCATTGCGGCTGGCGTACGAGGAGAATGCAGGCCTTCCTCACCTTCTCGAGGACCCACACCGAGCCCCCCTGTCCGGCGAAGCGTGGGTGAACAACCATGCGGTGACCCTCGCCGGCCTAAGACAGATCCAGAAGGCCGCAGACATGTGGAGCGAGGCTGCGAAACAGACGACCATAATGGGGGTGGCCCCCACCTACAATCATGAGTTGCTGCGTCTCAGGCTGGGGATTTCGACCCATGCAGATGCCATCGCTAGGATGTCATCACACGAGAGCCTCGGAGATGAGGAATGGAAGCGCGCGATCTGTCTGGCCTGGCTTCACCTGGAGCACCAAGACAAGGACACTGCCCTTCGCGCTCTTAGCGCGTTTCGCTCCCCTTCTGATTGCAAGTACGAGCATGGAAGCGTGAAATGGCCGAAGGCTCTGGAGAGGTGGACGCACACTCAGATCACCGGTGGCCAAGGTGCACATCCCACGGATGAAGCCCGTGGTTTTTGTGCCCCTTGGTTCATAGAGCCCCCTCAAAGGCTCCGCCTTCACATTCTTGCTTCATCCGACATCGGAGAGGTTCGCTGCATCCGCCTTGTAGGTTCCGTCTTCAACGAGTGTATCCCGGAAGTGGACCCAATCATCACATGGTTTCGAGCCCAGATAGATAGGGGAGCCAAGCATCTCATCATTGATTTGAGTGCGCTTCGAGGGATACGGCGAGCGGCCGCAGGTAACATTATCATCGCCGTACACAGCGCACAGGGGGATGCGGAAGGAGGTCTACTCATCCTTGTCGGTGCTCCCCCCGCCTTCACGGAGGGTGTTGAACAACTTGGCCTTGGAAACTGTGCAAAGCATGTCTCGAGCATCCGCGATGCCTTCGATCTGATTCAGAGTGGAGCTGTTTGCACGTGCCTACTGTGCAGTAATGTTGGCCGCGCGTAGATCGAATGGTCTACATTCTGATAGCGAGGGTTGGAGCGGGCAGATCAGCCGGATACTCTGGCTACTTTCGGCTCCGGAGACGCTCCAGTTCCATGACTGCGCTGCGGTGTTCAATGAAGAGAATTATGCCCTGGGCTGTGCAATCCTCGAAGAGTTTCTGCGCCTTCGTGTTATCCCCCTGAACCAATGCCTTCGTGCCCGCATAGAAAAGGGCCTCGCACTTCCTGGCTCGAGTCGCTAGGGGACTGCGGCGCTCCGCCGCCTTGAGGAGCGATGACTCGGGGGCTTTCCCTTGGAGAAACTCGGAGATGAGGCATGTCCAACCGGACGCATTGGATCGAAGCTTCGGGTCCGGGATCAGTCCAAGTTCTTCAGAGGCTCCAGTCTGGTCCCCACGTCGCGCGCGGGCGCACCACAGCCGGAGGCGGTGGTAGCCTGCATTGCTGGAGTCAAGCTCGCTCGTTTTCCTGAAAAGAGGCTCTGCCCTGAGCCAGTCGCCCATGTCGTAGGCGGCATTACCCAGGTTGGAGTGTACTGCGGCGTCGGAAGGCTTCAGTTCGAGCGCCCTCTCGAGGTCCTTGATCGCCTCGGCGTAGGCCTTCTTTGAACACTTGACCGCTCCACGGTTGAGGTAGGCCAGATGATCGTCCGGTTTGGCGGCAATC
Organism: uncultured Planctomycetales bacterium; assembly: GCA_964604905.1. Taxonomy (GTDB): domain Bacteria; phylum Planctomycetota; class MHYJ01; order MHYJ01; family JACPRB01; genus JACQFK01. The sequence continues at coordinate 12,934 of CAZSCC010000437.1, forward strand.
ATCCGGTCGTAGTCGGTCAGGGCTTCATCCAAGTCTCCCATCAGCCTCTTGCAATACGCTATCCTGAGCGGGGTTGCCAACCGCGGGTCCAACTCCATCGCCTTTCGGAGCTCTTGTACACCCCTCTGGAGCTCTCCCGTTTTGAGAAGCAGGTTCCCGTGGTACAACCGAAACGACGCTTCCTCCGGCTTGAGCCTGATGGCATGCTCGTAGTCCTGGAGGGCCCCTTCGTAATCCTCCACCGTCTCCTTGGCCCCTGCCGAGGAGCTGTAGTCCCCCGCGTCCTGGGCGGATGAAGAAGCCGATGCCCGGGCAGGGCCTTCGTGCGGTCCCGCCAGAAGGGCATAGAGCAGGAGGGCGCAGAGGCGGGGGTGCCGTAGGACTCCCTCTGGGACGGACGGGTTCACTTGTGCTTCTCCTCCGAAAGCGAGTCGAGGCAGCGTCGGAGATACTCCGGATCGTCCTCCTTCTGGGCGAGCGCGCGCTCGAACTCCTTTCGGGCTTGGGCGGTCTTTCGCCCCTGCCAGTAGAGGCGGGCGAGGTCCAGGCTTCGTACGGCGAACCCGGCGCTGCGCGCCTGTTCCAGGAAGTCGACCGCCACGCGCGGGACCCCCCGGAAAGCATACCAGCGACCCAGAATGTTTAGGGCCGCCGGACTAGAGGGATTCCTTCGAAGTTCCTCGAGTGCTGGTGCGAGCTCATCCCGCTTCGTTCTCAGCGATTCCATTCTCCCAAGGTCCCAAAGATGGGCCTGTCCGATTGAAGAGATCAGAGTGCGTCCATCCGGAGAGAACCCGACATGAAGGATGGCCCAGGTGCCATAAATCGTCCGGAGGAGCGATCCTGATTCCACGTCCCAAAGCCGGAACGTCTGGTCGTCACCCCCCGACAGCGCAAGGCGGCCGTCCGGGGAGAATGCAACGCACCATATGCTGGAACCATGTCCGATGAACTTCCGTATGGCCTTCCGGGTGGGGATGTCCCACAGGATGAGATCAGCGTTGTAACCAGCACTCAAGGCCTTGCTTCCATCCCGCGAGAAAGTCACCTTCCAGACGAAACCACTTTCCTCGAAGCCATGCACTTTTGTTCCGTTGTCCGCATTCCAGAGGGATAGCCCGGGATTCCCGGATGCAGTACCAAGCAGGATGAGGTCCCCCTTTGGTGAAAAGGCGATTCCCGTGGATGAGGCGGCTTCAACACTCCAGACCGGAGTCTGGGTGTCCAGATTCCACAGTTTCAACATCTTGTCTTGTCCAACGGTGAGGATGGTGCCCCCATCGGGGGAATACACGGCTGCCCTCACCGTTCCCGAATGGCCCTTCAGAGTCTTGTAAGCGCTGTTGGTTGTGAGATCCCAAATCGTTGTCTGATTGACTTGGCCTATTGCGGCGCAATGCAAGTCCGGGGAGAAAGACACCGAATCTCTTCCTATGGGAAGGGTATAGGGTCGTAGCAAGCATCCGCTCGCCAAGTCCCAAAGGCCATCGGTCGAATGGACGAATCTGCCGTCGGGTGAGATGACTGCAGAGCCGCCCGGGATGGAACGGACCTCCCCATGGGGAGCAAGGCTCCAGAGTTTCATCGTCTCGTCCCGGCATCCTGTGAGGGCCAGATCCCCTTCGGGGGAGTATGCCAAGCCAAGAATGACATTGGAGTGGCCCGTAAATACCAGCTTTGGCTCCTCGGTATCGAGATCCCACAGAATCGCCGTGCGGTCTTCCCCGCAGGAAAGGAACCGCTTTCCATCAGGAAGGATTCTTAGCGTTCTGACGCCCGAGGAATGACCGGAGTAGCTTCGAACCTTGCTCCAGTCGGAGCAGTTCCACAGATGAACTTTACCGTAGCCGCCTGCCGTAAGGAGCCCCTTAGAGTCCCTAGTGAAGCTGACATCCTCCGTGTTACGGACGTCGGGTTTGAGGAAGTGCAATTCCTTCCCGGTCGTGATGTCGTACACCTTGACGGTTCCGAAGTTGTTCGAAGATGCGGCCAGCTTGCCGTCCACGCTGAGTGCGACACTGAGGATGGTGTGTCCATGACCGAAGGCGGCGATTTCCTGACCCGTCGATACGTTCCACACACGTACGGTTCCGTCCGATCCCCCTGAGATGGCGGCCCTTCCATCCCGGCCTACAGCAATTGCAGACACGCGACCTGAATGCATAGCAATCGTGCGGAGCACTTTACCGCTGGCCAAATCCCACATGTCACACAGCCCGTCTGCACGCGTCGTGAGGAGGAGGCGCGGATCTGCGGCAATCGCGAAGCCGCTATAGGTGGCGTCGCTCTTATACTCGAACATGCTCAGTTGGCGACCGGTGAGGACGTCCCACGTGCGGACTATCCCGTTTCCTACGCTGATCGCCGTACGACCGTCGCTCAGAATCTCGACGGCGTTAATCCAGCCCTGATGTCCCTTGATCGTGATTAATTCCGGCGGCGAGAGTCGATACGCGTTCAGCAAGGCGAGGTCGCTCTTCAGGGTGTCTAGGCCGGCTTTCTTGAAAGCGTCAAAACTCTCCCGGTACCGCTCCTTCGCAAGATGCCAACTCTTGGCCTGCCAGAGGGCGTCTCCTTCCGAAAGCAGGCCCTCGGCCAGACGAACCTCTGCGTTCCGCCGCTCCTTGACGGCGATCTCGGCTTGGAGCTCGGCTGTGTGGGCGTGCTCTTTAGCTTCCTTCTCGGCCGCGGTGGCCCGATCCCGTTCCTTTCTCGTGGAGGCTTCTGCCTCGCGAGCTCGCTCGGCTTCGATCTTCTCCCTCTCGGCCGCCCGTTCGGCTGTCCTTCGAGCGACGTTGAGATTGATGACGTAGAAGGCGGCGGACACGGAGAGCAGGAGGAGCGCGACGCCTGCGGTCCCTGCGAAGATCCGGTTGCGTCTGAACCACTTGCCCGAGATCTGGGCGAAGGTGTATTCAACAGCCTTGAGAGTGCGGCCCTCCAGATAGGCGGTGATGTCGTTCTTGAACTCCACCACGGAGGCATACCGGGATTCTTGGTCCTTGGCGAGTGCCTTCATGGCTGCAGCCGCAAGATCGCCGGGGATTTTTCGATCGGGGGCACGCTTCGATGGGGGCTCGATGATGGCCTCGCGTGCCTTATAGAGCGCTTCCAGCTTTGTCTCAGCCTCCACGGGCGGTTCTAAAGTGAGCAGTGAGTAGAGAATGCCGCCGAGCGCGTAGATGTCGGATCTCTCGTCGATTTTCTCCACCTGGCCGCGGGCCTGCTCCGGAGGCATGTAGGTCGGGGTTCCCATCACCTTCCCGCTCATGGATCGGAGTGCGTTTTCGTCCTGTCGATCGGAGGCGACCAGATCCTGCGCCGCCAGAACCTTACGACCCTTGATCCTGGCCAGCCCCCAGACCATTACCAGGACCTCTCCAAACTCTCCGATCATGATGTTGTCCGGCTTCAGGTCGCGGTGGATCACCCCCTTGGAATGGGCGAACGCAATCGCGTCGCACGCCTTCACGAAATTCTCCAGAAGCCTCGTAAGGGAGTGTTCGGGCTTGGCTCTCGATGTCTTCTTTGTCTTGAGGGTCTCCAGGACTTCCGCCAGCGAACGCCCCTTGACCTTCTTCATGGCGAAGAAGCGTCGACCTTGAACGTCGGTACCGAGGTCGTAGACGGGGCATATGTTGGGGTGGGCGAGTTGGCCCTGGACTTGGGCTTCTTCCACGAACCGGGCGACGGCCTCCTCGGTGACCTTGATGTCGGTTCGAATGACCTTGATGGCTACTTCGCGCCGAACCGCGTGATCCTTCGCGTCCAGTACGATGCCCATTCCGCCCCGGTTGATCTCGCCCACCACCTCGTAGCGAGACCCAAAGTCGCTGGGTCCTTTAAACACGGAAGGACTGGCGGCTTCGCGCGAGGGGAGTGTACCGGGTTCGGGAGTGAGACCGGTGCTCCCGCACTTACGGCAGCGGTACGTTTGTCCCGGGGTGTGGGCGGCTGCTTCGGTTTGGGCACCGCAGGACGGGCAGGAACGTTTCATTGAAACCCCAGGTTCTCCTCGTTTGCTCCTCTGCTAGGGATCCGGTCTTGAGAGCCACCCCCTCGCGCCTCCTCTTGCGCGAAGACCATCCGCTCGTCCACGCGGGATGTCGTGCCACCTCCCGGACTTGAGCTTGCCGGTCGTGTTATCACCCCTGTCGTGCCAGTGGATTCTAACAGCAAGTCTCCAAATCGGGAGGAACGGAGACAGGAAAGGCACAAACGGAGTTACGGCCCGTCCGCGCGCACGGAGATGGCCACGTGCGGCGGCGCGCCCGTGACCCCGAGTACCCTCCCCCGTGAAACGGTCGGAGTGGGACTCGCTGACGTGTATTGTTACGTTGACACCCTTGGCCTCCGTAACCCGTCCGATTCCCAAAAAGCTTGTACGATCCTTGTACGATCCGGATGGCCCTTTGAGGCTATTGGAGGGTCCTGGAGGGCTCAAGTGTCAATTCAACAAAACAGCCCTGGAGGCCATTGGGAGGCCTCCAGGGCCATTTACGACTCTTGTGGACTTCTCTGTCTTCTACCCTTGGACCGGATTTGCAAACCGTCCCCTTAGACCACTTGGGTACGCCACCGAGCCGAGGGGTTTGAAGTCTAAAGGCTCCCCTAGGGGCGATCAAGAGTTATAATCGACCCCTCACATGCGCGTGCTCCACCTCTTCGGCGACTGGAAATGGACCGGCCCCTCCGAACCCACCCTCGACCTCTGCCTCGAACTCCGCGCCCTCGGCGTCGACGTCGCCCTCGCCTGCCAGGAGGCCGCACCGGACGCGACCTCGAGCCTCCCCCAGCGCGCCCGCGAACGCGGCCTCCCGCCGCTCCACATCGCCCCCCTCCGCCGCTCGATCTTCGGCACCCTCCGCGACACCTCCCGCGTCGCCGAGGCCTTGAAAGGCTACGACCTCCTCCACGTCCACTTCACCCACGACCACTTCGTGGGCGGCCGCGCCGCGCGCAAAATCGGCGGCGTCAAGGTTGTCCGCAGCAACCACAAGGCCATCCCCACCCCGAAGAACCTCGGCACGAACTACCTCTACCGCAAGCTCACCGACGGTTACCTCACCTTCTCGCAGGCGGCCCTCGACGCCGACGTCGCGGCGTTCGGGCTCCGCGGCTGGCGCCTCGATCCGGCCATGCACCTCGAGCGCTTCGCCCCGCGCCTCGCGCCCCACGAGGGCTTCTTCGTCGGCGTCGTCGCCCGCATGCAGCGCCACCGCCGCTTCGACGTCCTCCTCCAGGGCGTCAAGCTCGCCCGCGTGCCCGACCTGAAAGTCCTGATCGTCGGCCGCGGCACCCATATGGACGAGGTCGCGGTCGAGCCCGCGAGGCGCCTCGGCCTCACGAACGTCGTCTTCACCGGCTACCTCGGGCCGCACTACATGGACACCCTGGCGAGCTTCGACGCGCTCCTCTTCCTGGTCCCCGGCTCCGACGGAACCTGCCGCGCGATCCGCGAGGCGATGGCGATGGGCAAGGCCGTGATCGGCGCGCGACGCGGGATGATCCCCGAGATCGTCGACGACGGGAAGACCGGCCTCGTGATCGACGACACGCCGGAAAACATCGCGCGCGCGATCGAGACGCTGGCGGCCGACCGCGCCCGCTGCCGCGCGATGGGCCAAGCGGGCCGGGAGAAGGCCTCGCGCCTCTACGACATCAAGCGCCAGGCCGTCGCGGTGCGCGACGCCTACGCGGCGCTGCTCGGCTAGATCTGATCGAGCCGCTCGACGACGCGGTCCGGCTGCACGCCCAGCTCGTCCATCGGCGCCTTCAGGCGGTTGCACCAGCAGACCCGATAGCCGAACGCTTTCGCCCCCGCCACGTCCCAGGCGTTGGACGAGACGAACAGGAGCTCGGAGGCGTCGACGCCGAACGCCTTCGGGCCCATCGCGTAGACCGCCGGTGAGGGCTTGTAGACCCGGACCGCGTCGACCGAGAGGACGTGGGCGAAGCGGTTGGAGAGGCCGCTCGACGTCAGCGCCGCGTCGAGCATCGTGCGCGTGCCGTTCGAGAGGATCGCGAGCGGACGGCCCTTCAGGCGGTCGAGCGCCGCGGGGACTTCCGGAAACGGCGCGAGCGTGAGGTAGGCCTTCATCAGGTCGTCGATCGGGACGTCCTTCCCCAGGCTCCGGGCCGCGAAGCGGAGCGCGGCCTCCGTCACCTTCCAGAAGTCCTCCCAGCGGCCCATGAGGGAGCGCAGCCAGGTGTACTCCAGCTGCTTCCGGCGCCAGAGGGCGAGCAGCGCAGGGTCGGCCGCGATCGAGCCCGTGTCGAAGAGCGTGCCGTAGGCGTCGAAAACGTAGCCTTGGGGCACGGCGACGTCGCCTAGTTCCCGCCGACCTTCATCTCCACCGAGTAGAACCCCGTGCGCGCCGTGATGTAGAGCGTCTTCCCGTGGAAGGCGATGTTGGCCGGCCCTTCCTTCACCTTCTTCCCCGCGACCTCGACCTCGGGCATCGGGATCGTCCCCGCCGACTTGCCGTCGGGCGAGAAGATCTGGACCATGCCGCCCGTCGTGAGATACACGTTCCCCTTCTCGTCGACCTTCATCCCGTCCGAGCCCTTTGCGACGAACTCCTTCTTGTCCTTGAGCGTCCCGTCGGCGTTCATGCCGTAGACGTACGTCTTCCCGCCGCCCGCGTCGGCGATGTAGAGCTTCTCCTTGTCGATGTGGATCCCGTTGGGGCGCACGAGGTCGTCCGCCACGCGGCTCACCTTCCCGCCCCCCGGCGCGATGTAGTAGACCGCCTCCTTGTCCTGCGTCTTGTTGTCGGCCGGCCCGTAGCTCGGGTCGGTGAAGTAGATGCCGCCCTTCGCGTCGATCGCGACGTCGTTCGGCGAATTGTACTTCTTCCCGTCGAACGCGTCGGTCAGGACCGTGACCTTCTGGTCGGAGACGGAGACCCGGGTCATCCGCTTGTTCTTCCCCTCGCAGACGATGAGGTTGCCCTCGGCGTCGAGTTTCAGCCCGTTGGCGCCGCCCGACTCCTCGCGCCAGGCCTTGTTCTCCTTCCCGTCCCACTTCATGATGCGGTTGTTGGGGATGTCGCTGTAGTAGACGTTCCCCTTCCCGTCCGCGACGGGCCCCTCGGTGAACTTCATGCCGTCGGCGAGCCGCTTGGGCTCGCCCGCGGCGAGGTCGCTCTGCAGGCAGGCTAGGATCAGGATCGCGTGCATCATGGTTTTCCCCTTATGGATTCCCTATGCCCTTGAAACGCCGTTCCCGTGAATCGTGATTCGCTATTCGTGATTCGTCTCGAGCAGCTCGTAATACATGTTCCGCCGCCGCGCCCGGTAGCCCAGGTCCTCGATCACCCGACGGATCGAGGCCTCGTTCATCCGGAAGTTCGCCCCCGCTTGCGAGACCACGTTCTCCTCGAGCATGGTCGACCCCATATCGTTCGCCCCGTAGAGCAGCGCCATCTGGCCGACCTTCTCCCCCTGCGTCACCCACGAGGACTGCAGGTTCGGGAAGTTGTCGAGGTACATCCGCGAGACGGCGAGCGTTTTCAGGTACTCATAGCCACCCGTCTTCTTCGACCCCGCCATCTCGGTGTTGTCGGGCTGCAGGCTCCAGCAGATGAAGGCCGTGTAGCCGCCGTCGTTCTTCCGCGCGAGCGACCGGTCCTGCTGCTCGCGGAGCCGCCTGAGGTGCTCCACCCGCTCGGCGTACGTCTCCACGTGGCCGTACATCATGGTCGCGGTCGTCTTCATCCCGATCGTATGGGCTTCCTCCATGACTTCCAGCCAGGCGTCGGTCTTGATCTTGAGCGGGCTGATCTCCTCCCGCACGCGGTCGACCAGGATCTCGCCGCCGCCGCCCGGGATCGAGTCGAGTCCCGCCGCGCGGAGCTTCACGAGCACGTCGCGGACGCTCAGCTTGTTCAAGGTCGCGAAGTGCTGGATCTCCGAGGGGGAGAAGCCGTGGACGTGGATGTCGAACGACTTCATGAAGCGCAGCAGGTCCTCGTACCAGTCGAGCTTGAGGTACGGGTGGTGTCCGCCCTGGAGGAGGATCTGGACGCCGCCCAGGGCCTTGGTCTCCTTGATCTTCTGCGCCATCACCTCCTTCGTCAACGTGTACTCCTCGGGATGGCCGGGGGGGCGGTAGAAGGCGCAGAATTTGCAGTAGGTGATGCAGGTGTTGGTGTAGTTGATGTTCCGGTCGACGATGTAGGTGCAGATGTCCTCGGGGTGGAGACGCACGCGCGCGGCGTGGGCGCCCTCGCCCAGCTCGGGGAGGGACGCCTCCTCGAAGAGGGCGAGCGCGTCCGCGTCGGTCAGCCGCCCGCCGGACTTCGACTTCTCGACGATCGCGCGTACGGTTGCTCGCATGGCCTCTCAATTCACAGCAAACCCCGTGCCCGCGCGGCCGCCCTACGCCTTGGGCTTGGGTGGGTCATTCTGTCCCGGCATGCGGACCGAATCGACCTTCTTGGTCGCGGAGTCGGAGTCCTCGTCATCGATGGGGGCCTGGCGGATCTCGCTCTTGTGGGCGTCGGCCTGCTGGGCGGCGATGGCCTTCTCCGCCTCGATCCGCCGCTTGAGCATGGCCAGGCGCGCCCCCGTCTCGGCGGCCCGCGCGTGGTCGGGGTGGGCGGCGATGAACTTCTCGAGCGTCGACGCCGCCGCCTCGTACTTCCGCTGGGTGAACTGGACCTGGGCGAGCTCGGTGGCGTACTCGTAGTCGTTCGGGTCGATCCGGAGCGCGCCCGAGAACGCCTCCTCCGCCTGGGGGTACATGCCGATCTCGAAGTAGGTGATCCCCAGGTTGTAGAAGTAGTGCGCCTGGGTGGCGTCGATCTCGGTCGCCATCTTGAAGACCATGGCGGCGTAGTCGAGATTGCCCTTCCGGCGGTAGAGCTCGCCCACGTTGTTGAACGCCTTGTGGTACTGGGGGGCGAGGTCGATGCACTTCCGGTACGCCTCGATCGCGGGGTCGAGCTGCCCCTGCTGGGCGTAGGCCATGCCGAGGTAGGCCCACGCGCGGTAGAGGCTCGCGTCCGACTCGGCGGCGCGCTTGAAGCAGTCGATCGCCTGGTCGAGCTCGCCCTTCCGGAAATGCTCCGCGCCGGCGTTGTAGATCTTGACGGCGGGAGCGGGATCGGCCATCACTTCCCTCCCGAGATCCGCTTGAGGATCTCGCCCGTGGTGACGCTGCCCACCAGCTTTCTCCCGCGGAGCACGTACGCCCCGCGCGCGCCCGCGTGGCAGAGCTTGACCGCCATCTCGATGAGCGGCTCGTCCTCCTGCACCGTGCGGTAGCCGTTCGCGTTGATGACGCCCAGGCTCTCGAGCGGCGCCTCCGCGTGGAGCCGCAGCACCACCTCGATCGGCTCTCCGGGGCGGAGCGAGGCCGTGCTCGCCAGGTGCAGGAAGTGCTCCCGCACGCCGAGCTGGAGGAGCGACCCGGCGGTCAGCTCGCCCACCAGGTTCCCCTCCGCGTCGACGACCGGGAGCGCATCCACCCGGGCCTGCGCGAGCGCCTCGATCGCCCGGGCGAGCGGGGTCTGGGGGCTCACGCTCGTCACGGCCGCCCCGCCGGCCGCGGGGACGGCGGCCCGGGGAGAGAGGGCGTCGAGCGCCGCGACGAACTCCTCCCCCGTCTTCGCCCCCGCCGCGCGGGCCAGGTTCTCCTCGACCCCGAACAGGTTGAGGAACTGCGCGAGCGTGTGGAGGTAGAGGTTCGAGTGCTTCTTGGGGATCACGAAGAGGACGATCAGGCGGATCAGGTTCCCGTCGGGGGCCTTGAAATCGATCCCCTGCGGCGCGGTCCCGATGGCGATGCGGAACTCGGCGACCTTCTCGGTCCGGGCGTGGGGGAAGGCGCTCCCCTTGGCCATCGAGAACGGGCCCAGCTTCTCGCGCTCGGCGAGGGCGGTCTTGAGCTCCGCCAGGGTGACTCCGGCGGTGCCGGCGGCCATGACCTGGAGGACCTCCTCGAGCGCGTCTTCTTTCGTCCGGGCGGCGAGGCCGCACCGGATGAGCTTCGGGTTGAGGAGGGAGGAAAGCCTCATTCGAGTGAGCCAGGATTATAGTTCACGCCTGAATGGGCGGCAAGCGTAACAAAGCAAACCGTTTGTCCTGTTACGCGGTGATGTTGCGGCGGAGGAAGATGACAAAGGCGGCCGGGAGGAATCCCGCGATGTAGGCGAGCGGGACCTTCACGTGGAGCCAACGGGCCTCCAGCGACGGGTCCCAGTACTCGTTCCCCCCCTGGGCATAGAGGCGGAGCTTCTGCAGGACGTACGGCGCATAGTAGAAGAAGCTTCCCCGCTTCATCGACTCCGGGAGACGGTCGGTCAGGATCGAGCCGAAGAGGAAGAGGATCAACCCGATCGCGACCGCGTTGCCCGACGACTCGGTCCAGTTCGAGACCAGGATCCCCAGGAACCCGGCCGCCAGGAACGGCAGGAAGCTCATGACGACCGCCTTCCGGGCGGTCTCGGCGATCATCGGGTACGCCCGCTGGATCATGTACTGGTCGCCCAGCCAGACCGGCCCCAGGTCCCCGAACGCGAAGCCGATCGCGAGGGAGACGTAGAGCGTGAAGAGGTAGAGGCCGATCCCCAGGAGGATCACCGTCACGCACTTCGCGGCGAAGAGGTCCGCCCGCGTGATCGGCCGGGTCAGCAGGTTCTTGATGGTCCCGCGGTCGAACTCCCCGGCGAACATCATGCTCGAGAAGATGACCAGGACGAACGCCGCGATCAGGAGCCCCCAGTCGAACCCTCCGGCGAAGAGCTGGATCGCATGCGGGGGGCGCCAGACGCTGGACGGCTGCCCGATCATGCTGGAGCCCGCCCCGACGACCGACGTCAGCACGATGATCGCCAGCGAGGCGATCAGGAGGAGGTGGGAAAGGAGCTTGATGAGCTCTCCCCGGACGAGGCGCGCGACCCGGGTGATCATTGGGTGAGGAAGTACTCCTCGAGCGTCTGCCTCGCGGGCACAAGCTCGCTCACCCGGATCCCGTTCTGATGGAAGAGCGCGTTCATCTCGGCGAACCGCGACGCCTCGCACGCGACGCGCAGGCCGCCCGCCGGGTCGGCCCGGACCTCCTTCGCCCACGGCTGGGCCTTGAGGAGCGCCTCCGCCTTCGCCTGCGGATCGCAGACCACTCGCGCGCCGCTCACGGTGCGCGCCAGGATGTTCCGCATCGAGTCCTGGAGCACCATCTTCCCCTGCTTGATGATCCCCACCCGGTTGCAGGTGATCTCGACCTCGTGGAGCAGGTGGCTCGAGATGACGAACGTGACCCCGTCCCGCTTGTTGAGCTCCTGGATGACGCCGCGGATGTGGTTGATGCCGTGGGGATCGAGGCCGTTGGTCGGCTCGTCGAGGAAGACCAGGCTCGGCTTCGGGAGGAGCGCCATCGCGATCCCAAGCCGCTGGCGCATCCCCTGCGAGTAGGTGCCCACCCGGTCGTGCATGCGGCCGGCCAGGCCGACCGTCTCCAGGATCTCCGGGATGCGCGACGCTGGGAGGCCGCCGGTGGCGAGGCGGAGGATTTCGAGGTTCTTGACGGCCGACAGGTAGGGATAGTACGCGGGCAGCTCGACGAGCGAGCCCACGCGCTCCATGATCCGGATGAACTCCTTCTGGACGTCCATCCCGAAGATCGACACGCGGCCCGAGGTGGGTCGGATGAGGCGGAGCATCATCCGCATGGAAGTGGTCTTCCCCGCGCCGTTGAGGCCCAGGAAGCCGTAGAGGTCGCCCTCCTCGACGTCGAGGCTGACGTCGTCGACGGCGCGGAGGTCTCCGAAATACTTGGTAAGCCCCTCGGTTTTGAGGACCGCGACCATGGGGGAAAGTCTAGCAGAGAACCACGAAAGGCGAATCAGGAATCAGGAATCGGCCGGATCGGGGCGTTTCCCTGGACCTCGGCGGCAACGATCCGTTTGTGGCCGTGAGGGCGCACTTCCAAGAGACTATTGCAGAACCGCAATGGGTCGCAGAGGCACGGAGTAGATCCCCTTCTTGAGATCCATGTTCAAGGGCGAAGGGGGCGCAGTCCTGATGGGAAGGTCTGCTCTGCGACTTTGTGCCTCTGCGGCAATGATTTCTTTTCGTCAGGCCTGCTGGGCCGGGCGGGGGGAGAGGAGGGGGACGTAGGCCTCGGCCTTCTTCTCCCAGACGTAGAGGAGCTGGAAGAGGCGCCATTCGCGCCACTGCGAGGCGTGGCTGCGCGCCCAGGTGCGCGCGATCTCCTCGCGGCGCTCGGCGGCGACGGGGCGCCTCGATCGCTCGCCCTCGTACCAGACTTCCTTCTCGATCTCGCCCTTCTGCTCGAGGATGTCCCGCCGCGCGTTGCACGTGCCGCGGACCCGGAGCACCGAGCGGACGCAGTAGTCGACCAGCTGGCGGTCGGAGATCTCGCCCTTCAGGTAGCGCCGGCGGGCCACCTGCTGGTCGCCCGACTTGCCCTCGAGCACGGCCTTCTGGATCTCGGGAAGGTTGTCCTTGATGAAGCGGTCAAGATCCGCCTCCAGATCCCGCAACTGCCCCTTCGACCAGAGATCTTCCAACGACTTCAAGAACGCACCCATAACGTATATATTAGACGACCTTCAGGCCCCTTTGGTTCCCCCGCGCCGCAAGCGTATAGCCTGACCCTGCCCGCTCGCTACAGGGATGTATCGACATCCCACGGCGCGTCCTTTTGCCTCTCTCCCCTACTTTTGAAAGATCGGCAGATACTCGCAGGGCATCTGGAGGACCACGCACGCCATCGCCGTGGCGTACGTCTTGCCCACGTCGTCCTCCCAGTGGCCGTCCGCGAACTGCATCTTCAAGATTTCGCCCTTGACGGCGGGATAGTACGTCGCCCAGGCCTCGCCCCCCGCCAGGT
>CAZSCC010000438.1:0-7073 GCA_964604905.1 uncultured Planctomycetales bacterium
TAGCCCCGTGCCCGGGCCTGTCAACTAAATCCCGCTTTCCTCTCAGAAAAACGTGACGGGTCCGCAGTTGTGAGCCGCCTCCTTGAGAGGGACAGGAACCCAAGAGGTCGATGAATCTCTCAGAGCGCGTCCGCCAAGATCAATCGCAGAGCAATCTCCTGGGTTATCATCGCCTTGGGCATCATCTCTCTTCACACTTCGCCCATCGTTGCATTGATTGCCGATCAGCAAAGTTTCTCGACCAGCTTCCACGCCTGAGCGATCACTTCGCCCATGTCGAAGTATCGGTAGCTGCCCAGACGCCCCGCGAAGACGGCCTTCGTGGGTATCTCGGCGTAGCGGCGGTAGAGGGCGGCATTGTCCCGGTCATTGACCGGATAGAGCGGAGTCCCGCCCCGTCCGCATTCCTCCGGGTACTCGCGGGTGACAAGCGTCTTTGGGGATCTCGGGTTCGAGAAGTGCTTGTGCTCCACGATCCGGGTGAACGGCACGGCGGCGTCGCAGTAGTTGATGACGGGATTCCCCTGGAAGTCTCCCTCCAAGAGCTCCGTCTCGAAGCGGCACCCCCGGAAGGCGAGCGGCCCGAAGCGGAAGTCGAAATACTCGTCTGGCCTCCCGGAATAGACCACCCGGCCCAGGCGCTCAAGAGCCGTTCGCTCCGCATGGAAATCGCATCCAGTCCGGATCTCGATGCCTTCCAGCATGCGCTCAAAGAGCGGCGTGTACCCGCCCACCGGGACGCCCTGAAAGCGGTCCATGAAATAGTTGTCGTCGAAGGTGAGCCGGAGCGGAAGCCTCTGGGCGATGCAGGGCGGAAGGGCCCGGGGATCGCGGCCCCACTGCTTTCTCGTATAGCCCTTGAAGAAAGTCTCGTAGATCTCGCGCCCGTAGGTCCCGAGAACCCAGTCCTCGAGATTGTCCGGATCCTTGATCGGAACCCTTTCCTCCTCGAGCCGCCGACGCGCCTCCGCGGGCGTCTTCACCCCCCAAAGCTGGTAGAGCGTCATGAGGTTCACCGGGAAGGACCAGACCCTTCCCAGGGCCACCGCCTTGGTCCTCACCATGAACGGGTCGAACGTTGCAAAGCGTCGGACGAACCCCCAGATGTCCGGGTCGTTCGTATGGAAGACGTGGGGCCCGTAGGTGTGGAAGATCATCCCTTCCCGGACGTCCGTGTGGCACATTCCTCCCAGGTGGGAGCGCTTTTCGACCACGAGGACTTTCTTCCCGCGGTCGGCCGCCGTTCGGGCAAAGGCCGCGCCGAACATCCCGGCGCCCACGACGACGAAGTCGTAGCTCACCCTCGCTGCCTTTCCAGGCGCTCGTGAGTGAGGGGGTCTTCCGGGTCGAGGGGGATATCGCTGAACACCTCGAGCCTCAAATCGTCCCGGTACTTCTCCCGCATCTGAGCGAGTTCGGCCAGGGGGTCCTTCCCGAGCTCCGGGAGGACCCGGGTGTACATGTCGCTCGTCCCGAGCGGTCGGACATGCTTCATCGGCGCGACGTCGATGATCGCCATCTTGTCCTTGGGGTACCCCAGGATCTGGGCCCAGGCGATGCCGAGCCCCCAACCGCTTTTTGTCTCTCCCATCGTGTTCTTGAGGCGACGGAGAGATTCCCGGGAGAAGATGGGCATCTGCTCCTCGACAAAGCCGACGTACCGGAGCAGCGAGCCGCGCTTTCGCTTCATCATTTCGTGGCTCACGATGCTGCCGTAGGTCAGGGAGGGCTGGCCGAGCCAGAGGCCCGCGGAGTGGAAGACGTCGAACGCGTCGGCCACGGTTCGGGTGTCGCCTTCCAGGTCATCGTCCGCCAGCCAGACGGCGTCGTACTCCAGAACCCAGGGGTTGGAGCGGAGGAAGCCGTCGAACCAGGGGTACTTGAGCCCTTTTGTAGAGTCGTAGACATCCGCCCCCTCCTTCCACTGGCCAGGCCGGCCGCCGTAATAGGCCACCATCAGGTCGAAGTTCTTCCGGGACGGGTCCGAGAGCCAGCTCGTGTGACGCGAATCCTCTCCCGCGCGGGCGATTGCGAGGTTCCTCACGACTTGGCTTCCTCCACGGATGCCTGTCGGAAAATGAGGCCGCTTCGCCTCCAGTGGCCCTGCGGCTGGTCCATTTCGCGGCTCCGGGAGGTGGCCTCGGGATCCAGCACGAACCCGCGCGCGGCCATTGTGGCGATCCACTCCTCGGCCGAGCGGCAGTTGACGTGGTGATAGCCCGGCTGGCCGGGGAAGCCGTGGGTCATGCAGACGACCTGGCCCAGATCAAACGTCAACAGGAAGTTCTCGGCATGAATCGCCTCGACATGCTCGACGAACTCGGAGCACCAGACGAGGTCGACGGGCCCGAGCTTCTCGGAGCTGCAGGGGCCTTCCGCATAGTCATGCCGGATGAGCCATCCCGGATCGACCACCTTTGCCTGAAAGGCCTCGGGGCACCCTTCGATGCCGAGCGCCTGCACCCCGGCCCGGCGGTAATACCCGACGGTATGTCCCTCCCCGCAGCCGACGTCCAGGAGGGTTGTCGGTCGGAACCGGTCGAGGAGCCAGTCCCAGACGGCCGGACAGTAGGTGAGAGGGTCGCCGTGGGGCCAATTGAGGTCGGCCTTCACGTAGCCGCCCAGATGACCGGCTTCGGCAACCACCATGGGAGGAGTCTTCTCGACCGTCATTCCTGGGTGCCCTTCAGCCTGAGAAGTGGGACGTCCGGGAAATCCCCGACAACCTGGGAGTCGGTCTCCACCAGCAATTCGTCTTGAAGTCCACCGCGTCCAGGATGCCCTCCCTGAGGAGATCGCCGAGCGCGACTCGAACGCTCTCCCAGTGGATGTCGTCGCCGACCAGTTCCGCATGGGGGAAGAGCCTTCGCGCGATCCGTACGTCCAGTTTCACCGCCTCAGTGAGGTGGCCGGCGTCCACGTACACGAGATCCGGCCTGATGCCCAGGGAATGGACCAGGTTCATCCCGTGGGTCGTCTCCATCCTCAGCGGGACGATCCTGTCGCGGTAGGCCCAACAGCTCGAGAGGAAGGTCTCGTAGAGCGCCGGAAGGCGGGCGACGCATTCGGGGAAGTCCACCATCTCCGGCGATCCCTTCCAATGGTCGATCGCGACGACGACGGCGTTCGGAGCCTGTTCGGCGATGAACCGGGTCGAGAGGCCGCACCAGGAGCCCAGTTCCACCGCCACCGACGTTTGCTCGCCCAGGGCGCGGCGAAGCACCTCCTGGTTGTGCTCGTGCAGCCATCCATGATCCGACGGCGCTGCGGAAGGGCGAATCTCCGGAAACCGATGCACCGTTTTCAATTCTTGGACGGGCGAGTTCATCATCGTCACGGCTGCATTCCGGCCGGCTCCCTGGGACGAAGCACAAACAGTCCGCAATCGTGGGGCAGGACCTGGAGGCTGAACCGGTCTCGGTGGGTCTGGGCGAATTCGTCGACGGCCTCTTTCACCCCGTATTTCAGCCCGTCGAATTCCCCAAGCAGGTAATCGTGGCCGCACATGATCCCGTCGGGGTGGATCTTGGGGAGCCAGGCGGCGAGCTCGCTTCGGGTGTGCTCAAGAGTATGGATCGTGTCGAGGAACCAGCAGCTCACGCTCCCGTTGGGGAAGTCGGCGGCGGCTTGAACGCTGTCTTTTTGCCGGAAGTCCCAGGATCTGAAGACCGGATGGTGGAGCGGAAGGCCGAGGTTTCTGGGGAGGCTTTGACGGGAGTCCCAGAGGAGATCGTAGCTGATCAGGTGCCTCCCGGCCGCGACGGCGCCCGCGAAGAGCGCCACGGTCGACCAGCCCCGGCTCACCCCCAGCTCGACCACATGACCGAACGACCAAAGATGGGCGAGCATGTAGAGGGCCGGCATATGGGCCGCGACGTCCGAGCCCGGCGCCCGAGCATCCCCGGCCATGCCGTCCAGAAGCGCGCTGACGAGCCTTCCCTGGTCGGGATTCATGAGCGGCCCCCGGATTGAAGGGGCATCGTGCGGCGATCGTCCGTGCCTCCGTCTCTTGCCTGTCCTTCCCCTAAGGGCGGCTCGACCCTCGCCCTCAGGTCCAGATACTCCTTCACCCGTGGGACGAACCGGAGGATGGACTCGTCCCGGACCCGATTTAGCGCGGGGTTGATCTCGTCGAAGGTGAACGACATGGGCCCGTCGTAATCGACCCGACCCCGGGCGATCTTCTCGCCGTACTCCTTCCGGGAGCGCGTGTAGTAGTGGTTGAGCTGGACGACGTCGACGGAGACCTCCCCCTGTCCGCCCAGCACGCGGAAGCGGTTCTCGTTTACGCACTCGTATCCGGGCCTGAAGACCGCATGATGCGGGCTCGCCAGGCTCTCGACCGCCTCCGGACGCACGATGCATTTCAGGTGGCGGTTGTGGACGTAGCGGACGTCGGCCTTGGTGAGGAAGTTCTCGATCTCAAGTCCCGGAGGGCGTACCTCGTGGCCCGAGGAGCCGAACATCTGCCAGTGGACGGCCAGTCCTCCGCAGTCCTGGTAGGACTCGAGGAGGGCAGGCAGGTCGTCGTGCCGCTTCGGGTTGAGGAACTCGTCGAGATCCAGGAAGGCCATCCACCGGCAATCGGGGCCGAAGCGCCTGAGGCCGTCATTGAAGGCGGCCAGCTGCATGAACCGTCCCTGGATGGGGACGACCGTGGCCAGCCCGCTTCGAACCTCAGGCTCAAGTGTCCGGGCGAGGGGCGTCGGGCTTTCATTGTCATAGATGAAAAAGTGTTCGACCCCGATCCCCGCATGGTGGGCGATCCATTCGGGAAGATAGGAGTTCTCGCCCTGGATCATGGTGCAGACCGTCAGAGAGTACATAGGGTCTCCTTCCCGGTGCGCTCTTCCGCCATCGTTTTCCCTCTGGAATCCGAGCGGACAGACCCCTTCGTGGGTCAATGCCTTGGGCACCGGGCGGGCAGACTTAGAACGAGAGGTACTGCGGAAGTGTCAGTATGCAAGGGAAAGCATAGCACACCTGCGGATGGTGTCAACACTCGACGAGCTTGCAACGCGAACCTTGGTGAGAGGCTCGCGGCTAAGGGAGGCCCAAACGTGTCAACTAGACTATTCCGTCAGCGTGTCTCACTCCGACCGCTTTGCAACAGCTACGTAGGTGGCTTGCGCTCTCGTCTGACAAGTCGATCGAGTCTTAATCGATGATGGCCCATTCCTGTCGCAGCTCACGCGTCGTTTTCGGCCAGCTCAGGACGGGATTGCTCCCCCCGCTTGCCTTCTTGAAGCGGCCCCACGGGCAGATGATGTAGACGGGCTGGTCCGGGCGGCCATTTTCTGCAGGATACGCGCAGAATGCGTACACATCCGTGTTTCGCGTGCGCCCCTTCAGCGGCACCGGGTCCATCCCCTCCTCAGACGATGGCCCCGTTTCCATGGCGACAAAGTAATATCCATGGAATGGCCGGGGTTGGCTGATTAATGGGGTGATGGGGGCGGCATCCGCCTCGGCCACACCCTTAGAGATCAGCCCCAGTTGGTAAAGTCCTGCAACATCTCCGGTCCATGGAACGCCGCGGTTCTTTAGGGCTTGCCCAAGATTTTGCAGCGAGATGATTGCAGAAGCGAGCGCCTTAGGGTCTTCTTCCTTTTTCCATCTCCAAAGCAAGGACACGAGGATGGCGGTGAGAGTCGCTAGGGCGAAGGCCACCCACACGAATGCACCGGTCCACTTCGACTTCTGCCACATCATATTGACTGTTATTGTGCTGCGGCTAAAAAATGGAGCCAAAGTGCTCACGTGAGTCCAGTAACCATATACCTGGCGGAGGTGGCCAGCGGCCCGGCTCATTGTCTGTATACAATTGACCTGAGTGGTAGCTACCCATTAAGACCGATTGCAGATTCAGCATGTAGCAGAAAACAATGGGAGCCATGGCGTCGCTAAGTGTCGAAGCATCCTCTCTCTTTCATGAGCCGACTCACTTCTGCTTTTCAGCGAACCATTTATAACTATCACCATCATTGATCTTGTCTTTCCTATTGTTTACGCCGAATGTGCTCTTCGCTGGGTCTTTCGCCCATGCTCGGCCAAGTGCTAATTCATCCTGCTCAGGATAATACGCAGTCGGGCTAGGGTCCATGACGCCAAAGTCAACAGCGTGAGACAGCTCATGTATCAGAATACCTGCCATTGAGGAGGGAGGGGTCTTGGGGTCACGTTTCCAGAACCTTCTTTGCAGAGTCGTCTTATAATCAGGGACTATCCCTCCAGTGTCGGCATATGTGTCGTCATTCCCTTTGAGTATAAGGTGTGCTCTGAATCCCTTTGATCTAAGTTCATTGGACATGGAATAATATCTGTACATTACCTTCTCTCTCCTCGCGCCATCTGTAGAATCCCCGAACCACAGCTCAAATCTCTCCCACACGTCAGCTGGTCTCTTGGCTATCGGGTCCAAGTTACACAAATCTCCAAGAGCCTGGGCAACCATCCTTCTTGCGGCCTCTATGGCAGAAGCAAGCTCCGTCTCCTGTGCCGGACTAATGAGACCGAACCCTACCCCACATCCCCCTGGAAATCCTACGAGTCCGAACATGCCGCCCAATCCGACCCACGCAAAGACTGCTCCTCCGAGCCCTCCAGCCGCCGCTCCGAATGGAGCGCCGACTCCTCCGATCCCAATAGAGTCGGAGATTTCGGATGCCCATCTGAGCGCAGTGGTCCCGTGCTTCGAGAGTCTGTTTTCCGTATTCTCCTCGTTCCAAGGAATATGAGCGAGTAGGATGCGTTCTCCCCAGCCCGTCAGGTCGGAGAACGGTTGCCATCCTCCGAGGAGATTTCCAGGGGTGGGGGTCAGGAACCTCCCGTCGCCATCGACCAGGGTGACGGGATTGTTCATGGCGTAGTGGTACCAGGGCTGGATTCTGCCCGGGGTGGCCTTGGGATCCACGAGGCGCAAGGCATCCCGGCTGATAAACATCCCATCGGTGGGGTCGTAGAGCCGGGTCGGACTCATGAGGAGCCTCTGGGCCGCGTCGGCGGA
This sequence comes from uncultured Planctomycetales bacterium, assembly GCA_964604905.1. Lineage (GTDB taxonomy): Bacteria > Planctomycetota > MHYJ01 > MHYJ01 > JACPRB01 > JACQFK01. The sequence goes on from CAZSCC010000438.1 coordinate 7,007, forward strand.
GGCGATCTCCATCCAGGCCTGACCCTGGTAGCCGAATCGTCCAGGCCACGTGCCTGTTGCGCTGCTG
>CAZSCC010000439.1:0-10766 GCA_964604905.1 uncultured Planctomycetales bacterium
AATAGTACCGAATTACTCCCCTTTTGAAAAGGGGGATTCGGCCCGGCCGCCCCGCTCCCGCGGATCCGTTCGCAAAGAGGTGGAACTCGGGGAGCGCTCCGTCGTATGATCCGCCGATCCAAGGAGGGACGAAATGAAGCGTTTCAGGCCGATGTTCCCCGCGCTCGCGCTGCTCGTGGCCCTCCCGCTCGGGGGCTGCTTCTGGAGCGTGGGGGGCGGGACCCACAAGACCGTGATCGAGCGCACCACGGGAGAGGAACTCGCGGACCTGAAGAAGGCGCTCGAGGCGGGGGCGCTGACCCCCGAGGAGTACGAGGGGCTCAAGCAGGCCTATCTCAACAAGTGAGGCGGACGATGAACGCAATCCTCCGATCCCTGGCCTTCCTGGCGCTGGCGGGCTGCGGCTGGAGCGTGGGCTCCTCGACCGACGAGCGCGTCCAGAGACCGACGCTCGGCCAGCAACTCATCGACCTGAAAAAGGCTCGCGACACGAAGGCGATCACCGACGCCGACTACTCCAAGAAGCGCAAGGAGCTGATCGACGCGGGGCTGGCCGCCACACCGTAGCAGGAGAGGACGGCTTTCACACGACCCCCGTGATGCGTGACGTGGGCGGCCGTTTCGCCCGTCGCTATTCCTGTGGCTTCAGGAACTTCGCCAGCGTGATCTGGTTGCCGTTCTGGTTGTACTCCAACCGGTCGCAGCAGCGCAGCATGAGCATGATGCCCAAGCCGCCCATCCGGCCCTGGGCGTGACGCTCGCGGGCCGCGGTGATCGCGTCGCGCGTCGAGCCCGACTTCACGAACTGCTCGTGGTTGAAGCCGCTCCCCTGGTCCTTTACGACGGCCGTGATCTTCTCGGCGTCCAGCAGGTACTGGACCTCGATCTTCTTGTCGCGCTTGTACTTGTTCCCGTGCTGGGCGGCGTTGACGGCCGCCTCCCGGAAGGCGGCGCTCATCGCGACCTGCCCCTCCTCGTTGAGGCCGCTCGTCTCGAGCAGCTTGTGCACCATGTCGATCACCCTCTCGATCGACGGCTCGTCGGTCGGAAGGTGGATGTTGAGCTGCTGGAGGAAGATCAGCTCCTCCTCGGCCGAACGGATGATTTCCGAGTCGGCGTGATCGAGGAGCTGGCGGAACTCGAAGGGCTGCGGGAGGTTCTCGTCGCCAACGACCGTCACCTCCTTCAGCACCTTGAACGACGCCTCGGTCGGGTACATGAGGAGGAGCGGCACGTTCGTCGTCTCGCGGCGCATCTTGAGGGCGTAGGCGAACTTCTGGTAGTCGTCGAACATCGCGTCGAGGATGACGAGGTACGCCTTCCCCGACTCGATCTTGACGAGCGCGTCCACGACCTTCGTGAAGACCTCGATCTCCCAGCCGGCGCTCTCGAAGTAGTACTCGAGGGTCTTGGTGAAGAAGTCCCGCTCGGGGACGACCAGCATGATGGACGACTCTTTGAACGACTCGAGACGCTTCTTGAGGTCGTCCGAGGGCGAGAAGACCGCCTTGGCCTCGCCGGCCCCGGTCTTCACCGTGCTCGCGGAGCTGAAGTGGACGCCCGCCGTCGCGGGGCGGATCAGGCGGTGCCCCTTGGGCTGCCGCTCGATCTCGGGCCGCTCGGACTTGATCTCGAAGACGCCCAGGTCGCCCAGCACCACACGCTTGCCGGCCAGGAGCTCCTTCTTGACGGCCTCCATGACCGCGTCCATCGTGCTGCGGACGCGCTGCTCGTTCGCTTCGCCGAGCTTCGCGCAGACGTCGCCCAGGATGTTCGCCTTGTACAACGAAGGGACGGGCTTGCCGTCCGCGGACGCGAGCGAGAGGCTGCCGAAGCCGGGGAGCGAGACTTCCTTGGAAGCCGCGAGCGAGCCCTTCAGCGACTCCACGAGCGCGTCGACGAAGCGAGCGCTCCGTTCCTCGCTCATGGACAGGCTTGAGGACAGCGACTTCGTGAGCTCGTTGAGCTTGACCTCACCCATAGTCTAGCGCTCCCGTACCGCCTCGAGTTCCCGGGCCTTCCTGAGAAGCTCCTCCTCGCTAATGATCCCCTTCTGGACGAGGAGGGGAACGAGGGCCTCCAGAAGCTGCGCGGAGGTAAACCTGCCTTCCGACACGCCCGCCCGACCTCCCTCGAGGTCCTTGAGGAGCTGATCCCTGCTCTTCTCCTTGACGGACGGGACGGCCTCTTCGCGGTTGAAAATCTCGTGGATCGCCTTGAGGATCTGCGACCGGCCGGCCAGCTGCATCTCGATCCGGTAGTCCACCGCGAGCTGCAGTTCCTCGATCGCCTCGTAGTCGAACGGGTCGGACATCGCGATGGTGAGCACGCCGTCGTGGAAGCGGATCGGCACCACGTGGTGCTTCTCGATCAGCTTGCGAGGGACCCGCTTGACCAGGTTCTCGGGGATCACCAGTTCCTCCAGGTTGACCACCGGGATGCCCTGCTGGCGTGCCACGAAGTTCGTCAGCGTCTGATCCTCGATGAACCCGAGCTTGACGATGATGGCTCCGAGCTTTCCCCCCACCGACTTCTGGAAATCCATGGCCATCTTCAACTGCTCCTCGGTCAAGAGGTTCGATTCGACGAGCATCTTCCCGAGACGGAGTTTTTCATCCATAAGAGCGACAACGAAAGTGCTTTCGTAGAGTCTATCCCCGCTTTCGAAGCTTTGTCAAGGACTAGCGGAGCCGCGCGCCGAGATTCTGCTGGAGCGACTTCAGGAACGCCGCCAGGGCCGTCTCGACTTCCGACGCGGTCAGCGTCCGGTCGGCCGCCCGGAAGAGGATGCGGCAATTCACCGCCTTGGCGCCTTTGTCGATCTTCTCGCCCCGGTAGACGTCCACCGGCCGGATGGATTCGACCGTCGCGGGCGCCACGTCCCGCATGAACTTCTCGATCTGCCGCCAGGGCGTCGCCTCGGCCACCACCACGTTCAGATCGCGTTCGACAGGCGGCTGCCGGTTGAAGTCCTTGTAGGGCGTGAGGAGCCTTGCGGCCTTCACGATCGCTTCGAAATCGACCTCCCCGACGCCGACCCTGGCGCGCAGGCCGGCCGGCGCCTCGCCCAGATAACCGACGACGGTTCCGTTGGCCTTCACCGGGGAGACCCCGCCCCGGTCGGGATCGATCTCGAACGAGATTCCCAGCCGCCGGAAGAGCGTCTCGAGGAACCCCTTGACCCCGAGCGGGTCGCCCGGGACCGCGAGCCCGAGGACGTTCTTCTCCCCGTATCCCTTCCCCTCGCGATAGTACACGTGGGCGATCTCGAAGATGCTCCGCAGCTCCTCCTTGTAGCCCTCGTTGGTCTCCATCACCTCGAGGAGCCCGGGGACGAGCGATTCGCGGAGCGTGCGGTCGACGTTCCCCTGCGGGTCGCGCAGCGGGAGGAGCGGCTGGTCGGTCCAGAAAGGGACGCGGTTCGCCTGCCCGGCCTTCGCGAAGCTCCACGTCAGCACTTCCCACCCGCCCAAGCCCGTCAGCGTCGCGCGGGCCTCCTCGCGGACGAGGTCTTCCTTGTTGTCCACCGCCACGCGCAGACCGAACGACGTGTCGCAGGGGATCTTGTCGTAGCCTTCGATGCGGGCGACCTCCTCGATGTAGTCGACCTCGATCTTGAGGTCCCGCCGGCCGACGGGCGCGGTCACCTCGAGCGCTGCGTCGGTCCCTGCCACCTGGGCCCCCAGGCCCGTCAGGATCTCGCGGATCCGCGAGGGAGCCACGTGCAGGCCGAGCACGTGAGCCACGCGGGCGGACCGGACCTTCGTCACCGGCCGCGCGGGCCGAGGGGCGCCGACGTCCACCGAACCCTTCAGCGCCTGCCCGCCCGCCAGCTGCAGGATGAGCTGGACCGCGCGCCGCGAGGCCCACTCAACCGTCTCGTAGTCTACGCCCCGCTCGAAGCGGTACGAGGAATCGCTCGAGATCCCGAGCCTGCGCGACGTCCTCCGGATCGAGACGGGGTCGAACTGCGCGCTCTCGATCACCACGTCCACGGTGGCGCTGGAAATCTCGCTCTCCTTCCCGCCCATGACCCCCGCGATGGCGACCGGCCGCTCGGCATCGGCGATGACGAGCGCCTCCCTGGACAGCGCATACTCTTTCCCATCGATCGCCACGATCTTCTCGCCCGGCGCCGCCCGACGGACGACGATCCTCCTACCGCGGAGGACCTTCGCGTCGAAGGCGTGGAGCGGCTGCCCGCTCTCGAGGAGGACATAGTTGGTGACGTCGACGACGTTGTTGACGGAGCGTACGCCGGCGGCCTCGAGCCGCTCGATCATCCACGCGGGGGCCGGCCCGACTCTGACGCCCTCAACCCTCCGGGCCGTGTACCGCGGGCAAAGATCGGGCGCGACTACCTCGACCTCCAGCGACCCCGCGACGTCGGGGCCGGCCTCCGTGACCGTAATCTCCGGCACGCGGACCGGCCTGCGGAGGCTGACGCCCGTCTCGCGTGCGACGCCCAGCATCGACAGCAGGTCCGCCCGGTTGGCCGTGATCTCGAGGTCGAGGACGTCCCCCTCGATGGACTCGACGCCCACTCCCACCATGACGAGGAGATTCGCCAGCTGCAGCGGCGAAGCCGGCGGGTCGACGTACTCCTTCAGCCAGCGAATCGGGACTTTCATATCAGAACTGTCTCAGGAACGCGAAGTGGTTCTCGTAAAAGCGGCGGATGTCGGGGATGCCGTACTTGAGCATCGCGATCCGCTCGATGCCCATGCCAAACGCGAACCCCGTGTTCAGCTCCGCATCGATGCCGCAATTCTCGAGCACCTTCGGGTGGACCATGCCGCTGCCCAGGATCTCGACCCACCCGGACCCCTTGCAGACCGGGCAGCCCTTCGCGCCGCAGATGAAGCACGAGACGTCCACTTCGGCGCTCGGTTCGGTGAACGGGAAAAAACTCGGGCGGAACCGGATGACCGTCTTCTCGCCCCACATGGATTGCGCGAAGAGGAGCAGCACCCCCTTGAGGTGGGCGAACGTGATCCCCGGCGCCACGATCAGCCCCTCCACCTGGTGGAACATGGGCGAGTGGCCGGCGTCCGGCTTGTCGGGACGGAAGACCTTCCCAGGAGCGATGATGCGTATCGGCGGCTTGCGCTCCTTCATCGTCCGGATCTGGACCGGCGACGTGTGGGAGCGGAGGAGCTGAGGAGGCTCGATGTAGAACGTGTCGAACCCGTCCCGCGCAGGGTGGTCGAGCGGGATGTTAAGCGCCTCGAAGTTGTTGGTCTCGGTCTCGATCTCGGGGCCGTAGGCGATGTCGAACCCGAGCTTCGCGAAGACCCGCGCGATCTCGTCCCAGACCCGGTAGATCGGGTGGCGCCGGCCGAGCTCGGCCGCCCGGCCCGGGAGCGACAAATCGATCGCCGACTTCGGCGCCTCAACCGCCTTGGCCTTGGCGAGATCTTCGACCCGGCGCTCCAACTCGGTCTTAAGCTCGTTCAGGGCCTGTCCCACCCTCCCCTTCTGATCGGCCGGGACGGTTTTCAGCAGTCCGAAAAGTTCACGGACCTTCCCGTCCCGACCCAGGTAACGGGTCTTTAGCTGCTCAGCAGGAGTCGTGAACGACTCCTTGCAGAACGCCTCGAACACATCCTTGATCTTCTGATCGAGACTCACGCGCGTCGTCCCTTGATTCCTGATTCTTGATTCTTGATTCCCATCGGATAAGAAAAAGGCCATAGGTCTCCCTATGGCCTCGGTACTCCCTCTTTCCCGTGATTTACGCCAGCGCCTTCTTCGCCGTCTCCACCAGATCGTCGAAGGCCTTGGGCTCCGAGAGCGCGAGCTCCGACAGGGCCTTGCGGTTGATCTCCACCTGGGCCTTGCGCAGCCCGTTCATGAACCGCGAGTAGGACATTCCGCGCGTCTCGCACGCGGCGTTGATGCGGATGATCCACATCCCGCGGTAGTCGCGCTTCTTGATCTTGCGGCCGAAGTATGCGTACTGTCCCGCGCGCATGACGGCTTCCTTCGCCGTCCGGTTGAGCTTGCTCCGCCCGCCGCGGTAGCCCCTGGCGAGCTTGAGCGTCTTCTTGATGCGCCGCTTGCGATACGGACCGCTTTTCTGACGAGGCATGGCTTCTCCTGCTTACCTATTCTTACTTCTGCAACATGATCCGGATGTCCTTCGCGTCGTGCGAGCCCTCGAACTGGCGCCACCGGCGCATTTGGCGCCGGCGCTTCGAGGACTTGCCCGACATGATGTGCCGATGCCCGGCCGGCCGGAACAGGACCTTCCCGGTCGCCGTCACCTTGAAGCGCTTCTTCGCGCCCTTGTTCGTCTTCTGCTTAGGCATTCGTTCCTCCTTGGGGGGCCGGAGGCTCGTCCGTCGCCGGCGGCGCCGGAGGAGGTGGCGCCGCGGGCGGAGTCTCCGGAGCGGGGGCCTCGGGCTTCACGTCCGCTTCCGCTTCCGCTTCCGCTCCCGCCTTCGCCTTGGGCTTCATCCCCGGCTTGGGCAGGAGCGTGATCTGCATCCGCGGCCCCTGCATCGAAATATCGTGCTCGATCTTCCCGACATCCTCCAGGTCCTTCTTGATCCGGGCCATCAATTCGCGCCCGATCTCCTTGTGGGCTTGCTCGCGGCCCCTGAAGAAGACCGTGATCAGGATCTTGTCGCCTTCCTCCAGGATCTCGCGCGCCTTCTTGACCTTCGTCGCCACGTCGTGGTCGTCCGTGAGCGGGCGGAGCCGCACCTCCTTGACCACCTGGACGTGCTGCTTCTTCTTCGACTTCTTCTGCTGCCTCTTCTGCTCGTACTTGAACTTCCCGTAATCGAGCAGCTTGCAGACGGGCGGGCGGGCATCCGCGGCCACCTCCACGAGGTCGAAGCCGCGCTCGCGGGCGATCTGGCGGGCCTGGTCCGCACCCATCTCCCCCAGCATCACCCCGTTCTCGTCGACCACCTTCACCCGCGGGACGCGAATGCGGTCGTTGATGCGGTGCTCGTCCTTGAAGCTCGGGGGCTGACTCCTAAAGGGCACTCTTGGCGGCAACGTCCCTCCTCAAATTCAAAACAAAATCCTCCAGCGACAGGACGCCCCGGTTGCCCTTCTTGTGCTCCCGGACGGCCACCGTCCCCGCGGCCAACTCCTTGGCCCCTACCACGGCCATGTACGGCAGCTTCTGGAGTTCGCGGGCTTTGATCTTAGCGGAGATGTTGTCCTCAGACAAATCAATTTCGCTGCGCAAACCGGCCTCGACCAGCTTCGCCTGCACCTTCTTCGCGTACGCCGTGACCTCGTCCGTGAGGGGCGTGACCGCCAGGACCGCCACCTGCTGCGGCGCCAGCCAGAGCGGGAACTCGCCCCCGTAGTGCTCGACCAGGACGCCGATGAACCGCTCGAGGCTCCCCAGAATCGCCCGGTGGATCATGACCGGAACCTTGAGGCCGTCCTTCCCCTCGTATTCGCAGCCCATCCGCTGGGGGAGCTGGAAGTCGAGCTGGATGGTCGACAGCTGCCATTTCCGGCCGATCGCGTCTTTCACGTCGAAGTCGATCTTCGGCCCGTAGAAGGCTCCGTCCCCCGCGTTGATCGTGTAGTCGACCTTGTTGTCCTTCAGCGCCTTCTCGAGCGCCGCCTCGGCCGCGTTCCACGTCTCGATCTTGCCCAGGAACTTCTCCGGCCGCGTCGAGAGCTTTGCCGTGAAGGGCATCTTGAACGTCCGCGCGTAGACGTGGTTCACGAAGTCGATCTGCCCCGAGATCTCTTCGCCGATCTGCTCCTCGGTGCAGAAGATGTGGGCGTCGTCCTGCTCGAACTTCCGCACGCGCGTCATGCCCGAGAGCACGCCCTTCACTTCGTTCCGGTGAAGCGGGCAGAAGTCGGCGATCCGCATCGGCAGCTCGCGGTAGCTCCGCCGCCGATGCTTGAAGATCAGCACGTGGCTCGGGCAGTTCATCGGCTTCAGCGAATACTTCTCCTCGTCGATGTCGAGGAGGAACATGTTCTCCTGGTAGTGCGACCAGTGGCCGGAGAGCTCCCACAACCCCTTGTTGTAGAGCTGGGGCGTCACGACCTCCATGAAGCCGCGCTTCCGGTACTCCTCGCGGAGGAACGCCATCAGCTCGTTGTAGACGATCGCCCCCTTGGGGAGGAAGAAGACCGCCCCCGGCGACCAGTCGTGGAACATGAAGAGCTCCAGCTCCTGGCCGAGCTTCCGGTGGTCGCGCTTCTTCGACTCCTCGATCCGCCTCACGTACTCGTCGAGCGCCTTCTGGGAGTGCCACGCGGTGCCGTAGAGCCGCGTCAGCATCCGGTTCTTCTGGTCGCCTTTCCAGTACGCGCCGGTCGTCTTCGTGACTTTGATCGCCCGCACGCGGCCCGTAGAGGGCACGTGCGGCCCCTCGCAGAGGTCGGTGAAGTCCCCGTCGGTGTAGGTCGAGGCGGTCGGGTCCTTGATGTCCTTCTCGAGCGTCTCGACCTTGTAGCCCTGCCCCATCGCCCTCATCGTCTCGATCACTTCGGACTTGGGGAGGTCCTTGCGCTCGAACGGGTAGTTCGCCTCGATGATCTTCTTGCACTCGGCCTCGATCTTCGCGAGGTCGCCCTCGGAGACCTTGACCCCTTCGGGGAACTCCATGTCGTAGTAGAAGCCGTCCTCGACGGGCGGCCCGTACCCGAACTTGACCTGGTCCCCGTAGATCCGGCGCACGGCGCCCGCCATGATGTGGGCGGCCGAGTGGCGGATGACGTCGAGCCCCTCGGGCGTGTCTTCCTTGAGAAGGAGCACGGTGCACGCCGCGGGGAGCGGGCGGTGGAAGTCCCAGACCTCGCCGTTCACCTTCGCGGCGACGACGACCTTGGCCAGGCCCTTAGAGATCGACTCCGCGACCTGGAGGGCGTTGGTCCCGTCCGCGTATTCCTTGACCGTGCCGTCGGGCAGGGTGACTTTGACTGCCATAAGGGGACGGAATCCTACCTTATGGGAAACGGGGGGTCAAGGCCGCTTCTCAGGGTTCCCGAGCCAGGAACTGAAGAACCAGGGAACACGGCCACCGGGTTTGAGGATCCAGCCTTCGCTACGCTGGGGCCCCTTGTATCCGATCCCCTCGATCCCCTTGAGCTCGAACACCTCGTCCCACCCCTTGTGGAAGACGTGCACCCCTTCCGACTCGCCGGGTCTCCTGGAGGCGTCCCCGGGGGGGCGCAGGCCAGGACTGATCGAACACCACCACGCAAGCCCCTTTCTTCAAGGCTCTCAGGATGGCCTCCTGGGTCAGCTCTTCCGCGCGGACGTGGGTCGAGACGAACTTGAACGCCCGCGGATAGGGGTCGAGTTGCAGCCCAAAGAAGTTCACGTTCTGATGCGAGTCGTTCCCGGCGATCCCGGTGAAGCGGCGCGTCCGGTTGATCTCGTCCCAGCGGGCGAGGATCGCGGGATCGAGCTCCTGGAGGAGTTCAAACGACCGCTCCGGGTCCTCCTTCAGCCTCTTGAGCGCCGCCGCCAGGAACGCCGGATCCTTCTGGTGCTTCTTGAGCGCGGCGTGGACGTTGTAGATCTCCATCCCGTCGGCTTCTTCGTATTCGCTCCAGTCCGTGATTTCCTCGGGATGGCAGGCGATCGCGACGCCCCCCTGCTCGTGGATCGCGCGGATCTTCCCTCGACGATCCTGGTGCTGAATCGGCTCCTTGATCCCCAGCGCGAGGATCTGATCGCTGTACTCCGCCCCCTGGATGAAGAGGATCCCGTCGTGGATCCCCGTCCACCCTTCGCGGAGCGACTTCCCCGGATCGCCCTTCGGTGGATGGTCGGTCATGCAGACGAAGTCCACCTTCGCCGCCTTCGCGGCGGCCAGGATCTCCTCGTAGGTGCCCTTCGAGTCGTGGGAGTGGAGCGAATGGCAGTGGATGATGCCGCGGAAGTCGCGGAGCGGTCTCGGAGGCGCCGTCGCCGGTCCGCCCGCGCACGAAGCGAGGATCACGAAAAAGGAAACGAACGGCCTCACGATTCTTATGATACCATTCTCACACGAGGGGAACGAGACCATGGGCGACGAGACGGTTCTGAAGGGGGTCTACAAGGACGGCGCGGTCGTCGCGTCGGTCGTGCAGAAGGCCGATTCCGCCCGGATCCTCGTCAAGGGCGTCGAGCCCGCCCGCCCGGGCGACTCCGATTTCGCCGCCGGCGTGAAGAAGGTGGTCGACGGCTGCAAGGCCCACATCGAGAGGTTCGCCGAGCGGGAGCTCTGCGCCGTCCTGATCCAGAATCCCGCGCAGGCGGAGGGGATCGCCTTCTCGGCGGAGGACCTGGCGGGCTTCGGTCTCACGAAGTTCACCGCAATGGACGGGACCTGCGGGGCGGTGATCCGCCAGATCGAGAGCGAGCCCGCGCCGCTGCCGCTCCCCTACTCCAGCCTGCGGTCGTCGAGCGGCCTTCCCGACCAGCCGGGCATGGCGGAGATCCCGGCGAGCCTTCCCCGCAAGACCCATAAGGACCTCAGCGACCCGCAGAAGAAGGTCTACGAAGCCGCCGCGCAGGTAGGCGGCCGGGGAATCCTGAAGATGGTCTGCGTCCTGGACGGCGAGCTCAAGCTGGTCGTCACGTTGAAGGACGCCCCGCCGCCGCGGGCCCGCACGGTGCTCGTGCCCCTCCAGCAGTTCGCCGCCGACCTGGCGAAGGGCGTGTCCTACGAGGAAGTCGCCAAGCGGCTCAACCCGCTGAGGACCTAAAGCCAGGGCGCGGTCGCCAGCTGCCTCGCGATCCCCGCCTTCAGTTCCACCTCGATCGACTTCGTATAGTCGGCCCGCGC
>CAZSCC010000440.1:0-5618 GCA_964604905.1 uncultured Planctomycetales bacterium
CAAAACAAACCGTTTGTTTTGTTACGAAACTCCGTCCGGGACGCGAAATCATCGGCCACCAGCTCGCGGACGGGGCGGCGGGCCTGGCGCCCGAGGGCGAGCGCCATCGCCAGCAGGGAAACCAGGGTCGCGGCCGCGACCCCCGCCACCGCCGAGCCTGCCGAGGCATGGAAGGCGATCGCCGCCTCGGCGACCGCGCCGCTCCAGCCCCCCCCGAGGCCCCATACGAGGGCTTTCGCGAAGGCCCAGCCGGCCGGGACCCCCGCCAGCGAGCCCACCCCCGCCAGCACGGCCCCCTCCAGGAGGAAGAGGGCCCGCACCCGGCCCGGCGAGTACCCCACCGCCCGCAGCACCCCCATCTCCCGCGCCCGCTGCTCGACCGAAAAGACGAACAGCATCGCCGTCAGCACGAGGGACGCGGCGATCAGGAAGAGGCTCATCCCCAGAAAGAGCTGTCCCAGATCCATCGACTCGGAGGCCGCCCGGAGCGCCTGCTCGCGGACCGGACGGAATCCAAGCCCTACCTCGCCCGGATCGATCCGCGCCCGCAGCGCCTCCACGACCTCCCCCGGCTTCACGGCCGCGGCGGGATACCGCACCGCCATCAGGTCTCCGTAGCGATTCGCCCACATCGACCGCCCGGCGGCGAGCGTGACGAACGCCTTGGGCGTCTGCCGGTGCTCTTTCCAGTACTTCTCGTTCGCCTCATCGCTCAGCTTCTTCTCGTCCATCGGGATGCCGCCGAGGTCCCAGTTCTTGCACGACTCGACGTCCGTCAGCCCGGGGAACGCGGGCACCAGCGCCCTCTCGGCCGCCAGAGCCTCCATCGGAAGCACCCCGCGGACCCGGAAGGAGCGGCGCTTCTCCACAAACCCGCCCGACGCGGCCGCCTCGGAGTACGCCACCTCGACGCGGCCCCCTTCGCTCACTCCGATCTGGTCCGCCAGCCAGCGGTTCACCAGGATCTCGTCGTCCTTCATCCCCGCCGGCACCGGCCCGGCCGCCATGAACGAATACGGCGTCGAGCGCCCCGACTCGGACGAGAGCGAATTGACGAGGTAGTACAGCACGCCCGCCGCGTCCGGCCGCAGCGCGAGCGCAGCCGACGCCGCCGCGGGATCTAGATAGATGCGATCGCTCTGCAGCTGGACGACGCCCGTCGACTCCGGGGCGCGCACCGAGAGGCCCGCGTCCTCCAGCGTCCAGGCTCCCTTCAGCCACGCCCCCGCCTCGACCGCGGACGCCCCGGCCACGATCAGGTTCGCCCGCCCTTCCAGCTCGAGCCTCTCCTGGAGCCACTCGAGATCGACGAACGCGTTGAACGGGCCCGACTGGTCGGAGCGCAGGCTGAATCGTCCGAGCTCGGCGTCGGAGAGGACCCGCGCCACCGTCACGCGCTCGCGCACCGTCTCGCGCCCCTTGCTCCCCGAGGCGAGCGGCGCTTCGCGCGAAAGCAGGCCCGGCTTGAAGATCCGCAAAGCCAGTTCGTCGCCCGCCTTGGCCCCGAGCGCCGCCGCGAGCTTCTGGTTGATCGCCACCTGGCCGGACGCCACCGGCCTGCCGAGGAAGCCCGCCTCGACGCCCAGCACCTCCACGCGGTTGACCTGTTTCTTCCCGAGGAGCGCCATCCCGTCGACCCGAAGCGCCGCCGCGACGTCGGTGCGCAGCCCGGCCCGGACCCGCGTCGCGAGATCGTCGCCGAAGAACCGGTCCCCCGCGTCGAGCGCGACGTGGATCCCTCCCAGCCGGGCGAGCGCCGTCTCCCGCAGGCTCGCGCGCACTGAGTCGCCCACGAAGAGCGCGCCCACGAGGACCGCGGCGGAGACCGCGCAGCCGGCGACGACGCCGAGGTGGGTCCTCCGGTGGAAACGCAGGCCGCGCCGGACGAGCGTGAACGCGTTCATCTCATTTCGCCGGCACGAGCGCCCCGTCGCGCAACTCGAGGACCCTGCCTGCGCGGGAGGCGAGGTCCGCCGCATGCGTGACGAAGATCAGCGCGACCCCCTCCTCCCGGTTGAGTTCGACCAGCAGCTTCGCGAGCGCGTCGGCGTTCCCCCGGTCGAGGGAGCCCGTCGGCTCGTCCGCGAGCAGCAGCTTCGGCCGGTTGATGAGGGCGCGCACGACCGCCGCCCGCTGGCACTCGCCGCCCGAGAGCTGGCCCGGCCGGTGCTCGATCCGATGGGAGAGCCCCACGCGATCGAGGAGCGTCCGCGCCCGCCCTTCCGCCTCGGCCGCCCCCTTCGCGACCAGCGTGGGGACGAGGACGTTCTCGAGGATGCTGCACTGAGGGAGCAGGTGGTGGAGCTGGAAGACGAAGCCGAGGACCGACGACCGGATCCGCGCGAGCTCGGGCTCCGGAAGCACCGAGACGTCCCGCCCGTCGAGCGTCACCCGGCCCGAAGTCGGGCGGTCGAGCGTCCCGATGATATTCAGGAGCGTGCTCTTCCCGCAGCCGGAGGGGCCCGCGATCGCGAGCGACTCCCCCGCCGCCATCCGAAGATCGACCCCCGTGAGGACCCGCGTCTCGGCCCCGCCCGGCGAGACGTAGGATTTCGTGACGCCCGACAGTTCGAGGAGCGCTCCGTTCCCAACCATGTTCAAGATTGCCGCAGAGACGCGGAGTCGCAGAGCAGGACCCCTTGCATTGGAAATCCTTTCAAGAAGGTCTCTGCGCCTCTGTGTCTCTGCGGCTGGTTTTCTTTCATTTGCGGCCGTAGGCCGTGACCGTGCCGTCGTCCGCCCCGACCAGGATCACGCCGTCGACCAGCGCCGGAGACGTGATCTCGTCGCTCACCTTGTCGGACCAGATCTTCTTCCCCGTCTCGAGGTCCAGGAGGAACAGCTCACCCCCAGAGGCGACGACGACCCGCTTCCCCGCGATCACCGGCGAGCTCGGCTTGCGTCCGGTGTCGAAGCCCCACGCCTTGACGCCCGTCTCGCGGCTCAGGCCGTAGACCGATGCGTCGTCCGAGCCGAAGACCACCCAGCGATCGTTCACCGCGGGCGTCGTGAACGCCTCCCGCTGGGTGTCGGCATTGGTCCAGAGGACCTTCGAGGCCGCCAGATCGATCGCGACCACCTTCCCACCGCGCGTTCCCGCGTACGCGATCTTCCCCGAGATCGCCACGCCGTGCGCGATCTGGCTGTCCCCGCCGAGAGGGACGTCCGTCTTCACCGGCTCCTTGTCCACCGTGTAGACGTGGAGCGCCGAGGCGCAGCTGCCCATCACGATCCGCCCGTCGCCGACCCCGGGGGAGCCGTCGCAGCGCTCCACCGCCTCGGTCTTCCACAGCAGCTTGCCCGCCTCCGGATCGACGGCGTGGATGCATCCGTCCCCCTGGGAGATGACGACGATCGCCTTCCTCGCACCCGGGAGATCGAGCCGGCTGGCCGAGCCCTGCACGTTTCCGCCGGTGTCGTACTTCCACTTCTCCTTCCCGGTCGCCGCGTCGAACGCGATGAGGTGGCCATTCGTGGTCCCCACGATCACCGCTCCGTCGGCATGGATCGGCGGGGACGAGAACGTGTCCTTCCCGATCTCCGACTTCCAGAGTGGAGCGCCCTTGAGGTCCACGGCGAACAGCGCCCCCTTGGAGGAGGCGAAGTAGACCCGTCCGCCCGCGGAGACCGGGGTGAACTCGACGCGGTTCCCCGCCTTGAATTTCCACAGCACGGCGGGGGTGTCGGGCGGCGCCGTGGCGGCCACGCCTTCCAGCGAGTAGCCCCCGTGATAGGTGGGCCATTCGGCTCCCTGGGCCAGCGCGACGAGTGCGAGAAGCGCCAGGCTCACGGCCGCCCTCCCAGGACGCTGCGGTAGACCTCGACCATGTTCTTCGCCATTGTATCAAGCCCGAAAGTTCTCACGACAGAATCGCGCCCGCGGCTCCCCAGTTCCGTGCGCCGGTTCCCATCCGCGAGCAGTTCCCCCAGCACGCGGGCCAGCGTCTCCGCGTCGTTGGGCTCGTAAAGCACCCCGCCGCCCGTCGCGTCGACCAGCTCCGGGAACGAGCCCACGCGCGGCTGGACCACCGGCACCCCGCAGGCCAGCGCCTCCAAGATGTACGTCCCGAACGCCGCGCCGTTCGGCGTGGGGACCGAGAGGAGGGTGAGCCCCGAGAGGAACTCCCTCCGCTTCGCCTCGTCGAATTCGTCGAAGATCGCCACGTCGCCCGACGCGCCTTCCGACGCGAACCGGCCGCGCAGCCCTTCGAGGAACTCCACGTCGTCCCCCGTCTTCCCTCCCGAGAGGTGGAGCCGGAGGTTCCTGAACGGCTCCGCCTTCCGGAGCTTGAAGAAGGCGTCGACCAGGATGCCGAGGCCCATCCCTCGTGACATCCGGGCCAGGTAGCCGATCGTCGGGGCGACCGGCGGCTTCCCCGCGGGCGGTCCTCCGGGATCGGTCCCGATCGGCACGACGTGCAGCCGCGCGGCCTCGATCTTCAGGCGCCCCCGCATCACGTCGCCAAAGTGCCGGCTGACCGCGATGAAGGCGTCCACCTCGCGGCCCCCCGCGGCCATCGCCTCCCAGCATTGCGTACGGGCGGGCTCCTCCATCGCGTCGATCCAGACGTCCTCGTCCTGCATCGTGCAGACCAGGGGCACGCCGAGCCGCTTCTTGATCGCCGAGCCGATGCCGAGGAGGAGCGGACTGGAGAGATGGACCACGTCGGGCTTCTCCAGCTTCTCGAGCCAGCGGAGCAGCCTTTCCAGCTCCTTGACCTGGCGGCCCTCCGCGCCCTGGAGGACCGAGAGGGTCAGCTCTCCCAGCTCCGACGCGCGGACCGACCCCGCCCGCTTCGCCGCCATCCGGAGCAGAACCCTGGAGTCGAAGAGGCGGTCGATCCACCGGGGGGTCCAGCGGAAGAAGCCCGACTTCTGCTGGAGGTAGGAGTTGATGCCGCCGTAGAAGACGGGAGAGGCGGAGATCGCCTCCACGGGATCGATGACCTGCGGCAGGTAGAGGGGAACGGGCACGACGTCATGGCCCGCCGCGGCGAGCGCCCGGACGGTCGCCCCGTCGCGGACGCAGTTCTCGCAGTAGAAGGTGTCGCCCGATCCCGGAATGACCTGGACGATCCTCATCCCGCCCCTGGGCTAGCTGTCGGAAGACAAAATTGGCCACAGAGGCTCAGAGAGCACAGGGTCGGAATGTCCATTAAAAGATTCTCTGTGGCTCTGTGGCCAATAACTGTTTTCGGACATAGCCTAGCGGACATCCACGCAGACGAGATCGCCGTCGCTGTTGCGGCAGTAGAGGAGCCCGTTGGCGAGGACGGGGGCGGTCCAGTTCTGCGAGCCCTTGCCCAGCACGCCCCCCTTCGCGAGTTCCTTGAACCCCGCGGGGCTCGCCTCGACGGCCGCGAGCTCGCCATTCTTGTCGATCGAGAGGATACGGCCCGCCGCCACCATCAGGTTCTCGTACCCGTTCTTCTTCGAGGTCCACTTGGTGGACCCGTTCTTCACGTCCAGGCACTTCAGCTTGCCGCTGCCCGTGTTGTCGTCGACCCCGTAGAGATGGCCGTCGAGATAGACCGCGCTGGCGAAGTGGCAGCGCATCTCCTTGGTCTCCCACACGGCCTTCGCCTGCTTCCCCGAGAGGTCCAGCAGCGCCGCCCCGC
>CAZSCC010000441.1:0-10856 GCA_964604905.1 uncultured Planctomycetales bacterium
CCCTGCGAGGTGACGCCGGTCACGGTCAACCGGTGGGTGGCGCTCTATGCCCGTAACAACGAAGAAGTATGGGGATGGGTCCGGGAGGGCGGCGTGCTGGGGCGGATCCGGGAGGGGAAGGGCGTGCTCGGGGAGAAGATCGACGCGATGTTCCTGGCGGCTCTCTCGCGGAAAGCGTCGGAGCCCGAGCGGTCACGCTTCGCGGTCTTCCTCGGGGACGGTGGAGCGGAGCGCTTCGAGGACGCCTACTGGGCTCTTCTGAACAGTCACGAATTCATGACGCGCCATTGATCGACCGTGGACCGGGACCGCCAACGCCCCCTGCCGAGCGAGCCGCGCGAGCGTCTGGAGGACGGAGAGGCGCGGGAAGGCCGAGGCGCGGACGATCTGGTTCACGGAGCGCGTCCCGTCCACGAGGGGGAGCACGTCCCGCTGGATCTCCGCATAGAGTGCGGATTCGGTCGGGGGATCCGCGACGGGCGTCCGCACCGGGATGGCGTCCGGGTCTGGGATGGCGTCGCGGAGGCGGGGCAGGTCGTCGATCCGCCGTGCCGCCTCCAGGATCACGGTCGTCACGTCGGCGTCCGCGTCGAAGGACTCCAGGGCCGAGGCGGTCGTCGAAAGGTCGGCGGCTTCCTGGAACCGGAAGCTGCCTTGGGTCCAGGTAAAGAGATCGCAGACCTCCTCCAGCATCCACTCGCGGACGAGGCGGCCGACCGATTCCTGGCTGGGGGCGGTCCCGGGGAGGGCCGGGGACGACACCACGGGACCGACGCGCCGGAGGAGCTTCTCCAGCCGGTGGCAGCGCCGGGAACCTTGGACGAGCCGGATACCCGCGGGGGAGAGGCGGAGCGCCTTCTGATGGGCGCCCAGTTCGAGGGTGAGTAGACCTTCGCACTTTCCGAGGGCCAGAGTTTGCAGGAGATTCGCGATCCCCAGGACCGAGAGATCGCCGCGAATGGTGCCCATGAGTTCCCCCCTCTCCAGACGGGCTTCCCGGCGGATCCGGGAGTCCCAACAGACTCTATCGACGGGGAGAGGCGCTTTCCTTGAGCCCGACTCGCAACTCCGCTATCCTGCGGTCCATGCTCCTCCGGGGTTGGGCTTCCCTCTTGCTCCTCTGGACGGGATGTGCCGCTTCGACCGTCGAAGCCGACCGGTCGTCCATCCTCGCCGTGCTGTCCGCCCAGGCGGAAGCGTGGAACCGGGGCGACCTCGACCGCTTCCTCGAGGGCTACAGCCGGTCCGACCGGACCGTCTTCGCCGGCGGCGACCAGGTCCACCGCGGGTTCGAGGCGATGGCCGCGCGCTACCGCAGGACGTACGACAGTCCCGAGAAGATGGGCCGGCTCGCGTTCTCCAACCTCGCGTTCGAGTCGATCGAGACGGGCCGCGCCGTGGTCACCGGCTCGTGGGAGCTCGAGATCGCGGGCCAGGCGAAGCGGCCGGGAGGGGTCTTCACGCTGATCTTCCGTTGCCTTCCCGAAGGCTGGCGGATCGTCCACGACCATACGTCGAGCCGGGCCTCCCCGTGATCCCCGTCGAGGAGATCCGGCGGAGGCTCGAGGAGCGGTCCGCGGAAGATCGTCGAGAGGCCTGGCTGCTGATCGGGCTGGGCGTCCCCTTCGCCGTGGCCGGGCTGCTCGTCCTGAGCTTCGGGCTGTTCCTTCTGTTCGTGCTCCTCCCGGTGCGCCTCGGTTGGGGCCCCAAGTACTTTGTCGCGCTGGGCGTGGCGGTCGCGGCGGCCGCGGTCGACACCTGGCGGCGTCCGTCGGAGAGCTGGTATCGCGCGAACTACTATCTCTCGGACGGCACGCTTGCGACGTCCGATGCCCTGACGATCGGGGAGGGATGGGCGGCGGGCGTGCCCGCGATGGCGAGCGTCACCGATCCCCACAACTGGGTGACCCGGGGCGGGCAGATCGCCAACGGTTGCTCCAACCTCGTGCTGGGCGGGCCGCGGAACATCCGCCGCGGGATCGAACGCCTGCGCCTGGTGCGTCGACGGTCTCTTCCCGCGAACGTGAATGCCGCCGCCGAATTCCTGGCGTGGCTTTCGGAGCATGCCCCCGTGGGAGAGACCGAACTGGCAGAAGCCCTGCGTCGTCGTCCCGTCCTCGCCCCCGGCTATGCGCTCGCGGGCGAACTTGGATTCCTGGCGCGGAAGACGGTGGACGGCCGGAAGACCCTCGGCCTCAAGTAGGCCCTCCGCCCCTCCGGCTCGGAATTGTCCGACCCTTCGGCAGAATCGTCCGAGGCGGATGTTCGCCGAATCATCGGACAATTCAGCGGAGAGTGGAAAGGTACTCGAGGAGGTCGGCGAGGTCCTGGCGGGTGAGTTCGCCGACGAGGGTGTCGGGCATGGGGGAGACTTCGCTCTTCTTCCGGGCCTCGATGTCCCGGGCGGCGATCGGCGTCAGCTTCCCCTCGTTGTCCTTCAAGACAAGCCTCTCGGGGGTCTCCTGGACGATCACGCCCGTCACGATCGCGCCCGACTTCGTCCTCACGATCCATTGGAAGTATTCCGGGGCGATCGCCTCGCTCGGGCGGAGGATCGTAAGGAGGAGGCCCTCCTTGCCGAACTTGGTGCCGATCACCGAAAGTTCGGGGCCGATTTCGCCGCCTTCGCCCTTGGCCTTGTGGCACTTCGCGCACTGGGCCTTCGAGTGGAAGTAGACCTCCCGGCCGCGGACGGCGTCGCCCTCCATTGAGAGCAGCTTCGGGATCGCCGGGATGTCCTTGAGATCGATCCGGTCCGCGGCGGGTCCAGTCAGCCTCGGCGCGCTCCGGGGCGTCACCTCGACGACCCGGCGCCCCGGGTCCTCGAGTTCCGCCGCGAACGCCCAGTTGGCGATCCGGTTCTCGCAGGCCAGGACGATCCGGTTGATCCCCTCCTCGAGCCGGAGGGGGACGACGTCCTCCCGGGCGCTCAGCTCGCGGTGGGCATGCTTCTCCCAGACGGGCTTCCCGTTCACCCAGACCCGGACCCCATCGTCGCTGCCCAGCAAGAGCCTCGAGTCGCAGGCTTCGCGGACGCTGAGGACCGTCGCCGCGAACACGTAAGCGTTCGCGTTGGGCGTGCACTGGGGACGCAGGTCGACCTGTCCGCCGAGGCTCACGCGCGCGTCGGGCCAGCCCTCGATCTCCTCCACCCCGGGGGGCTTCGCGGCCATGAACGCCTTGCAGTCCGGGTCGGCGACCGCGGGTGAGAGCTTCCATCGGACGAGGGGTCGGGTGCCGAGCGCCGTCAACAACCTCATGATCCCCGCCCGCAGCTCAATGTCGTTGAGGAGCCGATCGAGGGTCGCGTGCAGCCCGGCGTGGTCGGCCAGCGCCTTCCAGGCGACTCCGACGTTCCGCGCCAGTACGTCCATCGCCTTCAGCCGCAGGTCCTTCGACTCCGTCGTGTCGAGGATGCGGATGACCGCCTCGCCCGCCTCGCGTGCGTTGAAGGTCCCCAGCGCGTCGAGCGCGTCGAGGCGCGCGGTCGCGTCGAGCTTCGGGTCCGCCGCGACGGCCGCCGTGCGGTCGATCGACCCGGGCTGCCCGGTCACCCAGAGGAGCCCGGCCGTGCTGCGGCTCCACGCGCCGGGGAGCGCCGCCGCCAGCTCCTTCTCCCGGCCGCGGAAGGCGATCGCCACCGTCTCAAGGTAGAAACGGTCGTGCCCGTCGTACTGCTTCGCCAGCTCGACGAGCGACTTCGTGTCGCGGAGCGTGAGGAGCAACTCGCGACGGACGTGGGGCGACGGATCGCGCAGGTCCGCCTCGAACGCCGCCCCCGCCTGGCGCAGGATCCGGATCGCGAGCGCGCGGAAGTCGGGGTCACGGTCGCGGAGCGCCAGGCGTGCCTCCTCGGCGCCCAGCATCCAGAGCGCCCGCGCGCGGAGCACCCGGTCGGGCGACTTTGCGAGCGGCCGGATCGCCTCCTTGCCGAGGGCCCGCAGGGCGAGGATCGCCCGCGAGCGGGTAGCCAGGCAGGGAGAGCCCAGCGTCTCGCCGAGGTCGGAAGAGACCCTGATCTTGTAGCTCCCGTTGTGCCCCTTCGGAATCAGGCGGTAGATCCGCCCCGTCCACGGATCGCCCATCCCTCCGCCCCCCACGACCGGGTCATACCAGTCGGCGACGAAGAGCGAGCCGTCAGGCGCGACGGCGACGTCGGAAGGCCGGAACCACGGATCCTTTGAGGAGAGGAGGACGTCGGGGAGCCGGATCTGCGAGAGGGTCTCGACCGTCTGCCGCCCCTCGGGAGCGCCGGCCACGCGCCACGCGGCCCCGTCGGGCGTCAGCCGGAAGGCGTGGATCCGGCCGATCGCGTCCGCCTGGATCGGCGCGCCCCGGTACTTCTCCGGGAGGAGCGTGCCCTCGTAGATGCAGATCCCCGCCGGCGATCCCGCGCCGGTCCTCATGAGGATCGGCATGACGCCGGGGGCCTCCATCCGCCAGTGGCTGCCCTTCGCGCCGTACCAGCCGTAGTCCGCGCCGTCGAAGATCGCGTGGAAGCGGACCCACTGCATGCCATCGTGGTCGTTGTCGGTGGTGAAGGTGTTCCCGAACGAGTCGGTGGCGCACTCGACCTGGTTGCGATGGTTGTGGCCGAGGACCTCGAGGCCGCTGAGATCGAGGTTCGTCCGGAAGACGACGCCTCCCACCCAGGGCTTCCCGTCGGTCACGAGCTTCCGCCCGTCGGGGAACGTGACCTTCCCGCCGTTGTCCCCGAGACAGTGGTAGAGCTTCCCGTCCGGGCCGAAGTAGGAGCTGTGGATCGAGTGGTCGCCGTTCAGGCCGGAGAAGCCGGTCAGGACCGTTTCCTTCTTCCCGGCGCTGCCGTCGGGCCGGATCTCGATCGTGAAGATCGCCGGTGCCTGCGAGATCCAGACCTTGTCGCCGACCACCGCGATCCCCATGGGGGCCTGGAGGTCGAGGCCTTCGTAGAACACCGTGGACTTGTCGCAGGTGCCGTCGCCGTCGCTGTCCTCGAGGATGACGATGCGGTCGCCGGTCTTTCGGAGCGGGTCTCGGAAATAGGGCGGTTCGGGGCTCTTGGGGCCGGCCGCGCGGCGGTAGTTGACGGCCTCCGCGACCCAGACGCGCCCCTTCTCGTCGACGTCGATGCAGGCGGGGTTGTAGAGGTGCGGCTCCTTGGCGAAGAGGCGGACCTCGAGGTCGTTGGAAGGTTGGAGCTGGGCGAGCGCGGCCCAGGCCAGGATCCACGCGGTCATCCTCTCATCTTACACTCGGCACAACTTTCCCGGGCGGCATCCGTTGAATAGTTAGGTACCTAAATGAAAGCGATCGCGGCGAGCGGGCTGGAGCGGCTGAGCTTCTCCATCGGCCGGGTCTACTACAACTACAAGCTGCTCCTCGAGCGCACGCTCCGGGGGTTCGGGCTCGACCGTCACGTGAGCGCGGGGATGGGTCACATCCTCTTCGCGCTCTTCGAGGAGGAGGACTGCATCATCCGGGAGATCGCGCGGAAGACCCAGCTGTCGTTCCCGACGATCACGGTGATGCTCCGGCGCATGGAAGGAGAGGGTCTGGTCGAGCTCCGGCGCGACCCCGACGACGGGCGCGCCGTGCGAGTTACGCTTTCGGCGCTCGGCCGGTCCATCGAGGTCCGCTGCTGGAAGGCCCTCGACCGGCTCAAGGCGGTGCTCGAGAAGGGGATGTCGAGGAAAGAGGTGGCCGCCGCCCAGCGCGCGCTGGCCCGGATGGTCGAGAACATGCGCGAGGATGAGGAGGCGTAGCATGATGAAGTTCGTGATGGCGGCGATCCTGTGCGCCGCGCTGCAGGCGACGGGCGAGAAGACCGGGTTCGTCCCGCTCTGCGACATGACGTCGCAGGACAAGTACAAGGGCGAGGACGGTGGGCTCTACGGTGGCGGGAAGAACGAGCCGCCCAAGGGACACGCGGACGCCGCCAAGGCCCAGGCGGAGACGCTCCAGCCGCTCGACGCCGAGGGCAAGCCTTCCGCGGGCGGGAAGGTCGTCCTCGTCTCCATCGGGATGTCCAACACCACGCAGGAGTTCTCGAAGTTCATGCAGGCCGCCCGCGGCGCCGCCAAGTGTACGATCGTCGATGGCGCGCAGGGCGGGCAGGCGGCGATCCAGTGGGATACGCCCGAAGCTCGGCCCTGGAGCGAACTTGAGAAGCGGCTGACGGCCGCGGGGGTCGCGCCCAAGCAGGTTCAGATCGCGTGGATCAAGCAGGCGCTCATCCAACAGGGCCAGCACGGCGCGTTCCCGGCCCACGCGAGAAAGCTGCAGGAGGAGCTGGGGAAGATCGTCCGGATCGCGAAGGCGAAGTTCCCCAACCTCCGGATTGCCTACCTCTCCAGCCGCATCTACGCCGGCTTCGCGAAGAGCCAGCTCAACCCCGAGCCGTATGCGTACGAAGGGGCCTTCTCGATGCGCTGGCTCATCCAGGATCAGATCAAGGGGGAGAAGGAGCTGAACTTCGACTCCGCCAAAGGCGACGTCAAGGCGCCGCTCCTCCTCTGGGGCCCCTATCTCTGGGGCGACGGGGTGAACGCGCGGAAGTGCGACGGCATCGTGTGGAAGGAGGCGGACCTCGCGAAGGACGGCACCCACCCGAGCGACACGGGCCGGGAGAAGGTCGCGCAGATGCTGATGAAGTTCTTCAAGAGCGACCCGTACGCGAAGGCGTGGTTCCCGTAACAAAACAGACCGTTTGTCTTGTCATGCGGTCGAGGAGGCGATCTCCTGCGCGCCCTCGTACTTGAGCGAGCCCGTCACCACCTGCTTGAGCCGGACCACGGTGTCCTGCTTGATCCAGCGCGAGAGCTCCTGCATGACGGCGCTCATGTCGGGGAGCCGGCGGTCGGGGTTCTTCTCCAGGAGCTTCATCACCAGCCGGTCGAGCTCCGGCGCGACGGTCGGGACGATCGTGCTCATGGGGGCGGGCCGCTCTTTGCAGTGCTTCTCGAGGACCTTCCGCGGGTCGTTTGCCATGAAGGGCGGGCGCTTCGTCATGAGCTCGTACATCATGACGCCGAAGCTGTAGATGTCGGTCCGCGGATCGCACTTCTCGCCGCGGATCTGCTCGGGCGACATGTACATCGGCGTGCCTTCGACCTTCCTGCCGAACTGGAGCATGCGGTCCCACTTGGTGGACGCGAGGGAGAAGTCGATCAGGCGCGCTTCGGACTTCGCGTTGATCAGCACGTTCTCGGGCTTGATGTCCTTGTGGACGATCCCCTTGGTGTGGACGAACGCCAGCGCGTCGGCCACCTGCATGAGGATCTGGAACTCGCGCTTGTAGATGCGCTTGGGAAGCTGGGCCATCGCCCACTTCAGGTTCTCGCTCTCGAAGTACTCCATGACGAAGAACGGCTGGGGCTGCGCCTCGACGTACTCGTAGACCCGGATGATGTTGGGATGCTGGAGGTCGCGCGTCAGCGTAGCTTCCTTCTTGAACTGCCGGACCTTGGTGCCCGACTGGGCGTGCTCGAGGGCGATCTGCTTGAGGGCGAAGACCTGGTCGCGGCCGTTGGTGGCGCGCCAGACGGTCCCGACGCTCCCGTCCTTGATCTTGTCCTGGACGAGGTAGCCTTTCAAGGACATCGGTGCCATGATAAATCCCTCCCTGCTGGGCTCACCCTGTTTACTAGACGCAAAGACTATGCCAGCAGTTCATCCATTTCAACACTTTAAACTGTTGGGCTTCAGAGGGTTGTGCCAAATTGAACGGGCCGGCACGCGGAAGTGTAACGGATTTGTAACCCGTGTTACGAAACGAGCACTCGTGCTGCGTCCTCATCCGTACCGCTGCATCGTCAGATAGGCCCCGGACGGGAGGATCTTTCGGGCCTATTCGACGGGTCCCCAGCGATGGGGGCGGGTGGAGCGGATTGCCGCGGTCAGTTTCTGGAGATGGTACAGGTCCCCGACCCGGGTCCACGGCACGTCCAGGTGCCTCGCCAGATCGGCGCCGGTCTCGCCGAGCACGTAGGCCCGGATCGCGAAGAGCGTGGCCGCGACGTCGGGCGTCCAATAGGCGTTCTCCTGCCCGAAGTCGTGCTGCTCGCCCTTCCACGCCTTCTTCATGAAGGTGGGCGCCTTCTCCGCGCCTTCCTTGAAGTAATACTGGCCGTAGAATGTCGGCAGGTTCGGCCGCGTCAGGAACCACGTCCGCGCCCACGCGTCCATGACCGCTCCCGCGTGGCGCTTCACCTCGGCCTGGGCGGTCTCGCGGAGCATCCTCATCACCTCGGGCGCGAAGGCCGTGATGACGACCTTCTCCTTCCGCCGCTCGGTGAACGCGGGGTAGGACCAGTCGTGGTTGTCGAGGTGGCGCGCGAGGTTGGCGTCGAAAACCTTCTCGTACTCGCGCCCCGCCTCGAGCCCGCGGATCGCCTTCGCTTCCGCGTCCGAAGCATCCTTCCCGAAGTGCTTCGAGAGCCGCGCGAAGCCGATCGCGCCGATCGTCTGCGCGTAGTCCTGGGGCGTCTCCTTGACGCGGCCGAAGTGGTTTTTGAAGTCCCCGTATCCCTTCTCGACCGACGCCCAGTCGCCCGTCGCGTCGGCGTACTTCCACGCGAAGTAGGCGTTCACGACGGGGACGTCGATGCGCCGCGGATCCCTGGCATTGGGAGGGAGGGGAGCGTACATGCCTCCCGGGGAGAGGAGGCACGCCTGCGTCCAGGGCGGGTTCTGCTCCACGACCTTCTTCAGGTACTCCTTCACCCTGGGCTGCACCTCGGCGGGGAGCAGGGGAAGCGCCTCCGCCAGCGTGAAGAGCAGCTCGCCCGAGTTGGCGAAGCAGTGATAGCCTCCGCCGATCCCGACGACGAAGAAGGCGCTCGACGACTTTCCGACGTCGAGCATCTTCTGCACCTCGGCGGCCAGCTCGGCACGGAGCGGCTCGGCCTCCTTCGAGACGGCGGCCGGTTCGAGCTTCTCCCAGATGTACTTCTTCGCATCCTGGGCGGAGAGGACGAGCCAGAGGAGGAGGGGGGTCACTTCGTCACCTCCCGGCTGGCGCGGATGAAGCGAGCCGAGTGCCAGAGGATCCGGCCGGCCGCGGTGACGATCGTCGCGTCGCCGTGACCGCCGCCGTTTCCGGAGGCGGTCCCCGCGTTCGAGGCCCAGAGCTTCTCCCGCTCGTGGCCGATCGGCTTGTCCTTGCAGACGTTGTACGAGTCGTGGGTATCGAGCGAGATCGCCCCGTTGTTGGGCCACGAGTTGAGGAAGAGGAGGTCCTTGTTCGCCGAGAGGAGGATGAGTTCGTCGCCGATCAGGTGGTACGTCTCCCAGCCCTCCTTGCCCTTCCGGATCTGGCGGATGAAGCCGGTCTTGGGATCCCACTCGCCGACGTCGGTGTAGCCGCGGACCATGTAGCCGCCGTCGCAGACCGAGTACGCCGTTCGGTAGACCATCCATCCGCGGCCGCGGGCGTCGTCAAGCGCCGGCGGGGCGGGGGTCGAACCCGCGCCGCCCGTGTACGCGACGGGCGGGATGTACTTCTCCTGGCCGGTCTGGAGATCGAGGACGTAGCAGGTTTGCTCCCAGGGCTTCTCCTTCAGGAAGTCGCGGATCGCCTCCTGCTCCTTCTGCACGTCGTCGCGGTGGCGCTCGACCCAGTCTTTGTCGTTCTTCCGGGCTTCCTCATGCTGCTTGCGCTTCATCCCGCTGCGCTTCTCGAACCAGGCGTCGAAGCCGTTCAGGTTGGCATGAAAGTCGAGGACGGGCTGGGTGCGGTAGACGGCGATCCCGGTCTTCTCGCCCACGACGGGCCAGAAGTACATGAAGCTCTGGCCGCGCAGCTGGGCCTTCCACTTCTGGGCGCCGGTGCTCGCGTCGATCCCGTACGCGGCCATCGATTCGTCGCCGAACGTGACGATCCCGCCCCCGGCGGAGGGAGAGCAGAAGATCGGCGCCGCGGCCTGGAACTTCCAAAGGAGGGTCCCCTTCGCGGCGTCGAGCGCGTAGAGGTGGCCGTCCTTAGAGGTGACGTAGACGGTCGTGTCGCTCGCGCAGGGGGAGGAGACGATCCCCCGGCCCGTCTGGAACTTCCAGCGGAGCTGGCCTTTGAGGTCGATCGCGTAGAGCGCTCCGTCCTGCGATCCCGTGTAGACGAGGTCGCCGTGGGCGCAGGCGGTGTGGTAGATGAGGCCGCCGGTCTTGTGGGTCCACGCGGTCTTGCCGGTCGCGAGGTCGATGGCGTGGAGGACGCCGTCGTAGTCGCCCTCGAACGCAAGTCCCTTATGGACGATCGGCTGGACGAGGGGGCTCATTTCGGCGGGCTTCTCCCAGTCCCAGGCGGGCTGAAAGACGAGGGGACCGCCGCGCTTGGCCCGGTCGAAGGGGACGGAGGCCTCGGTGTACCCCGTTCGCCCCGGGCCGCCCTGGAGCTGGGGCCAGTCCTGTGAGGCGAGGCAGAGGGCGAGGATCAGGATGTTCATCGTATTGAAGAGTACTCTCCCCGATCCCGCAGAGTTGAACGGGATTTGGGCCGTAACAAAACAGACGGTTTGTCTCGTTACGCCAGCAGGGGCTTGACCACCGTGCCGTGCACGTCCGTGAGACGGAAATCGCGGCCCTGGAAACGGTAGGTCAGCTTCGTGTGGTCGAAGCCCAGCAGGTGCAGGATCGTCGCGTTCAGGTCGTGCACGTGGACCTTGTCCTGGATCGCGTTGAACGCGAAGTCGTCCGTCTCGCCCAGCGTCAGCCCGGGCTTCACCCCGCCCCCCGCCATCCAGATGGAGAAGGCGTTCGGATGGTGGTCGCGGCCGTCGTCGCCTCCCTGCACCATCGGAGTCCGTCCGAATGCGCCGCCCCATATCACCAGCGTATCGTCGAGAAGCCCGCGCTACTTGAGGTCCAGGTCCAGGGCCGCG
>CAZSCC010000442.1:0-2047 GCA_964604905.1 uncultured Planctomycetales bacterium
TTCATCGCGCCCCCGGCGTCGTGTCGGGCTGGCGTCGAAGGCGCGCTGGCCGGCTCGGCTCGATCTGTCGCGCGGTCTCATGACCGGCTGGAACGTAACCGATCCGGGTCAACGCATCGACGACTTCCTCTGTCACTCGCACCGCGCGCTTGGTCGGCCGAACGACTGGGATCTGGCGCAGGTAGATAAGTTTTCGAATTGTTGAGGGTTTCAGACCAAGTCGGTCAGCTACTTCCTCGATCCTTAGCAGCCGCATTCTGTCTACCTCCTCAAGAAGATTGAGAGGCGGTAAGGGTGCCTCTATAAAGGGGGGGCGAGTCGCAGTCGCTGCCCGCCAACGACGCACGGAAGGCGCCGCAGGAAGCGAACAGAATGAGGGAGAGCAGACGAGAACCCCAGCCTCGGTGTCCTTCTGGCCCGCGTGCCCAGGGCCCGCGTAGCGCAGCGCCTAGTCAGGATGAGGCTTTATTTCGGGTCCCAGACGAAGCGGACCCGCCGACCTTCGCTTACGAGTGGCCTAAGACCTGCGGTGGGATCTTGTTCATGGGGAATGTTGCTGATTCGGCACTTGTACGAATCCTAGGTTCCCGTGTCTCCGCCATCCGAATGTCAGCCTTGACTCCCCTGGACCTGCACGTCAACGCCGTCTACTCGGGTTCCCCGTGCAACCTGGACCTTCGCACTGAGCACCGCTCGGTAAACGGCAGTCTGCACGGTCGGTGCGCTCACCGTGACCCGAAGGGGCCTTAGACGCCCTCCGCGCACCGTGAAGACCACGTCCGCCGTCCAAGTCGGTTCCGCACGGCGGGTGCTACCGCCACGTTCACACTGGACGATCATGTTCCCCTCTCCTTGCGCATTCAGATGGGCGGATACCTACTGAGGAAGTCTAGCCACTTGTGAAGCGTCTGTTGGTCAAGGCGTCCAGCGCGACGCAAGTCGTCCAACCCGCCTAAGACGACTGCGTTGAGGTCGTCAAGGGTCATCTCGGGCTCCTTTCCCGAGATGAAATTGAGCACCTCTTGTTCGATTTCGGCGTCAACGGCCCTCTCCTCTTTCGGCAGTTCCGGCTTCGGTGGGATTGTCCTGGCTCGGGCGCGAATCTTTTCGAGGAGAATCCGCTCGAGATCCTCGACCGTCACGCCGTATGGGGCGAGGCTGTTGGCAGCCTCCGCGGTTCGTTGTTCAAGTTCCGCCATGGCTGCCTCGACAGCTCGCTCGAGACCTGAGCTCACGATGACTGCCTGTGGGTGAGCGGCCTCCGCAGCCACCACGTCGAATCCCGGCACTCCGATGGGCGCCCCGCAGGGCCGTAGCTAGTTCCCTGGACGACGAGGGGGGTTGGGGTCCGGGTCCGTGAATTCGATGACGTCAGCACTCAGCGTAAGTTTGAACCGGCACACGAACAGGAGAAAAAGAGTCTGTCGATCTTCCGTCAGATTGGCGAGCCCGGTCGCCTTGCCCTCGACGCTGAGGCCCTCGTACAGTCGTGCTTTCGCTACCGCGAACTCCGGCCAGGTGACGGGGAGGATGCAGAAGATAGCCCAGCCTGTGTCTTCGCCGCTTGCGCCAGCTTTTATTACCCGATAGTTCTTCTGCGAGAGATCGACTCGTGTTCCCCCAGACTGATCAAGCTTACCGCTCCCCGCGCAGCCCGCCAGAACGAAGGCTAATATAAGAGCAGCGAACCGCCACATAGGCGAACTCCTTGAGCCAGGGCTCTGTCCGGCCAAGCCGCTCAAAGGGAAGCTGTGTTGAGGATCAACATGAACGCCCTCCGGTACCGCCCGCCCCCGTCGTGGCCCCCGGCCCCCTGACATAATCGCCCATTATCAGACGCTGGCCGCCCAGGAGCCGCTGCCACAGCGAGCCCGCGAAGATCAGCGGGTATCTGGGCAAGAGCGACACGTTCGACGAGGCGATCGCCGACTTCTCCGCCGCCTACGCGGACCAGACGGAGCGCGACCACAAGGTCCTCAGGAAGGCGGTGCGAGACGGCCGGTTGAAAGTGGCGGCCGTCGGGAAAGAGTAGCGGCTCCCCGCCGAG
>CAZSCC010000443.1:0-13385 GCA_964604905.1 uncultured Planctomycetales bacterium
TGTAGTCGAAGGTGTCGCACTGCGAGGCCGCGCCCGACATGAAGAGCTGGACCCCGCGCTTCGCCTTCGCGGGATGGTCCTGGGCGTGGAGCATCTGGGCGAGCGCGATCCCGCCCAGGCCGCCGCCCGTCTGCCAGAGGAATTCACGACGCGAGCAGCCTCTCATGCTCAGTCCACGAACATGAACTCGTTGGAGTTGACGAGGACCCGGCACGCCGCCGCGAGCCCGTGCTTCGCGGCGTATTCGCCCAGGAGTTTCGCCTCTTCGGAGCTCGCGTCGCGTCCGAGCGCGAGCCGCCACGCCGCCTCGACCGTGCCCGCCCGCGCCGCGAAATGCTCGCACTGCTTGAGGACGAACGGGTCGTTCAGCGTCGCGAGCGCCTGGAGCGCCGTGATCGTCGTGTTCCGCCGCGGCGTGAGGATCGACGGATCCGCGGCATCGAGCGCCTCCATGAACGGATCGGGGACGCTGCGCACGACGAATCGATAGACGCTCCGGCGCCGCGCGCCGGGGCTGTCGGGATCGAAGCGCGCGTAGTCGTAGACGGGCGAATGGTCGTCCTTGAAGTGGAAGTGCCGGACCGACGGGCCGCCCATCGCGAGGTCGAGCCGGCCGCTCACGGCGAGGAGCGCGTCGCGGAAGCTCTCGGCATCCAGGCGCGAGCGGTTCATCCTCCAGAGAAAGCGGCTGTCGGCATCGATCTTCGCGTTCGAGGGATCCGACGCGGACGATCTCCGATACGCCCGGCTGGTCACGATCCGGCGGTGGAGCTTCTTGAACGAGCTCCCCTCCTCGGCGAACCGGAGCGCCAGCCAGTCGAGCAGCTCGGGGTGGGTCGGCGCGGCGCCCATGTTCCCGAAGTCGTTCGGCGTCTCGACGATCCCGCGGCCGAAGTGGTAGTGCCAGACGCGGTTCACGATCGAGCGGCGCGCGAGGACGTTCTTCGGGTCGACCAGCCAGCCCGCGAGGGCGAGGCGGCGGGCGCCTTCTTCCCCGGCGTCGAACCGGGACTCGAGGCCGGGGACGCACGAGGGGGCGCCGGGCAGGGCCTCCTGGAGCGGCTTCCGCACGTCTCCCCGCGCGAGGACGTGGATCGTCCGCGTCTTCTGGGGATTCCCCGCGTAGACCGTGAGGGGCGGCGGGAGCGCGGCGAGTTCCTTCTCGACCTGGGCCCGGCGCGTGGACTCGGCCGGGGACTCGAGGGCGGTCCGGCTGTCGTAGCCATCGACCAGATGGGCCTTCGCCCAGCGCCCGGCCTCGATCGAATCGAGGGCGGCGACGCTCGCCTGGAGCGCGACGTTCTCGCCCTTCGCGATCGCCTGGAGCTCGCCGAGCGCGAAGACGAAGTCCTTCTCCCGCTCCCAGAGGCGCGTGGCGGTCACGCGGACGCGGCGGATCCGGGCGTTCACGGGGAGGACGACGGGCTTGAGGTCCGGGTTCGCCTGGTCCTCGCCGCTGCGATCGACGAGCATCGCGTACTCTCCCTCTCCGGCGACCTCGACGCGGTAGCGGCGGGGGAATCCGAAGCCGGGGGAGTCGCGGAAGTCGGTGGGCCGCGCGGGGACGAGGCGGATCTCGTCAATTTCCTTCGCGTCGCCGAGATCGATCGCGACCCACTTCGTCGCGTCGGCGACGGGGGAGATCGCGCTGTGATACCCGTTCGTCGGGCTCGCCTTCGGGCGGCCGAGCTGCGCCGACAGCGCCCGCCGTTTCTCGCCGACGACGGGGTCCGCGTCGACCGTGCGGTCGGCGCGGCCCACTCCCGCGAAGACCGCCTGGAGCGCGTAGTAGTCCCCCTGCGGAATCGGGTCGAACTTATGATCGTGGCAGCGGGCGCAGTGGACGGTGAGGCTGGCGAACGTGGACATCGCGGTCATGAGCATGTCGTCGCGGTCGTTGACCCGTGCGATCAGGCCGTCGGTCTTGGTCTCGGGGAGCTCGACGTGGCCGACGAAGTCCCACGGGCCGGCGGCGATGAAGCCGGTCGCGGCGGCGGCCCCCAGGAGGTCCCCCGCGAGCTGTTCGCGGACGAACTGCGGGTAGGGCTTGTCCTCGTTGAAAGCGCGGATGACGTAGTCGCGGTAGGGCCACGCGTTCGGCCGCGGCTTGTCCTTGTCGTACCCGTGGGTCTCGCCGTAGTGGACGGTGTCGAGCCAGTGGCGGCCCCAGCGTTCTCCGTAGCGCGGCGAAGCGAGGAGGCGGTCGACGACGCGCTCGAAGTCGCCGTCCTTCTCGAAGGCGGCGACCTCCTCGGGCGTCGGCGGGAGGCCGCTGAGGTCGAACGTGACGCGACGCAGGAGGGTGCGGCGGTCGGCGTGGGGCGCGGGGGTGAGCCCTTTCTCGGCGAGCTTCGCGTCGATGAAGGCGTCGATCGAGAGGAGCGAGGAGGGCTGGAGCGGCGCGAGGGACCAGAGGGGCTTGGCCCGGGGCGGCGGTTTTCCGCTGCGCGGATCGGGGGCGCCCCGCCGGACCCACGACTCGAGGTCGGCGATCTGCGCGGCGGAGAGCTTTTCCTTGGGCGGCATCTTCAGGTCGGGATCGGTCCACCGGACGGCGGCGATGAGCCGGCTCCGATCGGGATCACCGGGGACGAGGACGGGGCCTTCGGCGCCGCCCTTCAGGACGCCCTCGCGCGAGTCGAGAAGGAGGTCGCCCTTCACCTTCTCGGCCCGGGTGCTGTGGCACGCGTAGCAGCGGTCGGCCAGGAGGGGGCGGATCCTCTGCTCGAAGAACTCGACGCCCTCGCGGTCGGCCTGGAGGAGGAGCGCGAGGAGCGCGATCACGGCCGTCCCTCACGGATCTGGTGCTCGTTCCACTGGAGGTGACGCCTCATGGCCTCGCGCGCCGCGTTCGGATCGCGCCGGTTGAGGGCTTCCAGGATGTCCTTGTGCCCCTCGAGAGCCGCGTGGGCGCCGAAGGTGCCGATCGTGTGTGCGCGCGAGGCGCGGAGGAGCCCGTCGATGGTGTCGAGGAGCACCACGAAGACGGGGTTGCCGGTCGCCTCGGCGAGGAGGCGATGGAAGCGGCTGTCGGCGGCGATCCGGTCCTCCAGGGTGGCGGCGTCCTCCAGGTCGCGGACGGCCTCGGCGGCCCGCTGGAGATGGAGCGCGTCGGCCCGTTCGGCGGCGAGGGCGGCGATCTCGCTCTCGAGGGGGCGGCGGACTTCGACGAGGTGGAGGAGCGAGCCCTCAGTCCGCTGGAGCATGGCGTCGAGGCTGTCGATGGAGGCCTGGGGCCCCACGGGCTTGACCCGCATCCGTTTGCCCTGTTCGATGGAGACGAACCCTCGGGCTTCCAGGAGCTTCATGGCCTCCCGCAGCACGGTGCGGGAGACTCCCAGCATTCGGGTCAGATCGGCTTGGGACGGAAGCCTCCCGTCCTTTTCAT
The DNA here is from genome assembly GCA_964604905.1 of uncultured Planctomycetales bacterium. Classification (GTDB taxonomy): domain Bacteria; phylum Planctomycetota; class MHYJ01; order MHYJ01; family JACPRB01; genus JACQFK01. The sequence goes on from CAZSCC010000443.1 coordinate 3,389, forward strand.
TGGAGTGGGTGAGGATGTAGTCGCGCAGCCTGTCGACCGTCTGTCGCGTGAGATTTTGCGTGTTAAGGGGCTCGATAGGGGCGATTTCTGGCTGTTTCACCATACTGCTATAACACATCACATATCATACAAGTCTCAACGAAACAGACCGTCTATTTCATTCATGTTGAGGGGCAACGAAACAGACGGTGCGTTCCCGTGCGCCTGATGCCTGACGGCTAATGGCTCAATGCTTAGTGATTGAAGAGGAATTCGCTGGAATTGAGGAGGGTCCAGTAAATGTCTTCGTAGGGCTCGCGCTTGGAGGGGGTGGCGGAGACGTGGGACAGGTAGGTGGAGCGCTCGCGCTCGGAGGGGAGTCGGCCCAGCACCGTCAGGAACATCTCCTCCAGACGGTCCTCGGGGGTCAGCTTCTCCTTGAGGATGAGCGCCAGACGGCCGCTCTTCCCCACGATCGCCTGGTTCACCGTGCCGCCGTTCATCAGGAGCAGCGCCTGCTGGATCGTGCCGTTGAACGTGCCGAGGTCGACGTTCTCCTCGTCGCCGAAGAACTTGCGGAACTGGGCGAGCAGCTGCTCCTTCGCATTCGCCGCCTTGTCGCCGGCCTTCGGGTCGGTCGACGGCGGTGGGGCGCTCTCGTCGTTCAGCACCCGCGTCATCGCGGCGTACATCTGCTCGGGCGTCAGCGGCCGCGTCTGGGCCACCGCGAAGTGCCGCTCGTCGGGCGCCTTCTTGGGCGACATCCGCGACGTCAGCTGGTACGCGGCCGACCCGGCGATCTTCCACACGAGCCACTTGAGATCGTAGTTCCACGAGACGAACTCGCGCGCGAGCTCGTCGAGCAGCTCGGGGTGCGACGGCTTGAAGCGGCCGCTGAAATCCTCGATCGGGTGGACGATCCCGCGCCCGAAGAAATGGGCCCAGTAGCGGTTCACCACCGCCCGCGCGAACTGCAGGTTCTCCGTCCGCACGAGCAGGCGCGCGAACTCCTCGCGCCGCTCGCGCCCCGCCTCCGGCGCCGTCCCGTCCAGGAAGCACGGCTTCACGGTCTTCTTCGCCTTCCCCTCGCCGTAGGAGGCCTCGCCCTTCGGGTTGTTGTAGAGCTCGACCCGCTGATCCTTCTGGTCCTTCGAGTCGACCTTCTTCTGCCCCACCTGCGCGAAGAACGCCACCATCCCGTAGAAGTCCTCCTGCGTGTATCGGTCGAACGGATGATCGTGGCACTGCGCGCACTGGATCTGCGTCCCCAGGAACGTCTTCGACACCTTGCTCGCCGCCACGATCGCCCCCGCCCCCTTCCCCGTGTGCTTCAGGATGAAGTTGACCGGGCCATACTCCTGGTTGACCCCCTTCGCCGTGACCAGCGCCCGCGCCATCTGGTCGTACGGCATGTTCTTCGAGAAGCACTCGTCGCGCAGCCACGCGTAGAGCGCGCGCTTGGACTGCTGGCGGATCTGCACGTCATACCCGATCAGGATGGTCTCCCACACCTCGGCCCAGTGATGGGCGTATGCGGGCCGCGCGAGGATCTCGTGGATCTTGGCGGCGCGCTTGTCCGGCCGCGCGTCCCGGAGGAAGGCCCGCGCCTCCTCCGCCGAGGGGATCGTGCCCAGGACGTCGAGCGAAAGCCGGCGCAGGAACTCGGCATCGTCGGAGACCGCGGCCGGCGCGACCCCCGCCTCCTCCCAGCCCTTCTGCACATGGAGGTCCACGGACGAGGTCGGCGCGCCGCCGTTGGCCGCGACCAGGCAGAGCGCGATGAGGGCGGTTCCGGTACGCATGGTCCCCTCCGTGCCGCTCGAGTCCCCGCTCCATCCGATTGAACAGACCCCCGCCGCGGGAAGTTGCGGTCGGCCTGAACTGTCATAGCCTACCGCGCGGCCGCCGTTACGGTTTCGCCCGGCCCACCCCGAACTGGTCCCCCGCCCGCACGGGAACGCCCCCGGAGAAGTCGATCTCGACCATCTTCTCGCTCATGACGGGGTTCCCCTTCTCGTCGGCGAGGGCCGTCACGACCTTCTTCGTCTTCACGTCCACCACCTCGCCCGTCGAGGGATAGCCGTACCGGCCGTCGATCGTGAACGTCACCCACCCGGGCTCGTCCCGCACCTTGAGGCTCGAGAGGTACTTCGGCGGCGCCGCCGTCGCGTCGTAGAAATGCAGCTGCTGGTTGAAGGCGTCCACCACCCACGCCTCCTTCTCGTCGGGAGTCAGGCCCACCCCGTGGCTCGGACAACCGTGCCGCTTCACCGGCCCCGGCTTGACGCCGGGGACCTCGACCCGGTGAAGCAACTTCCCCGTGACCAGGTCGCCGACCTCGAACCCGAGGAGGTCGTTCACGCAGACGAACGCCCGCGTCTGAGCGGCGTTCACCGTGAACGGCCGGATCGCGCCGCCGAAGGGGCCGACCTGCTTCGCGACCGTATGGGTGGACGTGTCCGCCACGAAGAGCATCGGCGACCGCAGGCCGCCGAGATAGACCTTCGTGCCGTCGGCCCCGTAGACCGTATTGTGCGACCCCGACTTCGTCTCAATGCGGGTGAGGAGATCTCCCGAGCCCGCGTCGATGACGTTCCAGTGCTCCTTCTCGAGCGTGGGGCCATAGATCACCTTCCCGTCCGGCGAGATCGACATGCGGTCGCACCCGTCGGGGTAGCGCTTCACCCAGAGCTGCCGCTCGGTCCGCAGGTCGATGCACGCCATCCGGGTGAAGGTCGAGATGTAAAGCCGGCCCGTCTTCGCGCTCGCGCAGATCCCCTTCACGTTCTCCGGCGGAGCCTCCGGCGCGTCCTGGCCGTCCATGTAATTCGTGGGGATGCGACGCAGGAGCTTGTGTCCCGCGTCGATGTCGTAGACCAGCACGCCCGCGCCGCCGTACTCGAGATAGTTCCGGATGCCCGGCACCGCCACGTAGAGCAGGCGCCTCTCGCTTTCCTGCCCCGGAGGCGCCGAGAGGGCGAGGATCAGCAGGCATCGCAGCATGGAGACTATACGCCCGCCGCGTCTTTTGGAATTTTGAAAGAACTCCCTCCCTTCCGGCACCAGGAAGGCGTACTATTGGATGGAATCCCATGGGGTATGCAGGAGCACGGTCCTGCCCGGCGAAGGAAAATGTGAAGAAGGCCGGGAAGAATCGCGCGCGGGACGGCTCCAATCCCCAGGAAGCGTAACCAGGAAGGGAGCGGGCGGACATGAGATCGATCCTTCGAGCGACCGGGCTGGCGATCCTCCTCTCCGGCACCCTCGCCGCCGACGTCCTCGTCCTCAAGGACGGCCGGAAAGTCGGCGGCAAGGTCGTCGACAAACCCGACCGCTACGAGATCACCACCGACCAGGGCCTCCGCTCCTTCCTGAAGGAGGAGGTCGAGAAAGTCGTCACCTCCCCCAAGGAGCTGCTCGGCGACTCCGACCGCCTCTTCGAGGAGGCCAAGCAGGAGTACCAGGACGCCCTCTCGATCGCCGACCCCGCGCAGCAGAGCGCCAAACTGAAGGAGGCTCTCTCGAAGGTCCAGACGGTCCGCGAGGCGCTCGCCGCCGCGCGCGACCTCTTCCCCGACGACAAGGGCTCCGAGATCGACCAGAAACTGGTCCAGGTGATGCAGCTCATGCGGCTCCTCCGCGAGCGGGTGGGCTCGGACCTCGCCACGCGCCGCTCGACCCCGAAGGGGCCGGCCATGATCAACGGCCCGGCCTCGTCGGCCTTCCCCGCCTCGCCCTCCGCTCCGGCGGTCATCCGCACCGCCTCTCCGGAGGCGCTCTCCGTCGCCTTCTCCGCCCTGGCGGATCCCGCGAAGCGCTCCGACGCGGTCGTCCGCGCGATCGCGCGGGAGACGTTCCGTACCCAGCGCCACCACTTCCCGGAGGCCTTCGACATCGCGACCGCCGCGATGATCTTCCTCTCCCGCCCCGAGGGCGAGTGGCGCCTCCAGGGTGCCGCCGCCAAGGCGCTGGGCGACTACTTCGCCAAGGGCTGGCTCAGGGAACCCGCCAAGCTCACCCCCGCGGTCCACCAGGAGGCGGCCGCGTGGCTCATCGCGCAGATCGACGCCGTCCGGAAGGTCGAGCCCGGCGCGGCGGTCGACGCGCTCGCGCTCCTGGGGATCGGCCACTACGCGAACGCCCCCTTCACGGCGGACAGCGAGAAGCGCGCGCGGGCGCTCGGACTCATGGTGAAGAACGGGATCGCGGGGACGCCCGAGGGCTTCGTGATCCGCGACCTCAACCCCTGGATCGAGAACGGCGACTTCGACCTCGCGGTCCTCACGTGGGTGAAGGAGTACCGGGACATCGACACGCCCGCCGTCCGCTTCGTCTGGGCGTACGCGCTCCTCCGCCTGGCGCAGGCGAAGAAGAAGGGCTTCGAGCGCTCGGTCTCGGCCTTCGAGACGGTGCGGGTCTCCGACGCGCCGACCAAGGACCACATCGCCGCGCTCCAGAAGTCGATCAAGGCCGAGGCCTCCTGTTCCTCGTGCGGCGGCGAGGCCAAGTACCGCTGCCCGAACTGCGTCGGAAAGAAGGAGATCCGGACCAACTGCCTGGAGTGCAAGGGGACCGGCAAGAAGGCGCAGCCCGGCCGCGGCTTCCGCCTGCAGGCCGACATCCCCTGCTATCCCTGCCGCGGACGCGGCTACACCCAGCTCATCGTCTGCACCAAGTGCAAGGACGGATCGATCACCTGCGGCCAGTGCGGCGGGACCACTCAGAAGCCGCCGGAGCTCGAGGAGATCTGCTCGATGTCCGGCTGCGCCGACTGCGACGGCCGCGGCTGGATGTTCCGCACGGTGCTCTGGGCCTGCCGGAGCTGCATGGGACTCGGCCAGAAGATCACGCCGAAGGCCGACCCGACCAAGGTCCTGCCGTAGCGGACCGTCGAGCGCCGCGACCGCCCGTTCCCGGAACGAGGGTTCGGCAGGCTTGATTCGCCGAGCGGATGACCCCTCCATGCCTGGCGGATGTCCCCCAGACCCGCGGCTTGAATCGATCTTGGCTCGCCGCTAGCCTACGATGAAGCGCGCGCGCAGCGGCGGAGGCGTCAAGGGGCAGGAGCCCTCGGGGCGCGGGAAGAGGCGGTGGCGGATCCGGGCGACCGCGTCGTAGAGCGCGTCGCGGAGGGAGGCCGGGATCAGGCGGCCCGCGACGGCGAGCATCCGCCAGAGCCCTCCCAGACGGCCCAGGACGTGAAGCAGCGCCGACGACCGGGTCAGCTGCCGGCCTTCGCCGGTGGTCACCCGGAGGGTCTCGCCCGCCTCCGGGAGTGGGGCGAATCGGAAGGCCTCGCCCGCCGGGTCCTCCGACAGGATGAAGCGGACGAAGCGGTGGCAAAGCCCGCACCCTCCATCGTAGTAGATCACGCCCGGAGCGGCCGCGGGGCGCGGCCGGATCCACCCGGGATCGAACGTGAAGAGGTGGAGCATCACCATCCCGAGGCTGAGATCGGCAAAGTCGACCAGGACGATCAGGAGGAGATGCATCGCGAGGAGCGACGCCCAGAGCCACGGACGGAGCCGGCGAACGAGGGCGAGGGGCGCGAAGCAGAGCTCCATCAGGAGCGCCCCCCACGTGAGGGCCTTCACGAGGCCTACGGGGACCGCCAGGAGAACGTCCTGGCTCCCCCCGGAACGGCCGAGGGCGTTCGAGAGCATCTTCAGGAGCGCCGTGCCGTCCTGCCACGAGGGGCTCATGAGCTTGGTCCAGCCGCTGTAGCTGTACCCCAGTGCCATGAGGACCCACGCCGCGCCGAAGATCGCGGCCGGCATCCGCCAGGGAACGTCTCCCGCGGCCGCTCCCCGCCCGACCCACGCGCCGAAGCGCGCCCGAGGCAGGAACGCGTGCGCCAGGAGCATCCAGCCCACGTAGGGGATGCTGGGATTTGCGATGAGCGGGTTCCGTCCGAGCAGGCACGCCCAGACGTACCAGATCCCCACCGCGGCCCAGCGGTCGTGCAGGCCCGCGGCGAAGAGCAGGCTCAGCCCCGCGCCCGCGGCGACGAAACAGGTGACGACCGCCGGCGAATCCGCGAGCGCCAGCAGGTTGGGGAAGAGGTGGAGGAGCGGGCTCGCCGAGCCTTCCGGCAACGCGCCCGCGTTCGAGAAGACCTCCGCGACGAAAGGGATCAGCTGCGCGAAGTGGACGAACAGATACGAACCGAACAGCGCGCGGAAGATCGCGTACTGCCCCCCGGTCCAGCGGTTCTTCATGGCTACTCCGGCTCCAGGCGGCGCGGGAGCGAACCCATCTTCAGGCCCGGGAGGGGCTCGTACCGCACCCACACCGATCGGACGTCCGCGGGATCGATCCCCATCTCGCGGAGCACCGGCGCGTCGCCCGCGAGGGCGTAGGTCAGCACCGGCGTGCGGAGTTCCTCGGGCAGGATCGGCCCGTACGCCAGCACGGCCCCGTAGACGTTCCTCCGGTTGTAGGGCCCGAGCAGCCGGCCCGAGGTCTCCGCGGAGAAGGGCTGCGAATGGAGCTCGCCGCGTCCGTCGATCCACTCGAGGAGGAACCGGGTCCCGTACGCCTCGTACCCCTTCACGGCGCAGAAGACCTTGGGCGCCGGCGAGGCGCCCGTGGCCGCTCCCAGGTCCTTCAGGAAGGGGAGCCGGAGGAGATCGCCCGACATCTGGATCAGCCCCACGATCAGGAGCAGCGCCGCCCGCTTTTTCATCGGGTCACATCCTTTCCCCTCAGCATGTCCAGCACGCGAAACTCCGCCCCGCCCTGGAACCCGCAGGGCTTCTCCCACTTCGCGCCGGGATCCCGGAACGTCCCGAAGAGCATGTCCCAAAGGGGGAGGTCCGAGTAGTTGTTCGAGTGGACCCCGGACTCGTGGTGGAGGCAGTGGCTCTCGGGCCGCTGGAACACGTAGCCCAGCCACCGGGGCGTGGAGACGTTCCAGTGGTAGAAGAGCTCGGCAAGCCCGGTGATCAGGACCACGATCGAGGCCGCCTCGGGTCCGAGGCCGACCCCGAGGTAGAGGATGGCGCTCGAGAGGATGCCGTTGGCCACGAGCTCGATCGGGTGCTTGTAGAAGCTGGTCAGGATCTCGATCCGCTGCGGGCTGTGATGGAGCTGGTGGACCCAGCGCCAGAGGAGCGGGACTTCGTGGCGCCAGCGGTGCCACCAGTAGTAGACGAACGTGATCGCGAGGTAGCCGACGGCGCTTCCGCCCACGAGGCCCAGGCCATCCGCGGACCAGAGGCGATGGGCCTTCAGCCACGGCTCCCAGAGCGCGCCGCCGATGTAGACGACGCCGACCTGGAGCCCGTTGAACAGGAGCGCGCGGACGAACCAGGTCGCCACTTTCGGGAAGGCGCGGCCGGGTCGGGCCGCTTCGGCCGCGATCATCAGGAGCGCGGCGCCCAGCACGACGATCGGGATGAACATGCCGGAAGAGGGAGCAAGTCCCTTGCCCCGTCATTCGCCGCGGCCTGAGGGCCCGCGTGCGCACGAATCTGCGCAGCGGGCCTGCAATGGGCCACAGAGAAGAATGGCTTCTTGTGGATCCCTCCCGGAAAGGGCGGGGGAAGACAGAGAGGATCCGCTCCGTGGCTCGGTGACTCTGCGGCCGATCCGTCAGTCGGTGGGGCCGCCCTGGATCTCGCCGCGGACGGGCCGGTCGGTGATCCCCAGGCGCTTCTCCAGCAGCTGCTCGAGGTAGAGCGCCTGCCCCGCGTCCTCCATGCCCGGGACGAGCTTGACTTTCGCCCCGTCCTTGCAGAGCGCGTGGACCGCGAGGCGGTACTGGGGGACGTCGTTCTGCGTGTAGGCCACGTACTCCTCGCAGTAGAGCTGGTCGATCGAGGCGGTGTCGAGGTCCCGGCTTCCGGGCCAGGGGATCGGCCCGTTCGAGATCATCAGCCAGTGGCCCTTCACCCGGATCGTCGTCCGGTTCAGGAGCAGCGCCAGCGCCGCCCAGCCGGTCCCGATCCCGACCAGCACGAACGGGATCAGGAAGACGCCCATGAACCACGGGGGACCGGACCCCTCATCGCTCTTCATGGAGCCGCTCAGGAAGCCCACCACGAAGACCGAGACGACCGAATTCCAGAAGACCGAGAAGATCAGAAAGAAGACGGCCGGGCCGCGCCCCCATTTGCGGGTGATCGAGAGGCGCCCGCCCTGCTCGTCCACCGTGAACTGCCGCGGCATCGGGAGTTCGCCGCGGTCCCGCTTCAACTTCGCCTCGGGGACCGTCGGCAGCTTGACCTGGGCGGAGAAATCGAAGACCGCGTGGCAGGCCCGGCACTTGGCCAGCACGGTGTCGAGGTTGATGTCCTCCGCTGGGATCGTCTTCCCGCACGACCGGCAGTTGAGCTGCATCCCGGGAGGAGTGTATCATCCTGAATCGGGCCCCGAGCGTACTTAAGGTATGACCCGCTTGAACGCGATCGCCCTCCTGGGAATCCTCCTGGCCGCCCCCGCGTGGACCCAGGATGCGCCCGACTCCGATTGGCGGACCTGGCGCGGGCCGACGGGGAACGGCATCGCCGCCGCCGGTCCGGAGGCGCCGACCGCGTGGAGCGAGACGAAGAACGTCGTCTGGAGCGCCCCCGTCCCCGGTCGCGGCCACGCGTCGCCGACCGTGGTGGGCGGGATCGTCGTCCTCGCGACCGCCGACGACGCCGCCCAGGTCCAGTCGGTGGTGGCGTTCGACCGGAAGAGCGGGAAGCAGGCATGGAAGACCGACGTCCACCGCGGCGGCTTCCCCGCGAAGATCCACACGAAGAACTCGCACGCGAGCAGCACGGTCGCCTCGGACGGAGAGCGGCTCTACGCCGTCTTCTTCAACAACGACGCGGTCCACGTCACGGCGCTCGGGCTGGACGGCAAGAAGGTCTGGCAGCAGACGGTCGGCCCGCTCCGCCCCAAGGAGTACCAGCACGGCTACGCGCCCTCCCCCGCCCTCTACAAGTCGCTGGTCCTGATCGCGGTCGATTCGGACGAGCCGGGGTTCCTGATCGCCCTCGACGGCAAAACGGGCCGGATGAAGTGGAGGACGCCGCGGCCCGCCAAGGCGAGCTTCGCCTCGCCGGTGGTGGCGCGGATCGGCGCGCGGGACCAGTTGCTCCTAAGCGGCTGCAACGTGGTGGCCGGCTACGACCCCAACACGGGGCGGCCGCTCTGGTCGAGCGATGCGACGACGCAGGCGACCTGCGGGACGGTGGTGTGGCAGGGCGACCTCGTCTTCGCGAGCGGTGGCTTTCCCAAGGCGGAGACCGCCTGCATCAAGGCCGACGGCTCCGGCCGCGTCGTCTGGCGCAACCCGAAGAAGTGCTACGAGCAGTCGCTGATCGCGCACGACGGGCACGTCTACGCGGTGGACGACAACGGGATCGCCTACTGCTGGAAGGCGGCGGACGGCACCGAGATGTGGAACGCCCGGGTGGGCGGCAAGCCGAGCGCCTCGCCGGTCCTGGCGGGCGGCCATCTCTACGTCTCGACCGAGCGCGGCACGACGGTGGTCTTCCGCGCGGACCCCAAGGAGTTCAAGGAGGTGGCGCGGAACGTGCTGGGGGAGGAGTCGTTCCCCAGTCCCTCGATCTGCGGCGGCCGGATCTACCTGCGGACGGCGAAGACCTCGGGCGGCCGGCAGGAGACGCTCACCTGCATCGGGGCGCCGTAGGGCGCAGGCCCAAGCCGGCGGTCGGATTCACGTCGACGATGCTTATCTACGGGCCGGCAATACGGTAGAATTCCGCTCGTCCCTGGGATAGGCCCATCACCGTTTTGAAGGGGATGCCGTGAATCGCTTGAGCCTTCTTCTAATCCTGCTGTCGACCTTGGGGCTGACGACCGCCGTCGCCCAGCAGGGCAAGGGGCCGCGGACCACGATCCCCGAGGAGAAGGACCGGAACCGGCACGACGAGTTCCTCAAGGTCGCGAAGGCCGGCGGCGTGGACCTGCTGTTCCTGGGCGACTCCATCACCGACGGCTGGCGGAGCGGGGGAAGGGCGGTCTGGGACAAGTATTTCGCCCCCCTCAAGGCCGCCAACTTCGG
>CAZSCC010000444.1:0-13107 GCA_964604905.1 uncultured Planctomycetales bacterium
CAAGGGGACCTACACGCCGGGCTTCGACGGCAAGCCGATCGAGAACGCCCGCATGTTGGGCGCGATCGCCGAGACCGCCGACGGTCTGTGGTTCTTCAAGCTGGTCGGGCCCGGCGACACGGTGGGCGACTGGAAGGACGAGTACGTCAAGATGCTCAAGGAAGCCCAGCCCTAGGAAGAAGCTGGAAGCTGGAAGCTGGAAGCTGGAAGCTGGAAGCTGGGAGCTGGAAGCTGGGAGGGGAACGACATGCGCAGAACGGTCGGATTCGCCGCGCTCCTGGCATTCGCCCTCCCGCTCGCCGCGGGGACCGAGCGCGCCGTCCCGGTCAGGGGAGAGAAGCTCTTCCTCTGGAAGGCGACTTCCGAGACCACGCAGGTCTATCTCCTCGGTTCCATCCACATGGCGAAGAAGGAGATCTACCCGCTGGCGAAGGAGATCGAGCAGGCGTTCGAGCGCTCGAAATACCTGGTCGTCGAGGTGGACCAGGGGAAGGTGGATCCGGGGAAGATCCAGCAGATGGTCCTCGAGCGGGGGATGTACAAGGAGGGCGAGTCGCTCAGCACGAAGCTCCCCAAGGAGAAGCTCAAGCGCGTCCAGGATCTCGTGGAGAAGGTCGGCATCCCGATGGAGCAGGCCGACCGCCTCAAGCCGTGGCTCCTCGCGCTCACGGCGTCCGTCATGAGCCTGCAAAAGCTGGGCTACGACCCGAAGCAGGGGATCGACCAGCACTTCCTGGACGCGGCGAAGGAGAAGGGCAAGGAGGTCAAGGAACTGGAGACGGTCGAGTTCCAGCTCGACCTGCTTTCGGGCTTTTCCGATGAACTCCAGGACCTTTTCGTGAGCGCGACGCTCGAGGAACTCAACGTCCTGGAGAAGCAGATGGACCAGATCTTCGGGGCGTGGAAGAAGGGAGACGCCAAGGAGATGGAGAAGATCACCCTCACCGAGGGGATGGCCAAGAAGCCCGAGATGGCGCCGTTCAAGGTGAAGATGCTCGACGACCGGAACGTCGGGATGGCGAAGAAGGTCGAGGAGTACCTTAAGACCAAGGACGTCTATTTCGTGGTCATGGGCTCGGCGCACCTGGTTGGGGAGAAGGGGGTCGTGGAGCTCCTGCGGAAGAAGGGCGTCAAGGTCGAGCAGGTCGAGCGGCCCTAGAACACCTGACGGAATCATTTCTACCGCAGAGATCGCCGAGCGGCGCGGGATCCGAAGCAGGCGATCGAGAACGCGAAGGCGGGGGACGTGGTCCTCACCGCCGACGAGCTGGGCGAGATCGCGCGGGCGCTCGCGATCCAGGCCTCGTCAACCGGATGAGGGTCTGAATCGCCTCCCCCGCGGCCCCCGTCTGGAGCGTTGGATAGCCAGAGAATCAACATGATCCACCGGGTGTCGTTCATCGGGCTCGCGATCGCGACGATCCTCCTCTCAGGAGGAGCGCCCGTCCGCGCCCTGCCTCCGGCGGGCGGGGACGACGAGCATTTCGAGGCGAAGATCCGCCCCGTCCTCATGCGCACCTGCTTCAAGTGCCACGGCGGGGACAAGGTCTCGAGCGGCCTCCGCGTCGACTCCCGCGAGAGCCTCCTCAAGGGCGGCAAGCGCGGTCCGGCGGTCGTGCCCGGAAACGTCGGGGCCGGCTCGCTCCTGCCGGCGCTCCGGTACGCCGACGAGGAGTTCCGGATGCCCCCCAAGGAACGGCTGGCGCAGGACGTCGTGGACGACTTCGCCCGCTGGATCAAGGTGGGCGCGCCCTGGCCCGATCGCCCCGTCGCGGCGGCGACGGCGGGCACGCGCCACTGGGCGTTCCAGCCGCCCGCCCGGATCGACCCGGCCGCCTTCCCGGGGAGCGCCGCCCATCCGATCGACCGGCTGATCCAGGCCGCGCAGGCGCCGCTCGGGCTACGCCCGGTCCGTCCCGCGGAGAAGCGGGCCCTTCTTCGCCGCGCGACCTACGACCTCAGCGGCCTTCCCCCCTCGCCGGAGCGTCTGGACGCCTTCGCGGCGGACGACCGGCCCGACGCCTTCTCGCGCGCGGTGGACGAGCTTCTGGCCTCGCCGCGCTACGGCGAGCGGTGGGGGCGCCACTGGCTCGACGTCGCGCGGTATGCCGACACGGCCGGGGACGATTCGGACTATCCCGTCCCCCAGGCCCGCCTCTATCGCGACTGGGTGATCGACGCGTTCAACCAGGACCAGCCGTACGACGAGTTCGTGACCGAGCAGATCGCCGGCGACCTCCTGGCCCGCTCGGGACCGCCCGACCGCCACGCCGGGCGCGTGATCGCCACGGGCTTCATCGCGCAGGCCAAGCGCTACGGCACCCGCAAGCACGAGGACATGCACCTCGTCATCGAGGACACGCTCTCGACGCTCGGGCAGGGCGTGCTCGGCCTCACGCTCCGCTGCGCGCGGTGCCACGACCACAAGTACGACCCGCTCACGAGCGAGGACTACTACGCGCTCTACGGCTTCTTCCAGAGCGTGGTCTATCCCCACGCGGGGAGCGAGGAGGACCACAAGCCCAGCGAGTTCATCCCGCTCCTCCCCCCCGCCGAGCTCAAGTCCCTGGAGGAGCGCTACCAGGCGGAGCACGGGGAGCGCCGGAAGTCCCTCGAGGCGGAGCTCAAGAAGCTCGACGAGGAGAGCGATGCGGGGAAGGGCCTGAAGGAGGCCAAGGCCGCCCTCGAGGCGCTCAAGAAGGAGCCCAAGTCGGACGATCGCGACAAGCGCCGCAAGGAGGCGAACGACCGCCGCGTGGCGCTCGAAAAGGAACTGGGGGAGAAGACGAAGCTCTTGCGCGAGGAACTCGACCGCCTCGTCAAGGCGAGCCCCGCTGCGAAGACCCCGCTCGCCTACGCGATCCGGGAGGGGAAGCCCGTCGACGCGAAGATCCAGGTGGGCGGCGAGCCCAGCCGCTCGGGCGCGACGGTCCGGAGGGGCGTCCCGAAGTTCCTTCATCCGAAGGGGAAGCTCGAGATCCCGCCGGAAGTGAGCGGCCGCCTCGAGCTGGCGCGGTGGATCACGAGCCTGGAGAACCCGCTGACCGCGCGGGTCATGGTGAACCGGATCTGGCAGCACCACTTCGGGAAGGGGCTCGTCGCCACGGCCTCCAACTTCGGCCTCCAGGGCGAGGCACCCACCCACCCCGAGCTCCTCGACTGGCTTGCCGGCCGCTTCGTCGAAAGCGGTTGGTCGATCAAGGCGATGCACCGCCTGATCATGCTCTCCGAGACCTACCGGCTGTCGAGCGACGGCGATCCTGCGAACTCCGCGAAGGACTCGGGCAATCGGTACTACTGGCGGTCCGACCGCCGGCGGCTGGACGCCGAGTCGCTCCGCGATTCGCTGCTCCAGCTGGGCGGCGCCCTGAAGCTCGACCGTCCGGGGGAGCATCCCTTCCCGCCGGCGGAGAAGTGGTCCTACTCGGCGCACCGCCAGTTCAAGGCGCTCTATCCGTCGAGCTCGCGAAGCATCTACCTCATGGTCCAGAGGCTCCACCCCCATCCGTACCTCTCGCTCTTCAACGGCGCCGACTCCAAGCTGACCACCGACGTGCGGGACTCCTCGACGGTCGCGTCCCAGGCGCTCTTCATGGCCAACAGCGACCTCGTCCACGGGCAGGCCTCCGGATTCGCGCGGCGCCTCCTCGAGGGCTGGGCGAGCCCGGAAGAGCGGGTGCGCCGGGGGACCCTCGAGGCGTACGGACGGGCGCCTTCGTCCGCGGAAGTCGAGCGCGCGCTCGATTACATCGGCCGGTATGCCCGGGCGCTCGCGGCGGAGGGAGTGGCGGAGGACAAGCGCGAGCACGAGTCGTGGGCGAGCTTCGCGCGGATCCTCTTCGCCTCGAACGAGTTCTACCACGTGGACTAGGAACCATGAGCTGCGAGTTCGGATTGACCCGGCGCGACTTCCTGGCTCAAGCCCTGGCCGGCGCGGGAGGTCTGGGGCTCTACGCGCGGCTTTCGCTTGCCGCGGGAATGAATCAAGGCGGGCCGCTCGCGCCGAGGCCGGGCCACATTCCCGCCAAGGCAAAGCGCCTGGTCATCTTCTTCTTCACGGGCGGGATGTCGCACGTCGATACGTTCGACTACAAGCCCGCGCTCCGGCGCGACCACGGGAAGGCCCACCGCGACAAGGCAACGGTGAAGGGTTCTCCCTTCGGGTTCGCACCCTACGGCAAGAGCGGAAAGTATATCAGCGAGCTCCTGCCGAACGTCGCCGAGTCGGTGGACGACCTCTGCTTCATCCACTCGATCTACAACGATTCGGGCGGCCACTCGAAGGCGACCCTCTCGATGCACACCGGGTCGGTCACTCTCCCGATGCCGAGCCTGGGGGCGTGGGTGGGATACGGGCTGGGTACGGAGAACCCGAACCTCCCGCCCTTCGTGGTCTTCTCGAAGGTGGAGCCCTACAACGCCCATATCTGCTGGGGCTCCGACTTCCTCCCCGCGCACTACCGCGGCCTCCGGATCGTCCCGCCCGAGGCGATCCCGAACGTGAAGGGCCCCATCGAGTCGGCGACCCGGCAGGAACTGGAGCGGCGCATGCTCCACGACGTGAACGAGGACCACCTGTCGGCCCACCCCGAGGATCTGAACCTCCGCTCGCGGATGACGAACTTCGAGACCGCCTACGGGCTCATGCGCGAGGCCCCCGAGGCGTTCGATCTCTCGAAGGAACCCGACGAGACGCTCAAGCTGTACGGGGCGGAGCGCGGCGACCGCTCGTCGTTCGGGGCCCAGTGCCTTGCGGCCCGGCGGCTCCTTGAGCGGGGCGTCCGCGTGGTCGAGCTCTTCGACGTGGGCTCGCACAGCAACTGGGATCACCACAACGACATCCTCCAGCACCGCGGCCTTTCCCGGCAGCTCGACCGCCCGCTCGGGGCCTTCCTGAAGGACCTGAAGCGGCGCGGGCTTCTGGATGACACGCTGGTGGTGGGGATGGGCGAGTTCGGCCGGACGCCTTGGACGGACCTGACTCCCGAGGGGCGCGGCCACCACGCGACCGCCTTCACGGTCTTCCTCGCGGGGGGCGGCGTGAAGCCCGGCTTTTCCTACGGCGCGACGGACGAGTACGGCGCGAAGATCGCGGAGAATCCCGTCCACGTCCACGACTTCCACGCGACGATCCTGCACCTCCTGGGGCTGGACCACACGCGGCTCACCTACCGCTACTCGGGCCGCGACTTCCGGCTCACCGATGTGGCCGGGAACGTGATCAAGGGCATCCTGGCCTGAAGAAAATCAGCCGAAGAGGCGCAGAGAATCTTCTGCTCTGTGACTCCGTGCCTGCTGTTGTGCTTGGGGGGCCGCCTATCGTTTCGCCGCCTCCAGGCAGACCACCCGGCCGTCCTGCAGGCTGACTAGGATCCGACCGTCCCGGTCGATCGCCACGCCGAACATGACGGGACTCGCCGGCAGGGCCACCTTCCAGAGGATCTTCCCCTCCTTCGGGTCCAGCGCAGCGATGCCGCCCGAGGGCTTCGCCTCCGGACCCTTCCCGGTCCAGTCCACGCCGGCCACGAGGAGCGCGTTCTCCCCGAACGCCACCGCCGCGTACTCCTGGAAGAGCGACTGCGACCAGCGGAACTTCGGCTGGTTCTGCGCCGTCGGCTTCGGGTCCGCCAGGCCCACCCGGTCCGCCGTGACCGCGATGTGGCCGTCCCCCGCGGGGAACCGGGCGAAGGTGATGTGGTGCGAGTCGAGCTGGCGCCAGTAGAGCGGATAGCCCGTGGTCCGCAGCTCGCCGTCGATGACGTAGATGTCCTTCCCGAGGACGTTCTGGCGGTCGGGGGTCCCGTGCCGGCTGAACTTCCCGTCCGCGAGCGCGTACTTCGCGATGGACGCCAGGTTTCCGGCCGGCAGGTAGAGGGCGCCCTCGTGGAGCATCAGGTTCCCCTGCACGCCCGCGCCGCTCTCGGGGCTCAGGACCTGGTGGCCCGACGTCCCGTTCTGCCAGCGGATCTTGCCGCTCGCGGCGTCGAGCGCGAAGACGTGCGTGCCGTCGTAGTTGGCCATCCCCGCCGCGGCGTACGCGACGCCGTCGTGGACGAGGACGCCGCTCCCGACCGGCCACGTGGAGAGGAGCGAGCCGTAGACCGGGATCTTCCGCTCGGCGGGCGCCGCGCGGAACCTCCAGAGCAGCTTCCCGCTCGCGGCCTCGAGGCAGTAGACCCAGCCGTCCCCGGAGCCCGCGTACAGCCTTCCGTTCGAGAGGGCGGGCGGGAACTTGATCCATCCGCCCGTGGCGAACGACCAGCGCGGCTTTCCGGTCGCCCCGTCGAGCGCGCGCACCACGCCGTCGGAGCCCGCGAGGAAGACCCAGCCCGCGGCCGCGATGGGCGCGGTCGCCACGTTCGGCTGCGAAGGCGGGGAGGTCCACCGCTCCGCGACCTCCGCGGGGACCGCGAGGGGCGAGCGCTGCCCCCGCGCGTTGTCCCTCCGGTAGGTCGGCCAGTCGCGGTCCGTGACCGCGATCTCCGGGACGGCCGCGGCCGCGCCGGCGGACTCGAGGCGCTCCGCCTCCGTCGCGGTCGCCGAGTAGTCGAACTCGCCCGCCGGGGCCAGCGAGATGACCCCGACTTGGGTGGTGTCGCAGCGGCAGATCCAGGGGCCCCAGTAGAGGCGGCCGTTGGCCACGACCACGCCGTCCTGGCAGGCCGGGCGCATCGGCGAGATCAGGCCGGCCTTGACCTCGGTGCTCCGGATGTCGTACGCGGTGGTGCTCCCACCCCGCCCGCCGCGGACGAAGATGGACTCCGAGTTCGCCGTGGCGCGCGTGCAGGCCACGCGGGCGCCGAACTTGGCGATGACCTCCCCCGTCAGCGGCTGGAGCTTGAGGCTGGGCCCGTCCTCCCGCGCCCCGCCCAGCGCGTACACCGCCTCGGGACGGATGAGGAGCTGGTAGTTGCCCCCCTCGTGCTGCCAGAGGAACCGGCCGTCCTCCGCCGACGCGGCCACGATGCGGTTCCGGGTGGGCCCCGCGAAGTAGACCGCCTTGTCGGTGCACTTGGCGTACGACGTGCTGGCGAACCCCTTGTAGGCGAACTGCGCGGGGTCGTGCTTGCCGATCGCCGCGAGGAGCTTCTCGTCCGACGACTTCCAGAGCGGCTTGCCCGTCTTCTGGTCGAGGGCCATCAGGTATCTCTGGTCGCTGTACACGAAGAGCTTTCCGGCCGTCATGCACAGCGAGCGCGCGTCGAGCGGATGCTCGTCCTTGTGGTGCCAGAGCACCTTATGGGTCTTCACGTCCATCGCCACGAGCGTCCGGCCGAATCCGAACTTGTAGTCGTCGATCTTCCACCACGGCCAGCCCGCGCCGCGGAACCGGTCGCCCTTCACGACCTCCACGGGAGGCTCCTTCTCGCCCACGAGGGCGTAGAGGATCCCGTCCTCGATCGCCATCCACTTCCAGATCGGCCCGTCGGAGATCCCCTCGGGGAGCACGATCTCGTCCCGGAGTTCCCCCGTCGCTCCGTCGTACGCCTTGCAGGAGACGTCGTCGCCGAGGTACACGAGGTCCGCCGTGGCCACCAGGGTGTTGCGGTGGAACATGAACTTCTCGGGGAGCGGGCGCCTCCAGAGGAGGGTGCCGTTCCACGCGTTCAGCGCCACGAATGAGTTCAGGCTCTCCCAGTGCGCCTGCGTGGAGGTCCGCTCGCCGAAGATCTTGAAGATCCGCCCTCCGGCGAAGACCGAGAACTGGGGCATCGCCGAGTACCACGGCTCCGCCAGGAACTGCGAGAGGTACGGCCCGCGGGCGACCGTGTCCTTCGACTGGGGATTGTTGTCGGGCCCGTGGTAGGGATGGGACCACTCGTCCGCCCCCGCGGGGAAAGGCTTCGTCAGGGTCTCGTTTCCGAAAAGCGCCTTTCCCCCCGGGCGTAGGACGCGGAGGACCTCCTCGCGCTTCGCCTTCCCGCCCGCGACGACCGCATCCGCCAGGCTTTCGGCCAGGTGGAGGCGGTCGAGGCTCCCCTTCTCGACGTAGACCCGCGTCCCCAGAAGGCCCGCCGCCTCGGCCGAACGCCGGAGCGCGGCCACCCGCTCGGGATCGTCAAGCTGGACGTAGACCAGGAGCTCGCTCCCCCGGGCGAGATCGATCGGAAGGGTGTCGGAAGACGTCCCGGCCAGGACGCAGAGGCCCTTCTTGACCCCCACGGCCCGGAGCACCCCGGCGGCGTCCTGCGGGGCCTGGGCGGGCGTCGACAGGCAAAGGGCGATCGTCGCGAGGAGGGCGGCGAAGATCTTCATGGTCTGCCTCTCACGTACCCGGATTCCGGAACCGGTTCCCTGAGTATATAAGGTGGAGGCCGCCCCTCCAGGCGCGCCGCGCGGAAATAATCCCTCCCGGCGTAATGGCCGGCCGTCCGAGGGCTTATAGTCCTGTCATGGACGACCTACGGGAAACGATCCGCCGCGTGCTCGCGGGCGACCGCGAGGCCTATTCGGCCCTCGTGGCGGAGCACCAGGACATGCTCCTCGCGTACGCCGCCTTCCGGGTTCCCGACGCCGCGCTGGTCGACGAGGTCGTCCAGCAGACCTTCATCCGCGCCCACGAGCAGCTGGCCGAGTTCAAGACCGACAAGGACTTCGGCGTCTGGCTCCGCACGATCTGCCGGTTCATGATCCTGGCGGAGCTCAAGCGGGCCACCCGCGACCGGGAGAACCGCGAGGGATACCGCGAGCACCTCCAGCTCAAGCTTCTTACGGCCGCGATGGAGCGCGCGGAGTCGCGGGGCGACGACGACCTGAGCGGCCGGCTCCAGAACTGCATCGGGAAGCTGCAGGAGACCTCCCGAGTGCTCGTCGCCTGCCGCTACCAGCAGCTCATGAAGATCGACGAGATCGCCCGCCGGATGGGGCAGTCGCTCAGCTGGGTCGCGACCACGCTCTTCCGCGTCCGCGACGCCCTCCGCAAGTGCCTGGAGCAGGCGAACGCATGAACGACGACCGCTTCCAGCTCCTGGTCGAGAAGTATCTTGAGGGGACCCTCTCGGAGGAGGAGGCCCGCGAACTCCTCGGGGCGCCCGCGGTGAAGCTGCTCGACGAGGTCGCGATCGCCTCGCTCCTCGCCCGCGCGAACGGTCCCCGGAGCGATCTCGCTCCCAGGGTGCAGGCCGCGCTTCGTCCAAGGTCCGAGAAGGAGGCGATGGTCGAGAACGTCCTCCACCGCCTCCCGTCGCGGAAGCATTCCGCCCGGTGGCTCGTCCCGCTCGCGGCCGCCGCCCTCCTGGCCGCGGGACTCTTCCTGCTCCGTCCGACTCCCGTGGCGGTGGCGCCGACGGTCGTCTCGACGGATCCGGCGATCGTCGAGTCCGTCCGCCGCGCGGTGGCTTACCTCCGGACCGCGGAGCTGCCGTCGTGCAAGTGGCAGTCGCCCATGCCGTCGGACGGCCTGGTCCTGCTCGCCCTCAAACACGCGGGCGTCCCCGAGAGCGATCCCTTCGCCCGGAAGCTCCTCGACCAGGTCCTGGGCGCCAAACTCCAGCGCACTTACAACGTGTCGGTCCAGGCGATGGCGCTCGACCCTTCGAAGCACCGCGACCGGCTGGCCGCCTGCGCGAAGTTCCTGATCGACAACCAGTGCGTGAACGGCCAGTGGTCGTACGGCACGGACGCGCCGGGGCCGTCGCTCCCCCTGAGCGGCAACAACTCGTGCTCGCTCTTCGCCGCCATGGCCCTCCGCGCGTGCGCCGACGCCGGGATTCCGATCCCCAAGGAGACCCTGGACCGCGCCGCCCGCGGGTGGCGCGAGTGCCGGCGGCCCTATCCCGACGTGGGCGACGGCGAGGTCGCCGGCTGGTGCTACACGCGCGAGGAGACCCCGCATCGCCCCTACGGTTCGATGACCGCCGGCGCCGTCGCGGCTCTCATCATCGAGAACTCGCTCCTGGGCAACGACTGGCGCAAGGACCCCGTCGCCCAGGCGGGCCTCCGCTGGCTCACCAAGTACTTCAGCGTGACGGAGAACTTCGGCCCGGTCGAGGAGCTGATGGCCAAGGAGCTGGTCTCCGACACCCCCAACCCGAAGACCGAGGTCTTCTACTATCTTTGGGCCCTCGAGCGCGCCGCGGGCGTCGCGGGCCTCGGAACGCTGGGAGGCCACGATTGGTACTCCGAGGGGACCCGCGAGATCCTCGCCCAGCAGCGCCCCGACGGCTCGTGGTACGGCGGCGCCAAGCGCTGCCAGCCGGTCTACGACACGTGCTTCGCGATCCTCTTCCTCTCCCGATCCACGAGGCCCGTCCCATGAACCTGTTCGTCGCCGTAGTCCTCGCCGCAGCCGCTCCGCAGGTGGATCCGAAGCGGGTCGATGACGCCATCCGGAAGGGCGTCGAGTTCCTCAAGACCGCCAAGACCCCGGGGGTCGGGTTCGCGAAGATCGTCGACACCTACGATCTCGTGCTCCTGGCGCTCGTCCACGCAGGCGTCCCTGAGGGCGATCCGCGATTCCAGGAGCTCTTCAAGCGCATGATGGACGAGCCCCTCGAGCGCACGTACAAGGTCGTCCTCCAGGCGATGATCCTCGAGGAGCTCGACCGGTCGAAACACCAGGGGAAGATCGCCCAGTGCGCGCAGTTCCTGGTCGACAACCAGTGCGCCAACGGCCAGTGGTCCTACGGGGAACCCTCCGCGTTCGTTAAGGAGGCCCCACCCTCGCGGGACGTGTCGACCTCGGCGAAGCCCAAGGTCCGCGACTTCGGCGATCCCGGGAAGGAGAAGCCTAAGGTGACCCGGAAGATCCCGGTGAAGAAGATGAAGTCCGGCCCCGAGGCGGGCGATAACTCCAATTCCCAGTATGCCGCGCTCGGGCTCCGCGCCTGCCACGACGCGGGGATCGTCCTCCCGAAGGAGGTCGTCGAGCTCGCCCGGAAGTGGTGGATCGAGTGCCAGCATCCCGCGGACGGGGACAAGGGCGCGGTCGCGACCGACGGGCTGGCGAGTGGCCCGCCGCGCGGCTGGTGCTACAGCCGGAAGGACGTCTGCGCGAAGAAGCACCAGCCCTACGCGGGCATGACGGCCGGGGGCGTGGGGGCGGTCGCGATCTGCGACCATATCCTCGACCTCGACTGGAAGAAGGACCCCGCCGTGAAGAGCGGCCTCGCCTGGCTCGTCTCCCGCTGGAGCGTCACGGAGAACGCCGGGCCGATCGAGTTCGACAGCTCGCCGAAGGAGGAGCTCTACTACTCGCTCTACGCCCTCGAGCGCGCGGGGATGCTCCTCGGGATCCAGAAGGTGGGCCGCCACGACTGGTACGCCGAGGGGGCGGAGGCGATCCTCGCCGCCCAGAAGGCCGACGGCTCCTGGAACGACGGGGCCGCCCAACGCGGGAACTCCACGTGGGACACCTGTTACGCGATCCTCTTCCTCAAGAAGGCCACGCGCGGGCTGGACGTGGCGAGCGAGGACGTCGCGAAGCCCCGCAAGTGACGGAGGAACGGTGAGACGGTCCGCGATCCTGCTGGTCCTGGTCCTGGGCGCGCCGCTGCCGATCGGCGCGCAGGAGCAGGGCGTCGAGTTCTTCGAGAAGAAGGTCCGCCCCCTGCTGGTCGAGCGCTGCTACGAGTGCCACAGCGCGGGCTCGAAGAAGCTGAAGGGGAGCCTCTTTCTCGATTCCCATGAGGGCATGATCAAGGGCGGAGACACCGCCGCGGCGGTCGTGCCGGGCGATCTCGCGAAGAGCCTCCTCATCAAGGCGGTGCGCTGGGCCGACAAGGACCTCAAGATGCCGCCCAAGCAGAAGCTCGCCGCCGAGCAGATCGCCGACCTCGAGGCATGGGTCAAGATGGGCGCGCCCGCGCCGAAGGCCGTCGCCGCAGCGGCGAAGAGGAAGATCGGCATGTCGGTCGAGGAGGGGCGGAAGCTCTGGGCCTACCAGGTCCCGAAACCGTCCCCCGTCCCCGAGGTCCTCGGCGCGAAAAGCTTCATCGACCGGTTCATCCTGGCTCGACTGGAGGCGGAGGGATTGAAGCCCGCCCCCGAGGCCACGAAGCCGGTCCTCCTCCGCCGGCTGTACTACGATCTCGTCGGGCTGCCCCCCGCGCCGGAGCAGGTGGATGCGTTCGTGGCCGACGCTGCTCCCGACGCCTACGAGAAGGTCGTGGACCGCCTGCTTGCCTCGCGCCAGTTCGGCGAGCGGTGGGGCCGCCACTGGCTGGACGTGGCGCGCTACGCCGAGTCCCTGACGCTCCGCGGGTTCATCCTGAAGGACGCCTGGAGGTACCGCGACTACGTGATCGACGCGTTCAACGCCGACTTGCCCTACGGCCGGTTCGTCCGGGAGCAAGTGGCGGGGGACCTACTGCCTGCGGCGACGCTCGAGGACCGCCGGCGCCAGCTGATCGCGGCGACCTTCCTGACGCTCGGCAACACCAACCTCGAGGAGCAGGACAAGAAGCAGCTCGAGATGGACGTGGTGGACGAGCAGCTCGACACGCTCGGCCGTGCGTTCCTGGCGCAGACGATCGGCTGCGCGCGCTGCCACGACCACAAGTTCGACCCGATCCCCACGCGCGACTACTACGCGCTGGCGGGGATCCTGAAGAACGCGAGGGCGCTGGAGCATTCGAACGTCTCCAAGGGCCTCGAGGCGCCGCTCCCCGCCGACCCGGCGCGCGAGGCGGAGCTGAAGAAGCAGGAGGAGGCGGTTGCGGCGCTGCAGGCGCGCATCAAGGCGGAGAAGGACAAGGGCGCGTCGGCCCGGGCCACGGGAAAGATCTCGGGCGTCGTGGCGGTCGCCGATCTTCCTGGCATCGTGGTGGACGATGCGAAGGCGGAGAAGGTGGGCGAGTGGAAGGCGTCGATCCACTCGGGGACCTACATCGGCGCGGGCTACCTGCACGACAACGAGGCGGGGAAGGGCGTGAAGAGCCTGACGTTCCATCCCGAGCTTGCGGCCGGGAAGTACGAGGTCCGCTTCGCCTATTCGCCGGGATCCAGCCGGGCGACGAACGCGCCCGTGACCATCCTGAGCGCCGAGGGCGAGAAGGAGGTCACGGTCAACGAGCAGGAGAATCCGCCGACTCCGGTCGGCCGACGAAGTGGAGCAACAAGATGAAGGACGACAGGAACGTTTCCGAAGCGATCAAGGAGGCCAACGAG
>CAZSCC010000445.1:0-4355 GCA_964604905.1 uncultured Planctomycetales bacterium
TCGGGCTTCGGCGGCTCCGGCTCGGGGACAGGCTCCGCCTTCTTGGCCTCCTCGAACTTGGGCGCCGGGAGCGGCACGTCCTCGCTGCTGGAATTGCCCCGGTGGAGGCGGGCGAAGAGGGGCGTGTCGGGCTCCCGCCGGATCTCGATGTAGAGGGCCAGGAGGAGCGCGGCGACCAGGAGGTGCGCCGCGAGGGCGATCGTCCAGGAGATCAGGCGCTGGAGGAAGAGCGCCACGACGCCGGCCGTGA
Organism: uncultured Planctomycetales bacterium; assembly: GCA_964604905.1. GTDB lineage: Bacteria > Planctomycetota > MHYJ01 > MHYJ01 > JACPRB01 > JACQFK01. The sequence goes on from CAZSCC010000445.1 coordinate 251, forward strand.
GCGCCCGGTCCCTGCGGAACCGCCGGTAGGACGCCGGGCTCGTGGCGAGGGTGCCGCGGAGGACGACCGTCTCCTCGGACTCATCGATGGAGCGCCACTGCATCACTCCTAGTATGACGCGTAACGGCGCTCCATCACCGGCTTATCCGCTAACCAGTTCCCCCGCCCTCTTGGTCGCGCGGACCACGGCCTTGATGAGGGTCACGCGGAGGCCGCCCGATTCGATCTCGAGGAGCCCGTCGATGGTGGTCCCGGCGGGCGTGGTGACGACGTCCTTGAGCTTCGCGGGGTGCTCGCGGGTCTCCTGGACCATGCGGGCGGCGCCGAGCATGGCCTGGGCGGCGAGTTCGGTGGCGATCTCCCGGGGCAGCCCGGCGGCGACGCCTCCCTCGGCCATGGATTCCAGGGTGACGTACATGAAGGCGATGCCACTGGCGGAGAGGCCGGTGACGGCGTCCATGTACTTCTCGTCGAGGACGAGGGCCCGTCCGAGCGCGGAGAAGATGCCCTCGGCGAGGACCAGGTGCTCGCGTCGCGCGTTCTTTCCGCCGCAGATGCCGGTCATGCCGGCGCGGACGAGGCAGGCGGTGTTGGGCATGGTGCGGACGACGGGGACGCCGCTCGCGAGATGGCGCTCGATGAACGCGGTGGAGACGCTCGCGGCGGTCGAGATGACGAGTTGGCCCTTGGTGACGATCTTCTTGATGGAGCCCAGCGCCTCGGCCATGACCTGGGGCTTGACGGAGACGATGATGATCTCGGCGCCCTTGGCGGCGTCGGCGTTGTGGGTAGTCGTGCGGATGCCGTAGGTCTTGGCCTTCTTCTCGCCGGTCTCGGCATGGCGGGTGGTGGCGTGGATCTGCTCGGGCTGGACCACCTTGGCCTCGAGGAGGGCCTTGATGAGGGTCTCGCCGAGCTTTCCCGCTCCGATGACCGCGATCTTCTTGCGCGCCAGCATCCGACCTCCTGTGTGTGTGGGAAGCGGAGGATGGTATCAAAAGCGTTGGAACGCGCGCAAGGCGGTTCTTGAGGGGATCGGGGGATGGACGGAGATCCGGCGACAAGAAGGAGATGGGGCGATCGGCGGTTTTTGTCCTTGACTGGGGGGAGTCGCGCCGTAAACTGTGGATCGCTCTCAACCGGACCGAGGCGGGCGCTTAGCTCAGTTGGTAGAGCGCTTGGATCACACCCAAGAGGTCACAGGTTCGAGTCCTGTAGCGCCCACCATCCCCCAACGGGATCCGCGTTTGGAGCGGAATTCCAGCGATTCCCGATCCGGATCATACTCAAGAGGTCACCGGTTCGAGTCTTGGTGCGCCACCCTCCCCGACTCCCCTGCGAAACGATGCCCGGCCGGCGGACGGATGTTGGGCGTCCATCAGGGGCGCGCGGCGGCTCCGTAGCCGCCGCCGCCGGGAGTTTGAACCGTGAGCACGTCCCCCGCCTCGACCTCGACCTGCGCCTTTCCGGACAGGACTTCCTCCTTCGGGGTTCCTCGGCGCCGCAACGTGTTGAGGCCGAGCGCGCCGGGAGCGCCGCCCTCGAGGCCGAACGGCGGATAGGGCCCGCGCCGCTCGGTGAGCAGGGAGACCTGGAGCGGCCGGAGAAACTCGATGCGGCGGACGGCTCCGTCGCCTCCCCGCCGCCGGCCCGCGCCGCCGGAGCCGTGGCGGATCCGGAATTCGACGATGCGGACCGGGTAGCGGGCCTCGAGGACCTCCGGGTCGGTGAGCCGGGTGTTCGTCATGTGCGTGTGCACCGCGTGGGCGCCGTCGGCGGTCGCCGTGGCGCCGCTCCCCCCGCAGAGGGTCTCGTAGTAGCCGAACGTCCCGTCGCCGAAGCTCAGGTTGTTCATCGTCCCCTGACTGGCCGACGCCACCCCGAGGGCCCCGAGGATCGCGTCGACGATCCGCTGCGAGGTCTCGACGTTTCCGCCCACCACCGCCGCGCACTTCGCCGGATCGTCGTCGGCCCGCGGGTTGAGCAGGCAGTCGTCCGGCAGCCGGATCGTGAGGGGGGACAGGATCCCTGCGTTGAGCGGGATGTCCTCGTCGATGAGGCATCGAAAGCAGTAGAGGACCGCGCTGGCGACGATGGGAGGCGTCGCGTTCAGGTTGCCGGCCAGGACGGGACCCGTCCCGGCGAAGTCGATCTCCGCGCGACCCCCGTCCGCCTCGTGCCGGACCGTGATCGTGACGGCGATGGGCGACCCGTCGTCCAGATGGTCCACGTAGCGGTGCTGCCCCTCGGGGATCTTGAGCAGGGCCGCCCTCATCTTGTTCCCGGCCGCGCGCTGGATATGAAGCATATAGGCGTGGACCGCCTCGAGCCCGCAGCGCTCCACCAGGGCCGTGAGTTGCTCCACGCCGGTCCGGTTCGCCGCAAGCTGGGCGTTGACGTCGGCGATGTTGTCCCGGACCGCGCGCGAAGGGTACGGTCCCCGCGACAGGAGTTCCCTCAGGCCTTCCTCGTCCATCCGCCCGTCGCGGACCAGCCGGAAGCCGCGGATCACGACGCCCTCTTCCTGCAGGCTGCGCGAGGACGGCGGCATCGATCCCGGCGTGATCCCCCCGATTTCCGCGTGATGCGCGCGGCTGGCCGTGAAGAAGAGGATGCGGGAGCCCGCCCCGTCGAAGACCGGCGTGACGACCGTGACGTCCGGCAGGTGGCTCCCGCCGCGGTAGGGGTCGTTCGTGACGATCACGTCGCCGGAGCGGAGGTCGGGATCATCCGTCATGATGCGCCGGACGCATTCGCTCATCGCCCCAGGTGCACGGGAATGTGCGGCGCGTTGACCACGAGGTTCCCGGCGGGGTCGAAGAGGGCGCAGCTGAAATCGAGCCGCTCCTTCACGTTCGTGGAAAGGGCCGTCTTCTGCATCGCCGCCCCCATCTGCTCGGCGATGGACGCGAAGCGGTTGTTGAAGAGCTCCAACTGGATCGCATCGACGCTGCCGCCGAACGCCTCGGCCTTCGGAAGCTCCGCCTGATCGGTCAGGACAAGGTCGTCGCGCTCCGTCAGTTCGGCTTCCCAGCCGGGTTCCACGACGACCGTGCTGGTCGCCTCCACGATGATCGCGGGGCCGGCGATCCGGTCGCCGGGCCGGAGGTCCTCGCGCCGGAAGACGCCGGCCTCCTGCCATCGCCCCTGGAACCAGGCCCGTGCCCTTTCGCCGGGACCGGGGCGGCGCTGCCCGCTCGCGGGCGCGACCGGCCAGTCGGGCTTGGCGGTCTCCCCGGTGACCTCCACCCGGGCCGCGTAGATCTCGATCGGTCGCCCCTGATGGGTGAACCCGAACTGCGCGTGGTGCAACCGCTCGAACTCGGCACCGTAGTCGCCGTCGGGAGGCCGCTTCACCCCGATCTGCGCCTCCTGCCCCGCGTAGCGCATCTCGAGCAGCCGCTGCGGCGGCCGGATCCGGTCGTCGGAAACCCCCTCCTTCCGGACCTGCTCGACGAGGTCGGCCTCCATCCCGGCGAAGAGCGGTTCGATCGCGCGCAGTTCGTCGCCGCCGTACGGCCGGCAGACGTCCCGGGCGGCGAACTTCTTCACGTCCGCCATGCCGATGCCGAAGGCGCTCAGGAGGCTCGCATACGGATGCTGAAGGATCCTGCGGATCCCGAGCTCGCGGGCGATCGCGCACGCATGCTGGGCGCCGGCGCCGCCGAAGCTGACCAGGACGTACTCGCGCACGTCGTACCCCTGCGCGACCGAGACCTTCTTGATCGGCGCGGCCATGTTCGCGTTGGCGATCGCGACAAAGCCCGCCGCCAGCTCCTCGGGGCGGTACCGCCGTCCCGTCGCCGCCGCGATCCGTGCTATCAGTTCACCGAGACGCGCCTCCACCGCCCCGCGGTCCAAGGGGAACGCGAATCGGTCGGGCAGGATGCGGCCCAGGTAGAGGTTCACGTCCGTCACGCACAGCGGACCGCCGCGGCCGTAGCAGGCGGGCCCCGGATCGGCGCCCGCGCTCTCGGGCCCCACCACCGGCTTTTGCCCGTCGAACGAGCAGATCGAGCCGCCGACGGCCGCGACCGTCTCGACGGCCATCATGGGCGCGACGATCCGCACGCCCGTGCCCGATTTCGCGTCGTGCAGCTCCATC
>CAZSCC010000446.1:0-4005 GCA_964604905.1 uncultured Planctomycetales bacterium
GGCTTTCGGAGATGGCGGGTCTCGACGTCCGGGACATCGATTTTGGCCATGGGACGCTCCTGGTACGGAAGGGCAAGGGCGGGAAGGCGCGGGTGGTGCCGCTCGGGGAAACGGCGATGACGTGGCTCCGGCGCTACCTGAAGGAGGTCCGGCCGCGGTGGGCGTCGAAGAAGATCTTGTCGCTCTGGGTCGGCCAGACGGGGAAGGCGCTCTCCTCCTGGTGGATCCAGACGAAGGTCCGCCGTCTGGGGCGGAAGGCCAAGATCGGCAAGCCCGTCACGCCCCATGCGATCCGCCGGAGCTGTGCGACCCATCTCCTGGCGTCCGGGGCTTCGCCCTGGGTGGTCAAGGGCATCCTCGGCCACGCGGATTTCAAGTCGCTGGGCCGGTACGTGTCGGTGAGCGCCGGAGAATTGAGGGAAGCCCATGAGAAAACGCACCCCCGCGCCTGATCTTTGGGAGCTGTACCTGACCCGGTACCTGAAGCGCCTGGAAGCGACGGGCCATGCGCCGAAGACGATCCGGTCGCGCCGCGACATGGCCCGGCTCTTCGCGGCCTACGCGAAGGAGGCGGGGATCCGGGGGCCGGAGGGGCTGACGACGAGACTGCTGTCAGCCTACCTGGTCTACCGGAAGGAGACGATCAACTCGCGGGGCCGGAAGGATCGGCCGCGGACGCTGAACACGCATCTCCTCGTCGTCCGAAGATTCCTGGACTACCTCGTCAAGGAAGGCATCGTGTCGCCTTCCCTCCCGGCGGCCGTGGAGTACGTGAAAGCCCCCGAGACGCTCCCCCGGGACATCCCGACCGACCTGGAGATCGGGAAGATGATCCGGTCCTGCGACACGATGAGGACGACGGGGTACCGGGACCGGGCGATCGTGGAGCTTCTTTACTCGACGGGGATGAGGCGCCAGGAGCTGTCGGACCTCAAGGTGGGAGACCTGGACCTCGCCCAGGGGTGCGTGCGGATCGAGAAGGGGAAAGGCGGGAAGGGCCGGATCGTGCCGCTCGGGAGGCACGCGGGGGAGTGGATCCGGAAGTATCTCCTCGCGATCCGTCCCGAGCTCGTGCGGGGCAAGGTCGATCCGGGATGGCTCTTCGTCACGAAGTCGGGGAAGAAGATGGGAGGGGAGGAGGTGCTGCAATCGGTCCTCAAAGCAGCCCAGCGGGCTGGGATCGAAAAGCGCGTGACCCCGCACGCGCTCCGCCGGGCCTGCGCGACCGAGATGATCCGCCGCTCGGCCAATCCCTGGCACGTGAAAGAGCTTCTCGGCCACGAGGACTTCAGAAGTCTCGACGTCTACGCCAAGCTCACGATCCTCGATCTCAAGGCGGCCCACCGGAAGTACCATCCGAGAGAGGCCGGAGGACCTACCGCCGATCCCCTTGATTCTGGATTGCGCTGAAGGACCTTGTGCTACGATCGGCCCGACGATGCACGGACAACAAGGCCGCACGCGAGTGACCCTGGACTGGAACGCTCCCGAGGGTCGAGGAGGGTTCACGATCCGGCCGATCAACGGTTGGATGATAGCGGGAATCTCACGCCGGGCGTTGGCGGCGGCACGGAGGTGGAGGCGGCGCCTCGAGGACCATGGCCAGGAAGATGCCTCATGGGATTGGCAGACGTTCACCTCGACGTGTCCCGCCGGGCTCGGGGCCAAGCGGCTCAAGTACGAGCACTATTCGCTCTGGGTGGCGGGAGAACTCGAGGCGCTGATGATCCTCGAGATAAGCGGCCGCCGCCGGCTCACGGCCAAAGCGGCGCTCCCGCAGGTGTACGTCGAATACTTGAGCGTCGCACCGCAGAACCGACCCGGCCTTCAGCACCCCAGGAAGGTGATCGGGTGCGGAGCGGCCATGGTGGGATTCTCGGTCATGGCTAGCGTGAGGGGCGGGTGGCACGGACGAGTGGGGCTCCACTCCCTTCCGGGAGCGCTCACGTTCTACAAGAAGCAGGGCTTCCGCGATTTGGGCCCGGATGCTCTCGAAGAGGGGTTCCACTACATGGAGTTCGGAGGTATGCTATGAAGGTGATGGACAAGTCCTTGGAGAAGAAACTCGAGGAGTGGTACCAGCGGGGGCTTGAGCTGGAACGCCGGGGAATCGCCCCCGGGGTGACGGGCGCCGCGGGGAGTGCAAAGCGCCTCCAAGCCCGAACCGGGACAGGACAATTCTATAGGGACCTCGAGGTCCGCGCCGGAAGGCACAAGCTCAAGATTGCCGTGGTCGAACAGGCCAAAGCTGAGGGGGGTCATGCCGCCCTGGCCGTGCTTCTGGATCTATCGGTCACGGCCAAGGGTCGAGGAAAAGGTTCTGGCAAGAAGGCGATCGCGACGCTGGAGTCCTTTGTCCGCGACTCCGTCGCCGAGTGGATGAAGCGCCAGGCGGACCGCGGGCGCCGGCCAAGCCAGAGCACTCGCCCGGCAAAGTTGGCCTGAGTCGGCCTTCCAAAGGCGGAGGGACTCCATGCTCCTCGCCCCCTCGCGACGCCCCCAATCCCGTCGCCAGCCCACTTCAGCCCGCTTGCTCACGTCCCAACGCGAAACGGACACGGAGTCGGCGCTGATGCATTTCCGCGCGCGGAGCTACGATCCCAGGACGGGGAGGTTTGTGGAAAGGGATCCTCTCCTAAAGAATCGAGTATTCGACCCGTATGCGTATGCCCAGAATAGCCCACTCAAGGGTCGCGATCCATCCGGCATGAACCTGGAACTTAATTCAGAGGAGCTGGAGCGCATCGGAGGAGAGCGAGCCAAGGACTTCATCATCGATATGCTCAGAAAGTCGTTCCGCGAGCCAAATGCCAATTGGATGTGGAATGGGAATCGACTTCAGGGAGGCGACAACACCTTCTTGAGTATGACGCTTGCGGACGAGATGTTCGCCGTTTCCAGCCCAATAGGATTGGACCGCTTTTTCGAACTCCTGAATCACTACAGCAAGCAGAAGTCAGAAGCCGAACTGGCGAATGCCAAGCGTGGAATAGATGGCGATACCGAGCCGCTTTCCCAATGGGATGCCCGTTTCGTTGACGTACACCTTCGGGGATCGGGGGTCGCGGGTAGAGCAGGGGGAGTGCTGTTCATCGCGGGATCCGTCGCTCAACTGGGTAGTGCAGGAATAATCATCCTGGGTACAGCTAGCGTCGCTGCGATCGTTCCAGCCGCGGCTGCAGTTGCTGCGCCTGCGCCACCTGTCGCCACAGTGGGAACAGTAGCGGCAGCTGCTACGACTGCCGCGGCGCAGGTGTACATGCGGATGCAGGCGCAGATCTCGGAACTCCAAAAGCAAATGAATACGATGTTTGTTCAATTGAGGGCGACTGGAGATGAAGTCGGAAGAAAGATTCTCTCCACCCGGATTGTAGATCTGGAACAGAAGATTGAGCAGCTATCGAAAGAGATGAGGAAGTACTAATCGAAATGGATCGTCCCAGCCAGTGGAAACGGGCTAAGGCGACTGCGTTGGAGATCGTCTTTGGCGTCAAGGTCTTCCTTCGGGAGATCGACGGTGAGAATGACTCTGAACTGGTCAGAGAACTCGATCAGGTACGTTTGCGGATTGAGCAGCTCGATTGTGATCAGGACTTCCTGATTCCTCATCAACTACCGTTTCCAGCAATGAACGATGATCCTTCGGAGGATGGTTACGGGTATACGGATCTCCGTATTATCCGTATTTTTGAAACCGCGTTTCCATTCGACCACAGATTCCATGATGTAAATCGGCGTAGAATGCTCCAGAGCCTCGGGGCAATCAAACGCGTTACCCAGGATCTCCGGCGTGAGATCAGGAAGGATTCACTCGAGGGGGGCGGTCCACAGAAAATGTGAGCTGAGTTCCGGGATCTGAACAGCCCGCACAGCGCGTTCGAACCTTCACTGGTTATTATCGCCCAGCTCAAGAGTTCGCGCTCCCGGTGACGATCAAGTCCTTCGCTGGGCCGTAAAGAGTCGTCGCGTTCACCGCCTCACACCGCCTGTCCCATCATCCTTGAT
>CAZSCC010000447.1:0-1955 GCA_964604905.1 uncultured Planctomycetales bacterium
GTTTCATGCCGGCACACCGCATTGGCGATGCGCGGGCCAGATGGAGTGCGCGTGATGAGTTTTCGAATCCTGCTCGCGGTTGCCGCCTTGACGGCGGTTGGTTTGAGCTTCGTGAGCGCGCTCGCATCCGCGCGACGGGGATGGGCGTCGTACTGGCACGCGAAGATCATGACCGAGAAGGCGCTGGAGCCGTCGGAGGTGGTGGACTTCGCCGACCACCACGCGTCGGTCATGGGGGTGCGGCCCGGATCGATCAACCCGTACAAGCTGGGCGTCGAGCTCTGGCGGGACATCGAGGACCGCTGGGACCGCGGTCGGTTCGGGCGCGAGTACGAGGACTGCGACGACCTGTCGCGGAAGAAGAAGTGGGACCTGAAGCTGGGACAGGGGAGGGAGAAGATCTTCGAGGTGCGGCGCATCTACAACGACATCACGTTCATCGACGACTTCCTGACCAAGGAGTTCTGCCTCGAGCACAAGCTCTTCGTCTACAAGTTCAACGCGCAGGCCAACCGGTACGAGATTTCCGACCGCGACTTCGAGGCGGTCAAGCAGAGCCTGCTCTTCCGGCTGACCAACATGGGCCATCCCGCCATCGTGGTGGCGGACGGCAACTTCCGAAACCGCGCCGAGTTGCTCCTCAGGCATCGCCACGAGGGCGCCGACCTGGACGTCGAGGAGGCGCGGGACACGCTGCGGAACCTGCAGCGGGTCTGGCATCGGCCGGTGACGATCGAGACGGTGGTGGACGACCAGCCGAAGCTGCTCTCGTACGACGGGTCGCAGTTCAAAGAGGAAGACATCTCCGCCCCCGCCGCGTGAGAGGCTATAATCCGAGGCCATGCTCCTCAATCTCCTCCTGGCCGGCGTCGGCGGATTCGTGGGCTCGGCGGCGCGCTACGGGATCTCGCAGCTCTTCGCGTCCCCCTGGGCGACCCTCGGGATCAACGTCCTGGGCTGCCTCGGGATCGGCCTCCTCCACCCGATGGTCAAGGACCGGGAGGCGCTGCTGGTCTTCCTGGTGCCGGGGATCCTGGGCGGCTTCACGACCTTTTCCGCGTTCGGCCACGAGACCCATGAGCTGGTCCGGCGGGGCGCGCCCGGTCTGGCGGCGCTCTACGTGGCCGCGAGCGTTCTCCTGGGATTGGGAGCCGTCTGGCTGGGCCGGATTCGGGGTTGACGGTGCTTCGGGGAGGCGGTACCATTCCCGTCAGATGGGCAAGAAAGAGGAGCTGAAGTCGCTGGAGAGCGAGAAGGCGCAGATGATCGCGCGCTACATTTCGCTCCAGGACCAGGCGGACTCGGTCAACGGGGAGATCTACAAGACCTGCTGCGGGGTCGAGGCGCTCAACGTCAAGATCGAGGCGCTGAAGGCAGAGATGCGGAAGGCGGCGCTCAAGCCCGCCCCCGCGAACGGCAAATCCCACCCGCCGGAGGGCGGCAAGTCCCCGTCGTAGCGCTCTTCATCTCCGGATCTCCGTGGCCTCGGACACGGGAGGTGGCCGGGGTTGATCCGACCCGTCCCCGGCTCGTGCTTCCGCTCATCCCAAAAAAAACACGGGGAAGGCCCTTTCGAGCCTTCCCCGTGTGGGTTGCGATCTTGCGGTGCGCTACTCGGGCACGATGAGGGCCCATCCCGCGCGGACGGCCGTCTCGATGCCCTTGAGCTTGTCCGGGTTGAGGCTGACGATCGACCGCATCGTCTCCTCGATACCTTTGTCGCCGGCGATCCGGGCGGCGATCTTCCAGAGGTTCTCGCCGGGCTGGACCGTGTGGGTCTTCTTGCCGGCCGTGTTGGCGGCGACGACGGCGGTCGTGCCGGCGCCGGCCACGACCGACTCCTTCCGGGGCAGGTCGGGCATCACGAGCTTCATGCCCACGTACAACATGGAGGGGTCCTCGATCTTGTTCGCGTCGACGATCTTCTCGACGTGGCGGGAGGTGTTGTAGACCTT
>CAZSCC010000448.1:0-4714 GCA_964604905.1 uncultured Planctomycetales bacterium
CAAGAGCGTATCCGGGCGGGGGAGCAAAGCAACGGACAAAGGGGGAGCCTGGATTCCGGGGAGGGTTCGACGCCCCGCGACCGGGGAGAGCGGCTCAAGAAGGGAAGGGAGGGCGCCGGTTCCAGTCCTCGCCCGCTTTCACCGCCTCCGTCACGAGCGCATCGCTCGTCGACTTGATCGGCCCCAGGGGATAAAGGGCGGACCACCATCGGACCACGCCGGTACTCTTTCCGCTCCGGGTTTCCTCTCCGTCCATCCGGGCGCACTCGAAGGACTTCGCCCCGACGGCCAGCGTCTCCTTTTCAATCTTTTTCGCCAGGAAGGAGGCTCCCGGAGATTCCGATCGGACCGGAGCGCCCGCGTGGGGCCCGTCGAGCAGGGTCCAGACTTTCTCCTCTCCCGCCCGCGAGACGAGCTGGTAGAGGTCGCATTCGACGGGCGTGCCGCCGAGGTCCAGCATCTCCTGGCCCAGGAGCTGGATCGACCGGAGTTCGATCCGTTCCCATTTCTCCCACTCCGAGCGGCCTCCGACATGCTGCTGCACGCCCAGCACCGTGAACCCTTTGCCGCGCTCCCGAAGGCCCAGGTCCGTATGCGTCTCATCCTTTCCGGCCACCGTCCTGACCCGGAACCAGCTCCCCACTTTCTGGTCGCGCCAGGGATCGGCCAGGAATCCCGGCAACCGGTCCCGGAGTTCGACGCGGGCCTTGTCGCGGGCTGCCCTTTCCTCCGGGGTCAACCGGGCGTCCGCCTTCTCCCGGGCGATCCGCTGCGCCTCGGCCTTCTCCCGGACGATTCTCTCCGCTTCCGCCTTCTCGCGCGCGATCCGGTCCGCTTCCGCTTTCTCCTTCGCCAGGCGCTCGGCCTCGGCTTTCTCCTTCGCCAGGCGTTCGGCCTCCGCCTTCTCGCGGGCGATCCGTTCGACTTCGGCCTTCTCCCGGGCGATCCGTTCGGCCTCCGCCTTGGCCTTTTCGCGGGCGATGCGTTCAGCCTCCGCCTTGGCCTGGGCCGCCATTTCCGCCTCGGCCTTCTCGCGCGCGACCCGCTCCGCTTCCGCTTTCTGCTTTGCCAGGCGTTCGGATTCCGCCCTTTCGCGGGCGATGCGTTCAGCCTCCGCCTCGGCCTTCTTGCGCGCGATCCGCTCCGCTTCCGCTTGCTCCTTCGCCGCGCGCTCGGCTTCCGCATTCTCGCGGGCGACCCGCTTGGCTTCCGCATTGGCCTGGGCGGCGATTTCCGTCTCGGCCTTCTCGCGCGCGATCCGCTCCGTTTCCGCTCTCTCCTTCGCCAGGCGCTCCGCTTCCGCTGTTTCCTTCGCGAGGCGCTCGGCTTCCGCCGTCTCTCGGGCGGTCCGTTCGGCTTCCGCCGTTTCGCGGACGCTTTGCTCCGCTTCCGCAGTGGCCCGGGCCCGCTGGGCTTCCGCCCGCTCGCGGGCGACTCTCTCCGCCTCGGCTTCCTCGCGGGCCCGGCGATCCGCTTCGGCCCTCTCGCGCGCGAGTCTCTCCGCGTCCGCCTTGTCCCGTTCGATCCGCTCGGCCTCCGCCTGTTGATCGGCCCGGACCTTTTCGATCGCAGCACGCTCGGCCTCGACTTTGGCCGCAGCCAGCTTCTCCGCCTCGCCGGTCTCCCGCGTCCTTCGCTCCGTCAAGGAGCGGTCGCGCGACTTGCGCTGCGCATCGAGCCTCTCCTGGAGGAGCCTCTCGGTTTCGTCGGCCTCCACGGGGACGGCCTTTGGCACGGGAGGGGCGGCCGCCGGCGGACCGGCCGCGGCCTCGTTCATCGCGCCATGATAGGTTTCCACCATCCGCCCCATGGTGCGGAGGAGGCGCGTCGCTTCGTCCCGCGAGGCGGAGGGATTCTTGAACCACCGGACCACCGCGTCCTGCGCGGGCGGCGTGGTCATGATGAACACGAGGGCGAGATCGAGCGCCGCCGGGTCGGCGAGAAGGGGAAGGTTCCCTGGAAGCGCCTGGCGAAGGTACTCGACCAGCGCGACCGTCGTGCCGCGGACCTCTTTCAGCCGGCCCTGGAGCGCCGCCCCCACCGTTCCCCGGCCCCGGAGAGGCTCCAGGTCCCGGGCGAGAGCGGCGGAGTCGGCCTGGGCGAGGGCATACGCCTCCCACAGTTCCACCGGCTCACCCGCCGTGCCCAGCAGAGTGCAGGCCCGCTTTGCGAGCAGCAGATCCTGGAGCACGCGAGGGGCCACGGGGATGCCGGAAGTCGTCATGGTTCTCCTTGCCGAAGCCCGGACGTTCCGGGCATCGCGCGGCCCGGAAGCCTCCTAGGGGTTCGACAACATTGATTCAGCGAGTTGAGGCCCCCTACAGCACGGCGTCCTTATCCCGCCTCAACTGCTGGAAACAACGCTGACTCACCCCTAGCCTTTGGGGCGCTTGAAGGCCGCCACGACGTGCGTGGCCTGGGCGCCGGCCGTCGTCGTCATCGGGGCGAGCGAGACGAGCTCCCACCCCTCGGCGCCGATCTTCTGCACCGCCTCCTGGACCTTGTCGAAGGCTGCGGTCGACAATTTCGCCGCGGCCTGGAGCGTCGTTGTCTGCACCATGCTGATGAACTCGACGCGATGATCAAACATGGCGACTCCTCCTCTAAAAGTCGAGGCCTCCCGGCCATCCACGTCCTTCGCGTCGGGCCCCAAGACGTGCAAACTGCCTTCGATGCGGTCGAGTGCGGTTCCCGGGGATCAAGCTACAGGAGGGGCTGCTTCCGGTCAAGGAGGTTGGGTGCGGCGGACCGCCCCTGAGCCGCGCCGAACCCGAAGGCGACGGTGGAGAGCGAGAGGGGGTGCAGAGGCAAGCCGGGGAGGCCAGGACCGCAGGAAAGGACCTGCCTGAGATTCCGCGGAAGATTTCCGGGGGAAGTGCAAATGAGATAGGGGTGACCGTGAGGGCTTTTCCCATGGAATACATCATCGCGTCCTCTCGCACCAGGATCCGCGCGGCGTGGGCCAGGGCCCTCGCGCTCGCCGCGGTGGCGGCGTTCGCGCTGGCCGCCGCGGCCGACGACAGCCCCAAGGGCAGCGACCGGGCGCCCCTGGGCTCGCCCGAGTTCCATCCCTCGGCGGAGCGGCCGATCGGCTGGCGCGGCGACGGCAGCGGCCGGTTCCCCGCCGCGACCCCGCCGCTGGAGTGGTTCCGGCGGCCCCGGGCCGGGTTCACCGCCCTCCGCTCCCTGGCCGCGAAGCCCAAGAGCGGCGCCCCCGAGGGGCAGCCGCTCAACATGGGCATGGTCCGCGAATGGCTGGTCGCCGGTCCCTTCGAGGCCAAGGACCACGCCGCGGCCCTGGACGGAATCGGCCAGCCCAACACCGATCCCCTCCTCCAGCCGGCGGTCGGTCAGAGCCTGAACGGCAAGCCCTGGGCGGTCGTCCCCGTCTCCGTGGCCAAGCAGACCGGAGGAAACGGCCACCTCGTGCTCGACCTGGTCCTGGCCTACGGCAAGGCGGACAAGCAGGGGGCGCAGAACAAGCCGGGGACTCTCGAGCCGCTCGTCGCCTACGCCGGCGCGTACCTCCACTCCCTGGAAGCGGTCCAGGCGCGGCTCCACGTCCAGGGACAGAAGGTGCGGGCCTGGCTCAACGGCGCGCCGGTCAAGATTCCCGGGCAGTACGAGTCGCCGCCCGCCGTGGACCTCAAGGCGGGCTGGAACCTGCTCCTGGTCAAGGCGGCGTCCACCAAGGAGAACTGGAACGTCACGGCCACGTTCATGCCCGGCGCCGCGGCGGGCTACGAGACCCGGAACATCCGCTGGATGGCGCCGATGCCGGGCCCGAGCTGGAGCTCGCCGATCGTCGTCGGCCCGCGCGTGTTCGTCGGCGCGGATGCCGGGACGCTCGTCTGCCTGAACAAATCGGACGGACGGACGCTCTGGACGCGGAGCACGACCTTCTACCACTCGATCCCGCCGGAGGACCGCGCCAGGATGCCCGACCTCGCGGCGAAGGTCGAGCAGCTCGACCAGCTGATGCTGGCGCTGCCGGCCGACCTGAACGCCGCGCTCAGCGTCGACGGCTCCCGGGCGGAGGGCAACGCGGCGCTCCAGGGGAAGATCAAACAGAAGGTCGACCTCGAGCGCGCGATCCACGCCGCCATGTCCAAGGCCGAACGGAAGCTCTACGACTGCTGGGACAACGACCGTTACACGTCGACGCCGACGCCCGCGAGCGACGGCAAGCACGTCTTCGCCGCCTTCTGGGGCGGCAACAAGGGGATCGGTGCGAACGCGGTCGCGTGCTTCGATCTCGACGGCAAGCGCGTCTGGAGCTTCTTCACGGGGCAGACCGGGATCGGCGAGCACGGCACCCACTCGTCGCCGGCCCTGAGCGGCAAGCACGTGATCTTCCTCTCGGGGTCGACGCTCTTCGCTCTGGAGAAGGCCACCGGCAAGGTGGCGTGGAAGAAGAAGGAGGACACCTTCGGCGGGGCGAGCCCCGTCCCGCTCAAGATCGGCGGCGGCGACGCCGTCCTCGTGCCGCAGTACGGCATCTTCCGGACGGCCGACGGGGCGGAGCTCTGGAAGACCGACGTGTCGACGACGATGCCTACGCCCTGCGTCGCCGACGGCGCGGTCTTCGGCCTCTCCGAGAAGGGCGTCTACTACTCGTTCATGATCGGCGACGGCCGTCCGACCGGCATGGTCAAGAAGCCGTGGAACGACATCAGCCTCCGCCTGGGGGGCCTCTACAACGATACCGTCATGG
>CAZSCC010000449.1:0-5405 GCA_964604905.1 uncultured Planctomycetales bacterium
ACCTCGCCGATCCATCGGGGCGTTTTCGTTGCGCGGAGCCTGCTCGGCCGGCGGATGCGTCCGCCCCCCGAGGCCGTGACGCCGCTCAGCCCCGACCTCCATCCCGACATGACGACGCGCGAACGGACGGCGCTCCAGACCCGCTCGCAGACCTGCCAGTCCTGCCACGCGACGATCAACCCTCTCGGGTTCGCGATGGAACACTTCGACGCCGTCGGCCGCTTCCGCCTCGACGAGAAGGGCAAGCCGATCGACGCCTCCGGCTCCTACGCCGCGCCCGGGACCGAGCCGGTCCGCTTCACCGGCGCGCGCGAGCTGGGCGAGATCCTGGCCCGCAGCGAGGAGACGCAGTCGGCGTTCATCGAGCACCTCTTCCAGCACCTGGTGAAGCAACCGGTGCTCGCCTACGGGGCGGATCGTCCGGCGTCCCTGCAGAAGTCCTTCGCGCAGAGCGGATTCAGCATCCGCAAGATGATGGTCGAAGTGATGGTGTCGACGGCCCTATCGAAAGGAAAGAGCCCATGAGCCTGACCCGCCGCGAGTTCGTCCGCGACCTCGGGATCGGCGCCGCCGCCGTGCCCTTCCTGACGGGCCTCCCCGTCTTCGCGAACGCGACCCCGCGCCGCGCGAAGAAGCAGCGGCTGGTCGTCATGTTCAGCCCGAACGGCGTCGTGCCCTCCACCTTCTGGCCCTCCGAGGAGGGCGCGGCGTTCACCCTCAAGGAGAGCCTGACGCCGCTCGAGCCGTTCAAGGGCAAGATGCTCACCCTGCACGGCGTCTGCGACAAGGTGCGCGGCGACGGCGACAGCCACATGCGCGGCATCGGCTGCCTGCTCACGGGCATCGAGCTTTACCCCGGAAACATCCAGGGCGGATCGCACACCCCCGCCGGATGGGCGAAGGGCATCTCCATGGACCAGGAGATCCGCAACTTCCTTCAGGCCAAGGAGGAGACGAAGACCCGCTTCGGCTCTCTGGAATTCGGCGTCATGGTGCCGGAGCGCGCCGACACGTGGACGCGCATGGCCTACGCGGGGGCGAACAAGCCGATCGCGCCGATCAGCGACCCCTACCAGATGTTCACCAAGATGTACGGCAGCACGAAGGACAAGGAGGCGCTCAAGAGCGTCCTCGACGACGTGAAGGCCGACCTCGAGAAAGTGCGCGCGAAGGTCGGGGCGGAGGACCGCCGGATCCTCGAGGAGCACGCCGCGTTCGTCCGGGAGATGGAGCAGCAGCTCAAGGCCGCCGAGACCCGCAAGGACGGCCCTCCCGCCCCGCAGCTCGAGCCGGGCGTGAAGGACGACAACGAGAACATCCCCAAGATCAGCAAGATGCAGATCGACCTGATGGTCCACGCCTTCGCCGCCGACTTCTGCCGCGTCACGACCCTCCAGTACACCAACTCGGTCGGCCAGGCGCGGATGCGATGGGCGGGCGTCGACGAGCGCCACCACGAGCTCTCGCACAAGCCCGACAGCGACAAGCCCGCGCAGGAGCAGCTGACTAAGATCAACAAATGGTTTTGCGAGCAGCTGGCGTACCTCGCCAAGCGGCTGGCCGACACCCCCGAGCCGGGAGCCGAGGGAAGCATGCTCGACCACACGACGATCGTCTGGACGAACGAGCTCGGCCAGGGAAACTCGCACACGCTCAACAACATCCCGTTCGTGCTGGTGGGCGGGGGACTCGGCTTCAAGACGGGGCGCTCGCTCAAGTACAAGCAGCTGCCGCACAACCGCCTGCTGCTCTCGCTGGCCCACGGCTTCGGCCACCGTCTGGAAACGTTCGGCAACCCAACGCTCTGCGCCGGAGGGCTGCTGCCGGATCTGACCTAAGGGCCCAAGTTCCCGCCGAATGGGTGAATGGGCGGGCGCTCAGTCGACCCGCTCCCATCCCTCCTTGAGCGGATCGACCGGGTAGACGTCGATCCCCTTTCCGTGGCCGAGGTCCTTCTTGTACACGATCGCATCCTCGCGGATCACGTAGTGCGAGCGGATGCCCGGGCCGTAGGCGGAGGGAAAGCAGCAGACGGCGAAACGGCCGGGGTCGGGCGCCTCCTCTCTGGGAAGCCGGATCACCCGAAGCCAGAAGCGCTCCATCAGAGGCCCCCGAACGGCCTTGACGTGGGAGGGAAGAGCCGTCACGGCCCGGTCATCCGCCCGGACCATGGAATCGAAGGAGGGGGAGTTCCCGTCGACCTTCACGTAGAGATAGAGCCCCGCGACGTCCTTTCTCCAATAGTCCGCCGCATCGTTTCCGTCCCGGTCGTTCGCGCGGAAATCCTCCTGCGCCCAGGCGATGACCTTCAGCGTCGACGACGCCAGCATGATGTTGGAGAACGTTCAGTCGGGCCCGCGGTGGAACATCCCGGGAAGGAAGAGCAGCAGCAGCAGGCCCAGCAGGAGCGCGAAGGCGATCCAGTTCTTGATCCTCCGGCGGCGCCGGGCCCTTTCCTCGCCCGAGCTATCCATGCGATCTCCGATCCCGAATCCCTCGGACAGGTCCATTCCGAGAAAGAGTACCACACCGGGTAGGACACGCTTCAATTCCGCGTAACCCGAGCCCTCCGCCGCTTCTCCGTGTGCAGAGCCATGGGGGTCCCCAAGGAAGCCATCCCGCACCTGATCGAGGAGGTCGCCGCTCTCCTGGCAGAGGAGCATTACGAAGAGAATCTCCCCCGGCTCCACGCGGAATTCCGCCGCGCCTGCGCGATCCGGGCGCGGGGATCGTGGAACGGGGTGGACGGATAGACTATTCGGCGGCGTCCGTCGTGGACCGTCGCCGAACGGGCCAGTTCGCGATGGCGAAGATCATCATAAAGTACCCCCCGAGGGCCACCCGCCCGTCCAGCACCACGAGGGTCCTTCCGGTTTCCGGGTCCACCTGCGTCTCCCGGAGCCCCAGGCTGTAGCCGAAGCACAAGAGCAGGATGCTCCCCAAGGCCAGGAGCCCGGCGATCCAGCGATTCGAGGCCCAGATCGACCTCGCTCCGGGCACCCTGAGCAGGAGTCCGGCCAGCAGCGCGGCCCCCACGAACAGGCCGCTCGCCAGCGCCGCGACAAAGGGCTGGAAGAGGAGGGAGAGCACGCCATCGTACACCGTCAGGACCATGGCGATCATGTACGCCAGCCATCCAGCGACGAACGCGGCGGTGACGGCGATCAGGCGCTTCATCCTCACTCCGCTCAGCGGGTGCCGGCGAGCGCTCCCCGCAGGAAGGCCAGCGTCCGGGGCGCATCGGCCGCGAAGGTGGTCGCCGGCTTCGCCTCCACGCTCATCCCCCCGCGGACTCCCATCCGGCGGACGTTCGCGAAGAACCCGGCGTAGTCGTACTCCGAGGCGTCGAGCGGAAAAACCCGGCCCTTGGGGTTGGCCATGTGGAAGTGGCGGATCTGCTCCTTCGCGGTAAGCAGGATCCCGGGATCCTCCTTTTCGCTCGCCAGGTGGTAGAAGTCCACCATGAGCTGGAAGTTCGGGTGATCGACCGCCTTCACCCACGCGAGCCCCTCGGCGGCCGTGTGGATGATGTTGGTCTCCTGCTTCCGGAGCGGCTCGACGGCGAGGACGATCCCGTGCTTCCGGGCGGTCGCGGCGGCGCGCCGGGCGAACTCGACGAGCTGCGCGAGCGCCTCGGCGTGCGGGAACCCTTCCGGGACGCGACGCGCGTCGCCGCTCCCGAGGACGACGATCTGGACGCCAAGCCGGGCCATGCGGCCGAGCGATTTCTCCAGGTAGGCGTTCTGCCGCACCTTGTCGACGGCGGGCCCCACGATCTTCAGGTCGGCCGGCAGGAAGTTGTTCGCCACCGGCGTAGGCAACCCCACGTACTCCCGGGCGTCGACGGCCCGGCCGAACTCCTCGTCCGACATCCGGGCGATGTCGCGGACGGGGAGCTCGACGTAGTCGAAGCCCGCGGCTTTCGCGGCCGCCAAGTCGCCGATCCCGGCGCAATAGCCGAACTTCAGCTCGAGGCCCGGGGAGGCCGGGGCGGCGGGCCCCGCGCAGGCCGCGAGGCCGAGCGCGAGTGCCGACAGGAGGGGGCGGCCGCGGAGCTTCATGGCAGGGGGTACTCTAGCGCGGGCGGGCCGGAGACGCAACCGATCCGGGATCCGTCCGGGCGGCCCGAAAATCCGGACCCGGTAAACGGTTAACTGTTAACCGTTGTAGGATAGGCATGGCCGCCGCCTTCCCCTTCCGCGCCCTCCCCCGACGGACCCTGGCCGACGGCGTGGCCGACCAGATCCGCCGCGCCATCCTCGACGCCGCCCTCCCGGAGGGCGCCCTCATCCCTGAGGGCCAGATGGCCCAGCGCCTCGGCACCAGCCGGGGGCCCGTCCGCGAGGCCCTTGTCCAGCTCGAACGGGAAGGCCTCGTCGTCTTCGCCCCCAGCGGCCGCTGCCGCGTCCGCCTCCTCGCCCCCGCCGACTTCGAGGAGCTCTTCTCGCTCCGCCTCGCCCTCGAGACCATGAGCGCCCGGCTCGCCGCGGGGCGTCTCACCGCCCCCGACCTCGCCGCCCTCAAGGAAAACCTGCGCCAGAGCGAGACCGCCCCCACGCTCGCCGAGCTCTCGCGCCTCGACATCGAGTTCCACGACCTCGTCATGCGTGCCGCCCGCCACGAGCGGCTCCTCACCTGCTGGCGCACGCTCTACCGGCAGGTCGAATGGTGGCTCGCCCGGAACTACCGGCTCCACGCCTTGAAGGCCGAGGACACGAAGCGCATCGTCATGGCCGCCCAGCGCAGGCTCTTCCAGGCTCTCCGGAGCGGGAACGCCCGGCGCGCCGTCGCGGAGATGACGGCCCACATCGGACGATGGCGCGAACTGCTGCCGACGTAGGGAATGACGATGCATCGCCTCCTCCCCGTCCTCCTCGCCCTTCTCGGCGCCGCCCCCCAGGACGCGCCCCGGCCCGTCGATTTCGAGAAGGAGATCCGTCCCCTCTTCCAGCGGGCCTGCCTCTCCTGCCACGGAGCCGAGAAGCAAAAGAGCGGCTACCGACTCGACCTCAAGACCGCCGCACTCGGCCGCGGCGAGATCGGCCAGCCCATTCTTCCGGGCAAGGCCGCCGCGAGCCCGCTACTCCGCTACGTCTCCGGGGCCGACGCCGACCTCGTCATGCCGCCCAAGGGGAAGCGGCTGGCGCCCGAGGAGATCGCCCGCCTCCGCGCCTGGATCGACGCCGGCGCACCCTGGCCCGACGACGCCCCCGCCGCCGCACACTGGGCCTATGCCCCGCTCTCCCCCGGGCGCGGCCCCATCGATGCGTTCATCCGCGACCGCCTCAAGCGCGAAGGCCTCTCCCTCTCGCCCGAGGCCGACCGCCGCACCCTCCTCCGCCGCCTCTCCTTCGACCTCCTCGGCCTGCCCCCCGCGCCCGAGGAGCTCGACGCCTTCGAGAAGG
>CAZSCC010000450.1:0-2763 GCA_964604905.1 uncultured Planctomycetales bacterium
GCGAAGGGTTGCTCCGCCGCGTCCGGGCGCAGGGGATGGACGCCAAGATCACCAACGTGATCGTGCCGACCGAGAAGGTGACCGAGATCCGCAGCGGCCGGAAGACCGTCCGGGAGAAGAAGCTGTACCCCGGCTACATCATGATCGAGATGATGCAGGACAAGGATGCGTGGTTCATCGTCCGGGAGACCCCCGGGATCGGCGACTTCCTCGGCCTCAAGGAGCCCATCCCGATGGCCGAGCACGAGGTCAACAGGATGCTGGTCGAGCAGACCGGCGCCGAAGAGGAGAAGCCTCGCATCAAGATCGATTTCCAGAAGGGCGACAGCGTGCGGGTCAAGGAAGGCGCCTTCGAGAACTTCGACGGGATCGTGGAGGAGATCAACGCCCAGAAGGGCATGGTCGGGATCACGATCACCATCTTCGGCCGCGCCACGCGCGTGGACCTCGAGTACTGGCAAGTGGAGAAGGTGTAACATGCCCCCGAAAAAGGAAGTGATGGCGAGGGTCAAGCTCCAGTGCCCGGGCGGGCAGGCGACGCCCGCGCCCCCCGTGGGGCCGGCGCTGGGCCAGCACGGCGTGAACATCGGCGAGTTTGTCAAGCGGTTCAACGAGGCGACGAAAAAGGACGCCGGGCTCACGATCCCGTGCATCGTGACGGTCTACAAGGACCGCACGTTCGAAATGGTCTACAAGACCCCGCCCGCGAGCGTGCTCCTGAAGAAGTTCGCCAACGTGGTGAAGGGCTCCGGCACGCCCAACAAGGAGAAGGTGGGGAGCGTGACCCGGAAGCACCTGGAGGAGATCGCGAAGATCAAGATCAAGGACATGAACGCCTCCACGATGGAGGCGGCGATCAAGGCGATCGAAGGCACGGCCCGGAACATGGGCATCAAGGTGGAAGGGTAGGAATCCGCAATGCGCAAACGCAGCAAGAGGTACAAGGCGGCCGCGGCGAAGATCGACGCGCAGAAGATGTACACCGTGGCCGAGGCGGTGGCCCTGGTCAAGCAGGGCGCGACCACCAAATTCGATCAGTCTCTCGAGATCGCCGTCAAGCTGGCGATCGACCCCAAGAGGAGCGAGCAGTCGATCCGCGGGTCGTTGTCGCTGCCCAAGGGCATCGGCAAGTCGCGCCGAGTGGTGGTGTTCGCGGATGGCGACGAGGCCCGCATGGCCGAGGAGATGGGCGCGGACGCGGTCGGCATGGACGATCTCTCGAAGAGGATCGAGGGCGGCTGGTTCGAGTTCGACGTCGCCATCGCCCTTCCGCGCACGATGAAGGTGATCTCAAAGCTCGGCAAGGTGCTCGGCCCCAAGGGGCTCATGCCCTCGCCGAAGAACGGCACGGTCACGGACGACGTGAAGACAGCCGTCCGCGAGTTCAAGGCGGGCAAGATCGAGTACCGCAACGACTCGTCCGGCAATGTTCAGGCGGCGATCGGAAAGCTCTCATTCAGCGAGGACGACCTCCGCGCGAACGTGGAGGCGTTCATCGAGCACATCAGGTCGGTGCGGCCCGCGACGGTGAAGGGGATGTTCATCGAGGGCGTCGCGATCTCGCCGACGATGGGCCCCGGCGTCGCGGTGGCCGTGGAGGCGTAGGAGAACCCATATGTCCAAGCTGCTGCGCAGGAAGATGGTGGACGAGCTGGTCGAGAAGCTCAAGGGCCATCAGAACCTCGTCCTCATCGACGCCAACGGGCTCACGGGGAACCAGTCGGTGGAACTTCGGAAGTCGCTCCGGGAGAGCAATTCGAGGGTGCGGCTGGTGAAGAACTCGGTCGCCTTCCACACCTTCAAGAAGCTCGGGATCGCCGCCTTCGAGAAGCACCTCAGCGGGATGAGCGTCATCGTGTACGGGGCGGACCCGTTGTCGATGGCCAAGAAGCTGGTCGCCTACAAGGAGAAGCACCAGAAAGGCGCGGTCAAGGCGGCGGTGATCGAGGGGAAGCCCGCGGACGCCGCCGCGATCGGCGCGCTGGCGAAGCTCCCGGGCCGCGAGGAGATGCTGGGACAGATCCTGGGCCTGATGCAGGGCGCGACGGTGAAGCTCGTGAGCACGCTCAACGAGATCCCCAGGAAGTTCGTCGGGACGCTCCAGGCGATCGCCGACAAGGAGAAGCAATAGATGGGCAACGTGGCGGGACTCCTCGAGGAGACGGGAAAGCTCGACGACGCGGAACGCGCGCGGCTCCTGGGTTCCATCCTGGAGAAGGAGGGTTCGCTCGGGCTGGCGCGGCTGCTCGACTCGCTCGAGAAAAAGCTGGGAGTCGAGCGCGCGTCGAGCGGGGGCGGGGGAGCCTCGGTGGCCGAGGTGAAGAAGGCGGAGGGGCCGTCGACGTTCGACGTCGTCCTGAAGAGCGCCGGGGCCAAGAAGATCGACGTCATCAAGATCATTCGCGAGGTGGTGGGCCTCGACCTCATGGGGGCGAAGGGCCTGGCCGACAAGGGCGGGGACGTGAAGAAAGCCCTGCCGAAGGACGAGGCGGACGCCCTGGCCAAGAGGTTCAAGGAGGCGGGTGCGGAGATCGAGCTCAAGCCGGCGTAGTCGCGCCGGGTAGGCGATAGGAAGCATAGGAAACAAGGCTGGAAGGAGAATAGCGACATGGGCAACGTTGCGGGTCTGGTCGACGAGGTCAGCAAGCTTGCGGACGACGAGCGCACCCAGTTCCTCACGGAGCTGGTGGCCAAGCAGAACGTCCTTTGGATCTCGGGCGCGGTGAAGGCGCTCGAGGAGAAGTTCGGCGTCAAGGCGGCGTC
>CAZSCC010000451.1:0-7626 GCA_964604905.1 uncultured Planctomycetales bacterium
CGCTCGAGGCGCCGCTCATGTTCGTGGGCGAGGCACCGGGGCAGGACGAGGACGCTCAGGGGGAGCCGTTCGTGGGCCGGGCGGGGCAGCTGCTCACGCGGACGCTCCAGGAGATCGGGGTCGGCCGGAACCAGGTTTACATCGGGAACATCCTCAAGTGCCGGCCGCCGGGCAATCGCACGCCGCAGATCGACGAGATGGCGGCCTGCATGCCCTGGCTCGTCCGGCAGATCGGGTTCGTGAAGCCGAAGATCATCTGCGGCCTGGGAAACATCGCGGTCCAGACGCTGCTCAACACCAAGACGGGGATCACGCGACTGCGGGGCACGTACGGCCAGGCCCACGGGGTCCGCTTCTTCGCGACGTTCCACCCCGCCTACATCCTCCGGAACATGGCCGAGCACGGGACCTTCAAGAAGGACCTGGCGACCGTCTGCCGGGACGCGGGGCTGCTCCCGGCCTGAACTGTTCATCTGGACACCCGATGCCCAGATGAACAGTTGGGGCTTCAATTCCTTGCGTGGGAGAGGGCAATAAGATTCAATTTCATGCACAGGGTGGTTTCGTTCTTTACGTCCTCAATGTAGGGTATACTGAACCCTGTTGGCGGAATGAGTGGCCGGGTGAGGATGCGGTTTACCGGCGCCGTGATGGCTAGCGCAGAGGAGCCCCTGAAGCAAGCGAACTCGTTTCAGAAGACTGAAGTCGAAAATTTCTGAGGCCTGACGCTCCCCCGCAAGCCCACGAGCCGATCGCGCCCCCTCCATTCGACAGCCCCTCTCTTCCCGCCCGTGTGTAGAGACGCTCTTTCCATTGAAAGGCGGGCACTATGGGCAAAGGTGTCTGGGGTATCGACGTCAGCAAGTATTCCATCAAGGCGGTGCGGCTGGAGCTGGGGGCGAGCGGCGGGGGCACGCTCACCCATTCGGGCGTGTTCCCCTACGACAGCGCCGGGACGGGCGATGCGGGCGATCTGGACGCGCAGATCAAGTCGACGCTCGCCCAGGTCAAGGCGAGCTACAAGATCTCGAACGAGCCGGTCGTCTTCTCCCTCCCGAGCCATTCGACGTTCAACCGGCTGATCAAGCTCCCGCCGGTGGACGAGGCGAAGCTCCCCGAGATCGTACGCTATGAGGCCCAGTCGCAGATCCCGTTCAACATCGACGAGGTCCTCTGGGACTACCAGTACGTCGAGCGGGTCTACGGGCCCGGCGAGGAGAAGGAGGTCATCCTCTTCGCCATCAAGCGCGACATCGTCGAGCAGTTCCTGGGCAACATCGCGGACCTCGGGTTCAACGTCGAGGCGGTCCAGTTCGCCCCCGTCGGCCTCTTCAACTTCCTGGCGTACGACCAGGAGCTGGGCGGCGCGGCGGTGGCGCTGGACATGGGCGGCGACAACACCGACCTGATCGTCATCGACGGCACCAAGTTCTGGGTGCGCAACCTCCCGATCACGGGGAACGACATCACGAAGGCGCTCCAGAAGGCCTTCAACATCCCCTTCGAGGAGGCAGAGAAGCTCAAGCTCAAGGCCGGCCAGTCGCAGCAGGCGCAGAAGATCTTCAACGCGGTCCAGCCCGTCCTGCGCGACCTGGTGAACGAGATCAACCGGTCCATGGGCTACTACAAGTCGATCTCGAAGACCTCGAAGTTCGACAAGATCCTGCTGCTTGGGAACTCGACCAAGACGCTCAACTTCCAGAAGTTCGTCTCGCAATCGCTGCAGCTCCCGGCCGCGCGGGTCCAGCAGCTCAACAAGATCGCGGTGGGCGGGACGATCGACCCGGGCGAGCTCAACGAGAACCTGGCCACGATCGGAACGGCGCTGGGGCTCGCGCTCCAGGGGATGGGGCCCACGACCAACCGGGTGAACCTGCTCCCCGAGATCTACCGCCAGAAGAAGGAGCTTAAGAAGAAGCAACCCTTCATCGTGGCCGCGGTGGCGGCGCTCTTCGTCCTGGTGGGCCTGGCGTACGTCAAGGAGTCGGGCGACCTCACGAAGCTTACGGCGGCCGAGAACCTCGGAAAGAAGCAGGAGGGCCTGATCGAGGAGCAGAAGAAGCGCTACGAGGCGGTGAAAGACATGAAGGCGCCGCAGGAGGCCCTCGAGGCCATCTCGGCCGTCGTCACGGAGCGCGACACGATCCTGAAGATCATGGACGAGATCAACCCCAACATCCCGGACAACGGAAAGTGGTCCGAGCCCGGGAGGTGGGAGGCGGACCTCCAGAACAAGCTCTGGGTCGTCGACTGGAAGTTCGAAGAGAAGGAGCGGCCCAAGGAGGTCGCGGCCGGCACCGACCCGAGCGCCCAGGCCCGCGCCGCCCTGGCGGCCGGCCAGGGCAAACCCCTCCCGACGTCGAAGGTCCTCGTCGCGATCCTCGAAGTGGTCATCACGAAGAGGACGCAGGAGGGTCAGGGACGCGACTTCATCCTCAAGACCCTGCTCAACTACAATCCCGCGGGAAAATCGCGGCTGGCGGGGCCGGAGACCGGCAAGGGCTGCGTCATCAAGAACAAGCATTGGGAACTCGCGGAGGGACAGTGGCGCGTCGAACTGGACCACAACACCACCGACGCGATCCCCTGGCCCGCGCCCAAGGCCTTCATGACCAAGGACCCCGTCCCCGAGACGGACGTGAAGCGGTTCTGGCGGTTCCGGGTGACGCTCGAGGTCCCGGTCGGTCCGGACAACCGGAAGCTCGCCCTGGCGGGCGAGAAGCCGGCAGGGAAGTAAGAAGGAGAACCCCATGAAAAAGAATGCATTCTGGATCGGAACCGGCGCCGCCGGAGCGGTGCTGGTGATCTTCTTCGCGGTCATGGTCCTCCCGCTCTGGACGAAGAAAGGCGCCACGGAGAAAAACCTCGGCAATCTGGTGAAGAGGCTGAAAGGCGAGAACTCCATTCCCGGCACTCCCGACATCACGGCCTGCGAGGTGGCGAGGACGAAGACCATCGAACAATATCGGAAGCTCGGGGAATTCTACGCGACGAGCAATGATCACCTCGAGCGGTGGTTTACGGACCTCAAGCTCGCCGCCAACCAGGACCCGCAGCGCGACGGATTCATGAGCATCTACCGCCGCGAAAAGGACGAGATCGAGAAGGCCCTCAAGGAGAAGGGCGTGACCATCGGCGTTCCCGATCCGGCCAACCCCGACAAACCCAAGCACGGGTTCAACTGGGAGGATCCGCAGCCCGACGAGTTCGGCCGGATCATCGCCGACGAGAAGCGCGTGCTTAAGGAGATCCAGAAGCGCTTCTGGGCGCGGCAGCGGGTGGCCCACGCCCTGCTCAGCATCCTGAACGACAACGGCAAGGTGGGACGGGTCCACGACTTCCGGTTCTTCCGGAAACTCCACCCCTCCCTCGGCTCGGCCACCTGGGAGACCTTCCCCACGCTGGATCACGCGGTCCACTACATGGGAGTCGGGGCGCCGGCCAACGCCGCGCCGCAGAACTTCGCCGAGTACGACCTGCCGCAGAAGCTCGGGAAGGCGATGACCTTCGGCTTCGCGGTCGAACTGCCCTACAGCCAGGTCCCGCGCCTGATCAGCGAAATCCTCAATCCCGCCGCGGAAAAGGCGGTCGCCGCGCGCCTGCTCGTCAACGTGATCGGCACCCATGTGACGATCCGGGAGCAGAACGATCCCGAGGTCAAGAAGACCATCACCCGGGGCGACGCCGAGGGGAAGGCGAAGATCGAGGCGGAGGTCAAGGCGGCCGTCAAGCCGATCGACGTGCTGCTGACGGTGACCTGCCAGATCATCGACTTCGAGCCGTCGGAGCTGAAGAAGTTGGAGAAGTTGGAGAAGGTGGAGTAGCCAGGAGGCCGTATGCTGTCGCTCAAGGAACGGTGGATGCTCACGGGAGCGTGGGGGCTGATCGTCGTCTGCGGAATGACCGGTCTGATGTGGGCCCAGGGCCCGTCAAGCCGGCCCCCGCCCGCCGTGGCCCGGGCGGAACCTGACGGGGGTCAACCCGGCCCGAAGAGGGAGCGGCCCCCCGAGGTTTGGGTCCAGTGGCAAACGGTGATGGCTCCGGTGCGTGTCCCCGTCACTCCCTACGTGGGCTGCATCAGTCCCAAAATCGTGTGGAAGGAGATAGACGCCCCTCCGCCGCTGGAGTTCGTACTCCCGACCCCCGTATATAGTGGGAGCATCGAGTTGGGTCGGACGCTGCTCACCTGGTCGCTGCGGGAGCCCAAGGAAGGACCCACCGTGAAACGGTCGGTACCGCAGGCGATCCTGGTCCACCGGACCTGCGACGACGGGGAGGTCGAACGGATCGCCGTGCTCTCCCCGAAGACCACGAGCTTCGAGGACCGGGAGCTCCGGCCGAACCACTCGTATCGGTACCGGGTGCTCGTGCGGGGCGAAGAAGGGACGAAGGAGTACCGGGTCGACCACGTCCGCTTCGTGGAGAGAGAAGGCGAGGGGACGGTCCAAGGGGCCGTTCCGTCCTGGCACAAGGTGCGGCTGATCGGGGGGGACAAAGAGCACGCCATTCTGGGCGTCGACTCGTATAATCCCGGGAAGGGCCGCTGGGAGAGCCGGATCGTCCGGACCTCCCCGGGGCGCGCGATCGGCGACACCGGCTGGACGCTCGATCGGCTGCGGTTCGAGAAGTTCACGCTCCTGGCGGAAGTCACGGACGATCTCCGTGAGACGCGGGAGCTTTCGACCCGGAAAGAATAGCAGGAGAAGATATGGCGGAAGAGAAGAAGAGAAGCGCGGGCAAGGAGTTCTTCGTCAGGCACGGAGAGAAAGTGGGCTTGGGCACCGCCGCCGCGGCGCTGCTGGCCTACCTCCTCCTGGGCGTGGCCATGGCCAAGGAGGATCCCTCCCTGAGGGCTTTGAAGTCCGAAGCGGACCGGATCGACGCGGAAAAAGGCAAGGCCCATGCGCCCCTCACGCCCCGGGAGGTGAAGACCGATTCGGGGGCCGTCCTCGGCCCCTGGAACGTCGTGACCACGGCCAAAGCGGGCAGCGACGCCGTGGCGCGACTCATTCCGGAGCTGCAGATCAACGAGATCGACAAGGCGAAGGTGTTCGTCAAGGCCGCCATCGTCCCCACGATCGACTTCGGGACGAGCGCGGTCGACTTCGACGGGGTCACGATCACCTGGACGATGAAGGAGTTCACCAAGCAGGAGATGGCCAAGGGCGCCAAGGACTTCGACTACCTCAAGCTCACCGGCTTCGTGGTGGAGCGCGAGACCAACGGCTCGGGCAAGTGGGAGAAGGTGGCGGACCTGGACATCAAGACGCTCACCTACAAGGACACCCAGATCGACCCGAAGACGAAGTACGCCTACCGGATCACGTCCATCCCGGAGGCCGATACGAACCCGAAGCGGGAGGAGAAGGCGAAACCCATGACGGTCTCGACCGCCTCGCCAGTCCTGACGAAGACGATCTGGAAGATCACGTTCACCACCCCCTCGAAGCCCGCCGGCGCGGCCAAGGGGATGGTGTACGTCAAGATCGAGAAGTACGAGAAGGGCCGCGGCACGATCGACAAGTCCCACATCCAGTACGAAGGGGACAAGATCGGCTGGTGGGAGGAGCAGCCGGGCGGCGAGCCCGTCTCGATCCACCGGGTGTCCAAGGAAGGCAAGGCCTTCACGGTCGACTTCAACACGGGGTACACCCTGGTCTCGGTCGAGCCCAAGAAGGTCACGCTCGAGATCAAGAAGTGCAAGAAGAAGTACGACCAGGGCAACTGGGTCGGCTGCGACCCGCTGGTCGATAAGCGCCCGTTCTCAACGAACGAGATCGTGTATACCGACGAGGGCGGCGAGCGGAAGATCCTGTCCCCCGCTCCGCCCGACACGAACGACCTCTGCGAGAACCACGGCGGGAAGGCGAAGGCCGAGGTGAAAAAGACCCCCGAGACCGCCCCCGATCAGCCCAAGGAGGACCCGAAGGTCGCCGAGGCGCGCAAGCGCGAGGAGGCGGCGGCTAAGATCTTCGCCGACGCGGAGAAGGCCGAGGCGGCCAAGAACAAGAGCCAGGCGTTCTCCCTCTACAAGAAGCTGATGGACGACTACGCGGAGACGGATTTCGTCGCCAAGCAGAAGCTGGAAGTCATCAAGGACCGGATGGTCCGCCTCAAGTAGAAGCCAGATCCCGGACGCCGGGGGCCGCCCACACGGGCGGCCCCCCGGACGTCCGTCTCCCGTCCGCGAAGAAAATTGCAGGGATGGCGGGGGTCCCCACCGTCAACAAAGCGTGATTTCTCTTGCCGGGTCGTACCGGGTCACTATGATTGTTGGAGTTTTGGGGAGGAGTGCGGGGTCGGGGTCCCGGGGGGATCGCCCGATGCCGCCCGTCGACTCCCGGTCTCCTAGAATAGGAGCGTCCGACCATGCGTGAATGGATCCTCGCCGGAGCCGTCTCGGCCCTCTTCGCCGCGGGATGTTCGTCGCCGCAGCAGGCGCCGACCGCCCCCGCGACCCAGGCGCCGCCGTCCGCCCCGCAGTCGATCGCGGCCCCGCCGGCCACGGGCGGCACGCAGGCGCAGGGCGCCGAGTGGGAGCAGCTGATCCAGAAGCTCAAGGCGAGCTACGAGGTCTCTGAAGCCGCGAAGAGCTCGCAGGCCGACGAACACTATAGGCTGGCCGAGCGCTACTACCAGTCCGGCGACTACGAGAAGTCGCAGCTCGAGTGCGATAAGGCGCTCCAGATCAACGGCAACCACGCCCCCGCGCGGGCCCTCTTCATGGAGGTCCAGTTCCTGCTGGGCCGCGGCCGGGTGACCCCCGCCGCCGAGGAGTACGACAAGTACATGCGCGAGGCGCTCGTCCGCCACCAGCAGACCCTGGTGGAGATCGACAACGCGATGGCCAGCGGCCAGCGCCAGTACAACGCGGGCGACTACGACAAGGCCGAGCGCGAGTTCCGCAAGATCCTCGAGTACGCCAAGTGGATGCCCACGGGCATCGAGCTGGAGACCCGGCGCAAGCAGGCCCTGGACATGCTCGACCGCACCAAGGAGGCGCGCCGCCAGAAGGATCTCGACGAGGAGAAGCAGCGCATCCGGCTGATCGACGAGGAGAAGGCCCGCGACGACTTCAAGCGCATGATCGACCAGAAGCGGGAGCTGGAGCTCCTCTTCGGCCAGGCGCAGATGTTCTTCGAGCGCGAGCAGTACATGCGCTGCGTGGACATCTGCGAGAAGATCCTCTACCTCAATCCGAACCTCACCTCGGTCTCCGAGATGAAGAACGTGGCGCAGCGGCTCAACCACATGAAGGAAGGCCGCGACAACCTGAAGCACTACATCGAGGAATGGAAGCGGACCTTCGAGCGTCTCGAGCTCAACGCCGCCGTGCAGGCGGAGGTGATGCAGTTCACCGACATGGAGACCTGGAAGGAGCTGATCTCCAAGCGGAAGCCCAAGGGCATCGCGGAGCTTGAGGACGACATCAAGCCCGAGGACAAGGAGATCCTCGACAAGCTGAAGTCCATCCGGATCACGATCGACATGCAGGCCGCGCCGCTGACCGCGATCATCGACTACATCCGCGAGATCAGCGGCCTCAACATGCACATCTCGGGCGTGGACAACGCCGAGAGCGAGATGATCTCGTTCAAGGTCGCCGACATCGTGCTGGACGGCGCG
>CAZSCC010000452.1:0-16931 GCA_964604905.1 uncultured Planctomycetales bacterium
CCCGAGTTCGCCGAGGTGTGGGTGATGAAGTGGGCCGAGTTGCTCCAGATCCGCTCCGACAACCAGGTGCTCACGTTCAGCTACAAGTCAGCCCTGCAATATTACGAGTGGCTGGAGAAGCAGATTTCCCAGAACGTGCCGGTCGATCAAATGGTGCGCTCGCTGGTGACCGCGAGCGGCGGGTCGTTCGAGAATCCCGCGGCGAACTTCTACAAGGTCGAGCGCGAGACGCTGAAGACCTCCGAAAACGTCGCGCAGGTCTTCATGGGGATGCGCATCCAGTGCGCGCAGTGCCACAACCATCCCTTCGACCGCTGGACGATGAACGACTACTACAGCTTCGCCGCGTTCTTCTCGCAGGTCGGCCGCAAGGCCGGCGAAGACCCGCGCGAGACGGTGGTGTTCAACTCGAAGGGCGGCGGCGTGAAGCACCCGGTCACGGGCAAAGACATGCCGCCGAAGTTCCTCGGCGCCGAGGTGCCCGACCTCAAGAACCGCGACCGCCGCGAGGTGCTGGCCGAGTGGATGGCCTCGCCGCGCAATCCCTACTTCGCGCAGAACCTCGTCAACATCGTGTGGGCGCATTTCTTCGGAAAGGGCATCGTGGATCCGGTGGACGACGTGCGGGTGAGCAATCCGGCGTCGAATCCCGAGCTGCTCGAGAAACTGGCCGCGCAGTTCACCGGCTACCAATACGATTTCCGCAAGCTGGTCCGTGACCTCTGCACCTCGCGCACCTACCAGCTCTCGACTCGTGGGAACGAGACCAACGAGGCGGACACGCGGAACTTCGCGAAGGGGCCGATCCGCCGCATCCGCGCGGAGGTGCTGCTCGACGTCATCTCCCAGGTGACCGAGACGCCCAACAAGTTCCGAGGGCTCCCGCTGGGCGCGCGGGCCGTGCAGATCGCCGACGGCAACGTGAGCAACTACTTCCTCAAGACCTTCGGCCGCGCATCGCGCGAGACCGTCTGCTCCTGCGAGGTGAAGATGGACCCGAACCTCTCGCAGGCGCTCCACCTCCTTAACGGGGACACGGTGAACCAACGGATCGCGCAGGGCGGCGTGGTCGGGAAGCTGCTCGCTGCGGGCAAGTCCAACGAGGAGGTCGTGGAGGAGCTCTACATCCGCTGCGTGGGCCGCAGGCCCACGGCGGCTCAGATCGAGAAAGTGAAGCCGATCGACAAGGCATCGGCAAAGCAGGACCTGGAGGACGTGTTCTGGGCGCTGCTGAACGCCAACGAATTCATCTTCAACCACTAACGATGACGGAATCACGAATCAGGAATCACGAATCAAGGAAACGAGCGATCCAACTGCTCGCGACCCTCTCCCTGGCCGCGATCCCGAGCGCGTGGGGGCAGGAGGCGCCGGTCAACTATCAGGACCAGGTGCTGCCCCTCCTCCAGAACCACTGTCTCTCCTGCCATAACTCGGAGAAGAAGAAGGGCGACCTCGACCTCTCGACCTACACGACCGCGCTCGCGGGAGGCGGAAGCGGCGAGCTGGCCACGGCGGGCGACTCGGGCAACAGCACCCTCTGGAAGGCCATCGCCCACCTGGCCGAGCCCCACATGCCCCCCAAGAAGCCCAAGCTCGCCGAGACGGAGCTCGCGGTCTTCCGGAAATGGATCGACGGCGGCCTCGTCGAGGCGAAGGGCGGCGCGGCAAAGAGGATCAACAGGCCGAAGGTCGACCTCGCCCTGAACGCCGCGGCGAAGGGAAAGCCCGCCGGGCCGCCCCCGATGCCGCAGGACCTGCTGCTGGAACCGCCGGTCCGAACGGTCCGCCCGGAGGCGCTCACGGCGCTCGCGGCCAGCCCCTGGGCCCCGCTGGTCGCCGTTGCGGGCCAGCACCAGGTGCTTCTCTATTCGACCGACACCCTCGAGCTGGCCGGCATCCTCCCCTTCCCCGAGCGCCGCGCGCACGTCCTCAAGTTCAGCCGGAACGGCGCGCTCCTCCTGGCCGGCGGCGGGCGCGGCGCGCGGCTCGGCCGCGTCGTCGTCTGGGACGTGAAGAGCGGCGACCGCCTCTTCGAGCTGGGCGAGGAGCTCGACATCGTCCTGGCCGCCGACATCAGCAGCGACCAGGGCCACATCGCGCTCGGGGGACCGGGCAAGCTGATCAAGATCTACTCCACGAAGGACGGCGAGCTCCAGCACTCGATCAAGAAGCACACCGACTGGGTCACGTCGATGGAATTCAGCCCCGACGGCGTGCTCCTCGCCACCGGCGACCGGAACGGCGGACTCCACGTCTGGGAGGCGCGGACCGGGAGCATCTTCCACACGCTCAACGGGCACAAGGCGGCGATCACCGACGTGAGCTGGCGGACCGACTCGAACGTCCTCGCCTCCTCCGGCGAGGATGGCCAGGTGATGGTCTGGGAGATGCAGGGCGGCACCCGCGTAAAGGCGTGGCAGGCCCACCCGGGCGTCGCCTCTCTCGAGTACGCGCAGGACGGCCGGCTGGTCACCTGCGGGCGGGACATGATCGCGAAGATCTGGACCGGCGACGGCGCCAAGGTCCGCGATCTGGAGGCCTTCGCCGACCTCGCGCTCCACTCGGTCTTCAGCCATGACGGGACCCGCATCATCGCGGGCGACTGGACCGGCGAGGTGCGCGCGTGGAACGCCGCCGACGGGAAGCGGCTCGCCACCCTGACGACCAACCCGCCCTCGCTCGCCGACCGGCTGGCGACCGAGCTCAAGGCCCTCGACGCCGCGAAGGCCGCGCTCGCTCCGGCCCTCGCCGCAGCCAAGTCGACCCATGAAGCGGCTGAGAAGGCCGCGGCGAACCTCAGGACGACCGAGGCAGCGCAGCTCGAGGTCGACAAGGCGCTCGCCGCCGCGACACAGGCCGCGGGCGCCGCCCAGGCCGAGCTCAACGCCAGGCAGGCCGACGCGGCCCAGAAGGCCGAGGTCGCCAAGGGTTCCTCGCTCGCGCTCCAGAAGGCGGCCGACGAGCTCCGGAAGTTGCAGGAGGCCTCCGCGGCGGCGCTCAAGGAGATCGAGACCGACCCCGCGAAGGCGAAGCAGCTCGAGACGGCCCAGAAGGGGGCCGCCGAGAAGGCCACCGAGGTCGCCCAACTCTCAGAGGCCGCGCAGAAGGCCCGCGCGTCCGCCGATCAGGCCGCCGGCGCGATGGGGCCGGCCCAGAAGGCGCTCGCGGACCGCCAGGCGGCGCTCAAGCCGCTCGCGGAGAAGAAGACCGCCGGGGCCGCGGCGCTCTCCGAGGCCCAGAAGCAGGCGGCCGCCGCCTCGGCCCAGGCCGCGCAGGCCCGGCAGGCGGGAGAGACCGCGACCGTCCAGGCCGCCGCGCTCGAGGCGCGCGTCGCCCACCTCAAGGCCGCACAGTTCAACGTGAAGGTCCACGCGCAGAAAGCCGAGCTGGCGAAGGCGCAGGGCGAGCACGAGGCGCTGCTCGCGCAGGTCGAGGCCGCGAAGCACGAGTTCCAGAAGTCCAAGGTCGCCCAGGACGCTGCCGTGAAGGCGGGGGCCGACGCGCTCACGCGTGCCGGAACGCTCCAGGCATCCCTCGAAGAAGCCAAGGCCGGTCCCGGAAAAGCCCAGGCCGCCCTCGACTCGGCCAAGAAATCGCTCGCCGTGAAGGACGCCCGGGCGGTCTCCACGAAGCCCCTGGCCGACCGGCTCTCCGACGCCGGGAAGGCCGATCCGCTCAACGTCGCCCTCGGAGAGGCCGCCGCCAAGGCGAAGGAAGCCGTCGCACTGCTCCTGAAGGACGTCGCCGAAGCGAACACGGCCGTCGCGATGCGCGTGGCGGACGTCGAGAAGGCGAAGGCGGCGATCCCCGCGGCCGAGAAGGCCCTGGCCGACGCGAGGACGGCGGTCGATCAGGCGACGGCGAAGACGGCAGCGCTCCAGAAGTCGGCGAACGCGGCATCCGAGAAGATCGCCCCCGAGCAGGCGAAGGCGGACGCGTTCAAGCCGAAGGTGGACGCCGCCAAGGCCCAGCTCGACGCGCTCCGTGCCGAGTACGCGACGCTCCTGCCCCGCAGGTAGCCCAAACCTTTCGCCTCCCCTTCCGTTCATACAGGCATGCTGCGGATCGTCCTGTTCCTCGCCCTCCAGGATCCGCCGTCGATCCAGGACTTAATCCGGCAATTGGGCCACGAGGAGCTACGACGGCGGGAAGCGGCCACGGACGCCCTCTCCGCCCGGGGGAAGGAGGCGCTGCCGGCCCTCCTCCAGGCCTTCGCGAGTCCCGATCCCGAGATCCGCGGGCGCGCCCGGGACGCGGTGCGCCGGTTCACCCCCGCCGGCCTCGAGGCCGCGCTGGAGCATGACGATCCTGAGGTCCGGGCCCTTGCGACCGAGGGCGGGAAAAGCACCGCGAAGCGATCGCTGGATTCATTGGACGCGATCTATCGGGACCTGCCCAAGGGACATTTCTGCGGAAGCGGACCCGACCACGGATGCACGGACTGCTGGGGCAAGCTCACGACCTCGAAGGCGCACATCGAACGACTCGAAGCGCTGCTGATCGTCCGGAAGACGCTGGATGACCCGGACAGGATCCGGGCCTTGGACCACCTGGTCGCCTTCGATCGAAAGAGCGGGAAGACTCCGATCCCGCGCCTGAACGATGGGGCGCGCCGGAAGGCGGCCGAGTTCATCGGCGAGGTTTTGTCGCAGGGAGGAAGGAACGCCCGGCCCAAGGCCCTGGAAGCCGTCCGGGCACTGGGCTTCCGCGACCTGCTGCCGAAGGTCCGCGCGTACCTCCGCGACCCGGAATCGGACCGGAGGGGGGTCATCGAGATCCTCGCCTTTTTCGAGGATCGGGACGCCATTCCGGACCTCATCGAGAGGCTCGAGGACCCCTCGTCGACGAGCGTCTCACGCGCCGCTGCCGGAGCGCTCGGAACGATGAAAGTCCGCGCGGCGATCCCCGCCCTGGTCGGTCGGCTGCAGATGAACCCGCAGGACGGCGATTTCAATGATTCGGTCATCCAGGCCCTGGGGCGTATCGGCGACCCGTCCGCCATCGCCCCGCTGCGAGCGCTCGTGCGAGAGAGGGCGGGTCGAGCCCGGCTCCTCCACGCCGTGCTTCCGGCCTTGTGGGAGCTGAGGGACCCGGAGGTCCGCAAGGACACGCTCCTGGCGTTCGACGAAACTCCGATGGGCGCGTCACTCCAGGAGACGTTGCTCCGGATCTGCCTCAAGGAACGGCTCGTGGAGGCCGCGCCCCTGATCGCGCGGGACGCGGACGCCTGGTCGCACGATCCGGACGCGAACGCCTGGCTCCTCAATTTCGCGGTGGAGGCCCTCGTCCAGTTCGAGCACCGCGAGGCCGCCCCCCTGCTTTCCCGGATCCTGCGGAAGTGCTCTCATCAAGCGGCGACGCTCGATCCCTGCCATCATGCCTCGTACGGGCTCCTCCAGCTCTCCCACGAGACGGATGTGCCCCAGCTCCGGGACCTCCTCCGCCACGTAGGCCGGAGGATCGACCGGGACGGCGGATTCCCCGGCGGATTCGATTCCGTCCACACTCCCTATGAATGCATCCTCGCCGCCCTCGCCCGCCACGAAGACTTCGAGAGCGTCCCGGAGATCCTGGAATGGGCCGAGTACGCCCCCCATTCCGCTCCCCTGCTCCTCCTTCACATGAACGCCTTCACCGAGAAGGCCCTCGCCGAGAAGCTGGCGGCGTTGAAGGTCCCCCGGAGGACGATGGAGGGAGAGCCCGAGGAACTCCTTCGGCTGCTCTCCCAGGAACTCGGAGTCATCCTCCGTGCGGATCTGGAGATATCCGTACCCGGGAAGCATCGCCTCGAGATCAGGGATCCCTTCGGTTCCACGTCTCCGCGCGGCGAATGGGCCCTCCTCTCCCTGGCCTATGGCCGGGTCTACCCCCGCGCCGCCTGCCTCTTCGAAAAGGGAGCGATCCGCTGGGCCTCCGCAACGACCGCGCTCCGGTTCTGGTACGGCTGGGCGCGGGAGAAGAACGCCCTTCCCCGCGAGCGGCTCCAGAAGGAACTCGCGGATCTCCTCGCCCGGGCCCGGAGCGCCGAGGTCGAGGTGCGCGTGCGTGCGATCACGGGGCTCAATCTCCCGTTCCGCTGGGAGCAGGAGCCGCTCGACCCGATCCTGGAGGTCTTCAAGGACGCCGCCGGGCACGCGGATCCCACCCTCAGCCGCTCCGCCGCCTGGGGGTTGTCTCGCCTCGCGATCCTGCGCCTTCGGGGCGCCCCGCGCCGGGAGGTCCTCCTCCTCCTGCTGCCTCGATCCGATGAGATCGGCCTGCGGACGCTCGAGGAGATCGGCGGATCGCTGGAGGCAGGCACGGCAGCGGCGGTGAGAGAAACCCTGCGGAACTTGCGCTCCGGAGCCTCCTCCGAGCCGACGCAGGCGAGGATCGACGCGATCCTGGAGAAGCTGGGCCGCTAGATCAGCTCGCGGAGAGGCTCCACGCCCGAGTCCACGAGGAACTGCGGCCTTCCCTGCGTGTCCTCCACCGTGGCCTGGCGCACGTCGATCCCGATGTTGTGATACAGGGTCGCATGCACTTCCTGGAACGTGACGGGCCGCTCGGTGGCGTACTCGCCCAGGCGGTTGGTCGCGCCGATCACCTGCCCGGTCCTCATGCCGCCTCCCGCGAGGAGGGCGAACGTGACCTGCGGCCAGTGGTCGCGACTGTTGGACTTGTTGATCTTCGGGGTGCGGCCGAATTCGCCCCACATGACGACCGACACGTCCTTCGCGAGCCCGCGCTCGTGGAGGTCGGTGACGAGGGCGGTCAACCCCTGGTCGAGCATCGGGAACTCGATCCGCGAACTCGGGTAATTCATGCCGTCGCCGCCGTGCCAGTCCCAGCGGCTGTAGTTGAGCGAGACCACGCGGGCGCCGGCCTCGACGAGCCGGCGGGCGACGAGGAAGTTCTGGATCATGCGCGGCGCGCCGTCGCGCTGGAAGGTCGGGTCGTTCGGCCCGTACCGTTCGACGGTCTTCGGGTCTTCCTTGGAGAGGTCGAGCGCGTCAGCGAGCTTGGAGGTGCTCAGAATGCCCATCGCCTGCTGGCCGTACTCGTCCATGCCGTCCATGACCCCCGTCGAGTCCGCCTCGCGGCGGAAAGTGTCGACCGCCCTGAGGAGCGACCGACGGTCCTGGAGGCGCTCCAACGTGATGCCGCTGAGGGTCAGCCCCTCGGGCTTGCTGGTGACGTCCTTCGTCACGAGGTTGAGCGGCGTGTGTTTAAGGCCCACGTAGCCCGCGGTGCCCGGCTCGCCCCACGTGCGGTTGCCCGTCGGGTACATGAGGGCGACGTTGGGGGGCAGATGGTTGTTCGCCTTGCCCTGGAGGCGCGAGACGAAGGAGCCGAAGACGGGCCACCCGCCCGCGGGCGGCTTTTCCTTGCGGGAGCGGCCGGTCATGCACTGGTAGAGGTCGTGCGCGCCTTCCGAGCCGACCACCGAGCGGATGAGGACGAACTTATCCATCATCTTCGCCATGCGCGGGAAGAGCTCGCAGATCTGGATGCCCGGAACATTCGTGCCGATGGGGCTGAACTCGCCGCGGATCTCGGAGGGCGCGTTCGGCTTGAGGTCGAAGAAGTCGATATGGGACGGCCCGCCCGGCAGATAGATGTTGATGATGGCCTTGTGGCTGCTGCCGGTCTTGGCCCGGCCTTCGAGGGCGAGGAGTTGGTTGAGCGCGAGCCCGCCGGCGGCCATGCCGCCTACCTTGAGGAAGCTGCGGCGCGACAGCGGGTGCCAGTCGCGGGGCTGCTCCCCGAGTGGGCTACCGAAGAGATTCAGCATCGCTCGCCTCCTAGTTACTGTACAGCACCGGAGGAGCCCGCGGCGCATCACCCTCGGAACTTCCCCAGCGGGAGGGCGAGGCGCTGACCGGTATAGCCGCTGCTCCAGGGATCGTTACGGGGCGTGATAGATTTCAAACTCTTTGAAATCTATCGCTTGGGAGACGCGATGCCGAGGTTCTCGTAGATGCGGCGCGTGGCGTCGGACTGGTTGAGGGTGTAGAAGTGCAGGCCCCTGACCTTGTGGTCCAGGAGATCCCGGCACTGCTCGGTCGCCCAGTGGACGCCGACCCGCTGGACCGCCGCCTCATCCCCGCCGCAGCGCTGCAGGGCCCGGAGCAGCCCGGCCGGGAAGCGTGAGCCGGCCGCCAGATCGGCCATTCGGCGCATCCCCTTCTCCGAGCTGATCGGCATGAGTCCCGCCAGGATCGGGACCTTGATCCCCGCAAGCTCGCAGCGGTCGCGAAAGTCGAAGAAGTCATGGTTGTCGAAAAAGAGCTGGGTCACGATGTAGTCGGCGCCCGCGTCGACCTTCGCCTTCAGGTGGTCGAGCTCGAGCAGCCGGTTGGGCGTCCCGGGATGACCTTCCGGGAACCCGGCGACCCCGATCCCGAAACCGCGCTTGTCCGCGTGCCGGCCCATTTCGCTGAACTTCCGGATGTGCCGGACCAGGTCGGCCGCGTACCGGAACGCGTCCTTCGATCGGTTCCACTTCGGCTTCTCCCGGGGCGGATCGCCCGAGAGCGCCAGGATGTTCGAGATCCCTTTGGACGCCCAGAGCTCGAGGATCGGGTCGATATCCTTGAGCGTGTGGCAGACGCAGGTCAGGTGGGGGATCGCGTCCAGCTTCGTCTCTCGACCGATCCGGAGAACGAGGTCCTGGGTCAGGTCGCGCGTTCCGCCGCCCGCCCCGTAGGTCACATCGACGAACGACGGCTTGAGTTCCTCGAGGTGCGCGATCGTCTGGAACAGCTTCTCCGACGCCTCGGCCGTCTTCGGGGGGAAGAATTCGAACGAGAACGTCGTCGGGTGGGCCGCGAAGATGTCCTGAATGTGCACTTCCCGCGAGGATAGGAGCTGGGCCGTCCGCCGTCAAGGGGCAAGCCCGCCGATGGAAGTTCTTGACGGGACTTTCGCGCGTCTCTACCATCCCTCCTTCGTCCAACCCGCAGGAGAACACCATGAGCCTTCGCAGCCTGCTCCTCCTGTCCGCTGCATTGTTCATCACGGCGGCCTCGCCGGGATCGGACCGCCTCCCGACCGGCGCCCTCCTGCCCGACCTCAGGACCGTCATCCCCAGCCATCTCCAGATCGTCAACCCCGCGAAGGACGGGAAGACGGAGGTCCTCCGGTTCAGCAACGGCATCGCCAACATGGGCGACGGCCCCTGGCACATGAGGCCCGAGTTCCCCCTCAACTCGCTCGATCCGCAGAAGGCCATCCAGGAGCTCTACGATGCCAAAGGCGCGAAGGTCTACGAGAAGGTCGTGAGCCTGTTCGAGTTCCACCCCACGCACAATCACTGGCACATCAACGGCGTCGCGCTCTTCGAGATCCGCGCCTCTAGAGGGGGCGCCGTGGGCGGGGCCGACATCGGGGAGGTCACGGGGGGCAATTCGATCAAGACGACCTTCTGCCTGATCGACTGGATCCGCTACGAGGACAACAGCAACAACGGCAAGAAGAGCGACCGCGTCTATTTCGATTGCGCCGGCGCGACCCAGGGGATCAGCGTCGGCTGGGTCGACCAGTACCACCAGGCCACCGACGGCCAAGAACTCGACCTCACCGGCGCCCCCGTGGGGCGCTACTACCTCGTGAGCACCGCCAACTACGACAAGGTGTTCCTGGAGAAGAGCACGGAGAACAACCGGGCCTGGGTCGCCTTCAACCTCACCCGCGACAGCAACGGCAACGCCAAGATCGACCTCGTCGGCGACTCCCTGAAGGAGGGCGAGGGACTGCTCCTGACCTACACCGCCAACCGCTGATCCCCTTCGAGGGGGGGGGCGGGACTGCTTGCCCTCCGCCGCACACGGCGATAATCAGGTCTTCGCCGTTCAGGTCGATAACAGTCACAGTGGAAAAGCGCGCACGGGCCGTCTCACGCCAGATCTCGCTCTTCCGATTCCTCGACCGGACCCTGGGCCGGCTGGCGTGCGCCGCCCTCACCCCGATCGTCGCGCTGCTCCACGCGCTGTCGCGGGGTGACGTCACCCATCCCCGCCGAATCCTGATCATCAAGTTCTTCGGGCTGGGCAGCATCCTTCGCGGCTGGCCCCTTTTCTCGGCAATCCGCCGCACGTGGCCCTCCGCGGAAATCCACGTCCTGACCTTCTCCTCGAACGCCGAACTGGCGAGACGTCTGGGGTCCTTCCACGCCATCCTCGA
Organism: uncultured Planctomycetales bacterium; assembly: GCA_964604905.1. Lineage (GTDB taxonomy): Bacteria > Planctomycetota > MHYJ01 > MHYJ01 > JACPRB01 > JACQFK01. The sequence continues at coordinate 10,168 of CAZSCC010000452.1, forward strand.
CGTGGACTCCTCGAACCTCCCCGCCCTCGTGACGACCCTGATGCACCGGATGGGCTCGATCTGCGCCGAGCGCTACGACATCGTGATCGACATGGAGTTCTTCTCGAATTTCGCCACGTTCCTGGCGGCGCTCACGCGCGCACCCCTCCGAGCGGGCTACTACCTTCAGAGAAGCTTCCGCGAGAGCATCTTCAACCGGATCGTGCCGTACAACCCCGCGCGTCACATCAGCGACGTCTACGCCGCGCTGGGTCGCTCGATCGGCGTCACCGCCTCGAAAGAGGATGGCCGTTCGCTCCGGGCGGAGCCGGAGGATCGACGGCGGCTGGAGGCCCTCCTGGAGCGCCGCGGCGTGACGGTCGGCGACCGACTCGTCGTCCTGAACGTGGCTTCCAGCGGGCTCTGCGACGAGAGGCGCTGGCCCGCGGAGCGCTTCGCGTGGCTCAACGACCGGCTCCACGATCGCGGAAGGGAGTGCTTGGTATTCGTCGGGACCCGGGGCGTGCGCGGCATGGTCGAAGACACCCGGCAGCGCTGTGCGCGACCCGCCGGAATCAACCTGGCCGGTGATACCGACCTTGGGATGCTGATCGCGCTCCTGGAGCGGGCGGCCCTCGTGATCACCAACGACAGCGGCCCCGCCCACCTGGCCGACGCGGCGGGCACGCCCACGATCGTCCTCTTCGGCCCCGAATCACCCGACCACTACGGCCCCCTGGGAGAGCGTTCGACCGCCTTCCACGCGGGCCTCTACTGCAGTCCCTGCCTGAACGCCGCCAACACCAAGATCGCGCCCTGCGGAGGCCAGAACGTCTGCATGCGGCTGATCCCCAAGGAGGACGTCCTCGAGGCGGCCTCGGCCGTGCTGGACGGAACCCCCGTGCCGCCGGGACGTCGGGACTTCTGGCACGGCTATGGGGGCCGTAACTCGCACGACGATTGGAAGTCGGCGAAGGTCCTTTCCTAGCGCGGGGCCGAGATTTCCAGGGAGAGCATCTTCGGGGGCGTGTTTCCGCCCACGTCGACCGTGTACGAGAGCGCCGCGCCCGTGGCCTCCTTGGCGACCTTCTTCGGCTCGCCGTACGCCACCCCCTGCCCCTCGAAGCGGGCCCGCTTCGCGGGGTCCGGCGCGGTCGCCTCCTGGAACGAGTAGGTCACCGTCGTGCCCTTCGGGGCCACGACCGTCACTTCGTTCTTCCCGTTCACCAGGTATGGGAGCGCCGAGCGGTTGTGCTCCACGACCGCCTCGAGGCGGAACTTCGCGAGCGCGCCCGAGAACTCCGCCTTCACCCAGACGGCATACTTCTGCTTCACGAGCGCGGTGACGTCCCCGGGAGCCGCCGCCTGCCAGCTCTTCCCCGCGTCGACCGAGATCGAAAGCTTCCCCTCTCCCTCGAACGCCGCCTCGAGCTGACCGCCTACGTACGCGTACGGCAGCGGCAGCTTGAACACCGCCGTGCCCTGCCCCGACGTCGCGACCAGCTTTCCGCCCTTCGCCTCGGCGCCCGTGAGGACGATGCCGGCTGGCCGCGCGAACTCCGGCGCGTAGACCAGCTGGCCGTTCGAGGAGTTGCGGGGACCATAGTGTTCCAGGACCGGGCCGAGCGTCCGGTCGCTCCGGAAATCCTTGGTCCCGCAGGTGTGCCTTCCCTGGCCGCCGACCGCGATCTTCCCCGGCTCGCCCTTCCACTCGAGGCGCAGCGACGCGCCCGGCGGGAGGACCAGTTCGGGATCGTAGCCGCGATCGCGCCCGGTGACCGACGCCCAGCCGTCCTCGTGCTTCGAGACCGGAAAGGGCTTCGACGTCTTGACTCCGTCCACCACCCCCTGCGCCTCGTCGCCGCAGCACAGGTAGTGGTCGGCCGGGGCGCGCTTCTCCTTCACGGCGTCGAGCACGATCGACGGGTCGGCGATGATGTCGTCCTGGCCGGCGATCGTCTTGCGGTCCTTGGTCCAGTAGTAACACTTCAGGAAGACATCGAAGTAGTGCCAGCGCTCCTCGTAGAAGACCTCGATCGTCGTGTGGCCGTCCCAGCCGCGATAGCGGACCTTCCAGCCGGCCGTCTCGAAGAGCGCCTTCAGCACCGTGTGCTGACCGCCGCAGAGGCCCCAGCCGTAGACCTTGATCGCCTTGAGCGGGCCGACCGACTGGGGCGACTTCTCCACCGGGTAGGCGTTGTGGAAGATCGTATTGTGCAGCCACGTGTGGATCGCGATTGCCTTCTCGTCGTTCGTCTTCGCCCCCGAGAGGCGGATGACGTCCTTCACGATCGCCTCGAGCGAGCTCGTGTCGACGGTGCGGTCGGTCGTGACCTTGATCCCCTCGGGGCCGACCGGGAAGAGCGCCAGCGCCAGCAGCAGGTTGATCATCGCCGTCCTTTCCTAGGGTTGAATTCGAAACCGGTAGAAGCTCTCGCGCACCATGCCGATCAGCACGTCGCGGTGGGGATCATAGCAAAGGGGCATCCAGCCCTTCTCCATCGGGATCTCGCCGGCGACCTTGACCGCGCTCCAGGCGTCCTTGGTGGGGTCGTAGGAGAACATCCCGGACGGCTGCTCGATCCCCTCGCCCTTGAAGGTCGCCACCGTGAAGAACAGGTCCCGTTTCGTGTCGTGGGCGAGAGCGCCGCGGCAAAGCGCCGTCGGGCACTCGGCCAGACCCGTCACCGCCTCGGTCTTGGGGTCGAACGCATAGAGCGTATTGAAGCCTCCCGCTTTGGTCTTCCATTTGTCGTAGTCGCCGCCGCCCGCGAACAGCATGCGCTTACGGGGCGCGTCGTGGAAAACCGTCATCCCCATATGGGTCCGCGGGAGGCGCTCCTTCGCCTCGCGCCACTGGCCCGCCGCCAGATCGAGGATCCAGATCCGCCCGTGGCCCGCGTAGACGATGGAGTTCGTTTCGGGACAGTACGCCATCCCATCCTCGAGCTTGTTCGGCGGATGGAGGCGCGACTCCACCTTGGCCCACGACTTCTTCTCGAGGTCGAAGCGCCAGGTGTCGGCGCAAAGGTCGTGGCTCGACCGTCCGTCCTCGGCACGGGCGGTCTGGTTTGCCCCGTTGGCGAGGTAGACCGCCTTCCGGCCCGGCACGAGAGTGAAGCCGTGATAGACGTGGCGGGAGCAGGGGGAGGGATCCGCCCCGTTCTCGGGCCGCATCAGCGTCCGGTACCCACCTCCCGCCACCTCCTCCTTCCGCCAGCGGTCGATGGCCAGCGGCGTCAGGCGGGCAGTCTCGGGATCGAACGCGAAGAGGCAGTTGCCGTAGATCGTGTACCCCCCGTGCTTCTTGTCGAACCAGCGGTCGTAGAAAAGCACCCGCCGGCCTTCGACGTCGTAGACCAGCTTGTTCCAGCCGACGTTCATCCAATGGCCCTTCTCGTCGGGGTCGGCGGGCGACTCGATCACCGGCTTGAGGGGCACCCACGTGTTGGGCGGCGCTTCCTGCGCTCCGAGCAGGACGAGGGTCATCATCCAAGGCATGGACGTGCGTCTCTCAGGCGATCGACCAGACGTGGATCATCCCCGCCATGTCGGCGGCGGCGAGGCGCCGTCCGTCGGGCGAGAGTGCCGCCGCGTGGATCCAGTCCTTGAACTGCCCTCCGCGGCCCTTCCCCAGCTCCTGGAGCAGCTTCCCGTCGGAAACGCTCCAGAGGCGCACCGTGGTGTCGCGACCGGCGCTGACCAGGACCTTCCCGTCGGCGCTGAAGAGGAGGGACGTCACGCCGTACTGATGGCCGTTCAGCTCCTGGAGCTTCTTCCCGCTCCCGGACTCCAGGAGATGAACCTTTGCGTTCCCGTCCTTCTCGCCGCCCTCGCCGAGCGCGAGGATCGTGCCGTCGGGCGAGAACGCCGCCGCCGCCATCCCGGTGACACGATCGCCTTTCTTGAACTCCTTCGCGAGATCGAGCGTCACCGTGCCCGCGGCCGCGTCCCAGACCTTGTTCGCATTCGGGAATCCCGCGTAGCGCGGCGTAAATTCGCAGGTCGCGGCGCGCGCGCCGTCCTTCGAGAGCGCCACCGCGCGAAGCCAGCCCGCGACCTGGAAGCGCTTGACCTCCTTCGCCTCCGCCGCGTCCCAGACGATCGCGACCCCCCGGTCGTCCCCGCTGAGCAGACGCTTCCCCTCGGCCCCCAGACAGACGCTCCGCACCCATTCCTCGTGAGCCTCTCCAACCCGCTCCGCCTTCTGGAGCCCCAGCTTGAACGAGAGCGGCTTCCCCGACTTCTTCTTTTTCTCGAGGACGACTTCGACGCTCTCCGTGACGGCGGCGCCGGGTGCCCACCACCGGATCGTGTGGTCGTAGCTCGCCGAGACGAGCCGGCCATCCGAAAGGGCCACGAGGGACGTGACCGAGTTCGTATGGCCCTCCAGGCGGCGCGTCGGGACGGGGCCCCCTTCGGCCAGATCGAAGACCAGGAGCGCCCCCTGCTCGTTCCCCGCGGCCAGGCGGTTGTCCCCGAGGAACGCCACGGCGGTCACCGCGTCGTCGTCCCAGGGGATCGTCCAGAGGAGCGTGGGGTTCATGCCAGGATCTCCCGGATCGGCTGCGACCCCTCGGGCGTCGCCCAGATGGGCCGGATGCCGACCATGTGCTTCACCCGCGGGTTGATGCCCATCGCCGTGTAGATCGTGGCGAAGAGGTCGGCCTGCGTGACGAGCTTGTCCTTCACGTTCCGCCCGTCCTCGTCGGTCTCGCCGTGGACGACGCCGCCCTTCACGCCTCCCCCCGCGAGGACGACGGACCACGCCTTGGCGTAGTGGTCGCGCCCGGCGCGATTGTTGATCGTCGGCGTCCTTCCGAACTCGCCCATCCAGACGACGAGGGTATCCTGCAGGAGCCCCCGCTCGTGCAGGTCCTGGAGCAGCCCCGCCCAGGCCATGTCCAGGACCGGGAGGAGCACCTTATGCCACTCGAAGTTGTCGGAGTGACTGTCGTAGTTCTGCTGCTCGACCTCGACGAACGGCACGCCCGTCTCGATCAGCTTCCGGGCCATGAGGCAGTTCTTCCCGAAGGAGGTGTCGCCGTAGAGCCCCTTGTACTTCTCCCACTCGGCGGTGATGTCGAACGCCGCCTTGGCCTTGAGCAGGCGGCGCGACTTCTCGTCGGCCTCCCGGTACGCCCGGATCCCCTGGTTGTGGTGCTCCTTCACGAACTCGTCGTCCATGAACTTCAGAAGGTCGTTCCTCCGGCGGTCCGCCTCGGGGGCAAGATAGGCGCTGGTGTTCTCCGGCATCCTCCCCTCTCCGCCCAGCTTGAACGGCTGGTAGACGGGGCCCAGGAAACCCGGGCCCGTGACGGGGCTCGACTCGCCGCCGCCGGCGCCCAGCTGGATGAAGCTCGGCAGCTCGGCCCCCTCGGGGCCCAGGTACTTCGCCATCATCGCCCCCAGCTCCGGATGGGTGACCGCCGCCTCCTTGCGATAGCCCGTGTGCATGAGATAGGTGCCGCCCGAATGGTCCGGGTCGGACGTGGAGAGGCTGCGGATGACCGCCAGCTTGTCCGCCTGCTTCGCGATCCTCGGCAGGTACTCGCAGACCTGCAAACCCGCGACGTTCGTCTTGATCGGGCGGAAGGGGCCCGCGACGGGCCGACCCGGCTTCATATCGAACGTGTCCAAGTGGCTCGCGCCGCCGGCCATCCAGAGGAGGATGCAGCGCTTGGGCTTCTTCTGCGCCTCCTGCGCGATCGTCTCCGAGTTGAAAAGCGCCCCCCAGTTGCCGAGCGCCATCCCTGCCGCGCCGAGGACGGTCCCCTTGAGCAGGGCCCGCCGGGAGACGTGCTCGGATCCGCCGCACTCACAGGGAGATACGGAGATAGGGAGATTCGCCCTCCGGTCTTCTCTTATCTCCTTATCTCCTTCCATCACCCTATCTCCTCAGTGGTTGAACCGGAACTCCGCCGAATTCAGCAACACCCAGATCGCCTCCTCGACGAGAGGCTCGGGCTTCGGAGCCGAGGTCAGGTACTTCACGAAGCGCTCTCGCTCCGCCGCGCCCGGGGGGCGGTTGAGGACCGCCAGGAACATCCGGTCGGCCCGCGCCTCCCACGGATCGGAGGAGGCGAGGACCGCGTCCATGAGATTCCCCTTCCGGCGCTGGATAAGCTGCCGGACCTGGGCGCTGTTGTTCATGAATAGGCGTTCGGAAACGCTCCCCTGGAATTCCCCCCGGCCGTCGGTCAGGTTTCCCATGTGGCGGACAACGTACTCCCCGAAGGCGCCCGGCAGCTGCGCCTTGGGGTCAAGCTTCGCGGCGCCGTCGAAGCCCGTCGCCGCCCGGAGCGCAGCGATCATCTCCTCGGCTCCCAGCGCGCGGAGCTGAAAGCGGTCGTATCCCCCCTTCGCGTCGACGGTCTCGCCTGTCGAGGCCCGCTGGTAGGTCTCGCTGAGCACGATCTCCCGGAGCAGCCATCGGAGGTCGAACTTGCGCGCCGCCAGCCCGGCCGCCATCGTCTTCATCAGTTCCGGATGGCTGCCCGACCGGTCCTCGCGAAGGTCGTCGACCGGATTGACGAACCCGCGGCCGAAGAAGTGGCCCCAGTAGCGGTTCACGGTCGAGCGCGCGAACTGAAGATTGCCCTTGGAGGTGATCATCCGTGCGAACGCCGCGCGAAGCTCCTCCCCCTCCCTCGGCTTCTCCTTTGTCTTCAGGAAGCCGATCGGGACCTTCGTCGTCGTTCCGGGGATCACCATCGAGTCGGGGGCGCGCTTCTTCGGAGCGCGGTCCTCAACGATGTAGTACTCCTTCTTTTCGTCGATCTTTT
>CAZSCC010000453.1:0-4600 GCA_964604905.1 uncultured Planctomycetales bacterium
CTTGGAGATCGTCAGGTTGTCCAGGGCGTGGCGCACCTTGTCCAGCTGGCTGGGCCCGTCGAACGTCACCAGGAGGGGAGCCTTCGTGCCGTCCTTGTAGGCGGCCGGCACGTAGACGGAGATCTTCCGCTCTTTGCGCACGGCCTTCTTCGGATCGAGCGTGGTGTCGTCGCCGCGGAAGATCTTGCTGTCTGCCAGTGCCATCGAGAACTGGAACGATTGTCCCTTGGGATTGCCCTTGTCCTTGAGATCGGGGTCGACCTCATAGTCGGGACCGATGACGACGTCTCCGTTGCCCGTCGTGCCGGGCTTCTCCTGCCCGTTCCCGGCGCCGAGGGCCGAGCCGGACGGGCGGCCCATGGAAACCGCCACCCAAAGACAGCCGGTGCAGACCGACAGGAGCGCTGATCTCAATCCCATGGCGAAAGTTCCTCGAGCGCGATCCGCCGAGTATACAGGCGTGCGAGGACGCTGGAAAGAGGAGGACGCCGTCGCTACCCCCAGAGCCCCTGCAGCCGCTCCCCCTCGGCGACGCCGAGCGGGAACTGCTTGCCGAAGGCGTGGGCCTCGATCCCCGCGAATTCGCGGAGGGCGTGATGGAGGTGCTCGGGACGGACCCGGATGCCCTTCTCCTTGTCCGTCGCCAGCGTCTTCGGGTCAATCGGGACGAGGAACTGCTTCTCGTCGGTGGCGCCGATCACGCGGCCGCCTTTGATGCCCCGACCCAGGAACATGATCGAGCCGATCGACCAGTGGTCCTTGCCCTTGCCGTTGTTGTACGTGGGCGTGCGCCCCATCTCGCTCTGGATCACGACGACCATCTGCTCGCGGATCTTCAGCTCCTCCGCGCGCCGCAGCAGATAGTCGATGCCCGCCAGGAACTCGGGGATCAGCTTCATCTGGTCGGCGTCGTTGTTGTTGTGGCTGTCGAACTGGCCGATCGTGAGGTTCGCCGAGACGCAGACGCCCGCCTTGAACGAGGCGAGGGCGATGTCGGCCTGCTGGGAGAGCCGCTCCTTCGGCGAGCTCTTGGGGACCCAAGGCGTCACCCGCTGGAGCGCCTTCGAGTTGAGCTGGGCCGCGTAGAGCATGCTCTGCGCGCGCTCGACGCGCGGCAGGCGGCATTCGCCCGCCCGCTCCTCCGCCTGATCCTTCAGCGCCCGCTCGATCCGGTCGGTCACGAAGCGGTCATGATAGGGGTGCTGGGCGACTCCGCTCACGGCGTCGGCGTTCGAAATGAGGTTCAGCGACTGCAGGTACGGGATCCGCGCCATCGGCACCAGGTTGCCCGTCGAGGAATAGTTCCCGAAGGTGAGGAACGCGAGGGGATACTGCATCCCCTTGCAGGCCGCGACCATCGCGGGGAACGTGGGGTAGGCCAGGCTGTCGAGCTTGCCCGTGGCCATGTAGCGCGCGCAGGGGTCGTGGTTGTTCACGGAGTAGTCCAGGCCGTTGAGGACCAGCAGCTCCTTGCCGTACTTCTTGAAGAACTCCTCGTTGCTCATCCCGACATTATTGGCGTGGGCCGCGGTGGGGGCGTAGCGGTGGGCGCCCTCGGTGAGGATGTCCCCCTCGCGATAGAGGACGTTGATGCCCCCGACCCCCTTGGGGTCCATGAGGTAGGTCGTGTCCCAGCCTCCGGAGGCGTTGAAGACGACGTAGAAGGGACCTTCGTAGGGGGCCGGCTCCGCCTGGGCGCCCCAGGCCGGCAGCCCGACCGGCGCGGCCAGGCCCAGGCCCGCCGATCCGCAGAGCTTCAGGAAGTCGCGGCGCTTCATCTCGGCCCTCACTCGTAGAGGAAATCGTCCTGGCGGAGGAGATAGGTGACCACGCCGCGCCAGGCGCGGATCGTGTAGTGCGGGTCGTCGACGCGCTGCTCCTTCACGGCGCCGCAGAAGTAGCTCTCCCGCTTGTCCAGCCCCTTCTGGGCCTTCGCGTCCTCGAGGATCCCCGCGAAGAGCCGGAACGTCCGCCCGACTTCCGGATGGTCCGGGCCGCGCTCCCTACCCAGCAGGTGGGCGTGCAGGTGGACGATCGCCTGCCGGATCTTCTGCTCGGCCTCCGGCGTACCGGGGACTACGGAAGGCTCGATCCCGGGGAAGAGCCTGCGTTGGGCCGGCTCCTGGTGGAAATCGTACGCGACGTTCTTGCAGGCGACGTCGTTGGCCATGATCCGCTGGATCGCGCCCATGGCTCCGCTCGGGTCGCTGTTCCTCTGGGTGACCTCTTTCGAGTCGATCCCCCCGTAGAGGATCGCGAACTTCTGGTCCGAGTCGTCGAGCCGTCCCCAACGCCGCCCGAACAGCGCCGTGATCTTCCGTTCAAGCTGCTCCGGGGTGATGAGCCGGACCACGCCGACATCGTCCAACTCCGCCCGCCGCGCGGGGTTCGCGATCGCTTCGGTCAGGCCGTCGACGCGGTAGAAGGGGGAAGCGACCAGCGACTTGAACACGCCTTTTAGATTGAAGCCCGATTTCGCGAACCGCGCGGCTACCTCCCGGATCTCCCGGCGCAGCTCCTGGTGCGCGCGCCGCTTCGGCGAGAAGAAAGGATCATCAATGTCCTGCGGCGGCGACGGGACCTTCCGGCCCATGAGGAGATAGTAGACGTGCTCGACCATCGCCACGGCGAAGCGGGGGTCGCGGGCCGTCTCCTGGCCCAGCCACTGGAGGGACCGCCAGCGCTCCCCGGCGAGAAGGGGCCGTTCTTCGCGGCCCGGCTCGAACATGTCGGTGAACCAGCCCTCCTTCCGGGGGCCGTAATGACCCTCCTCGTTGAAGTAGTCCTGGAAGAGCCCCGCCACGGGATCGACCGTCTTGTGGCAGACCACGCAGTCGGGGGCCTGGAGGGTCGGGTTGGCGAACTTCTTCCCGATCGCCGCCGCGTCGGTGACCCGGGGGGCGAGCGCCATCACGTCGACGCCCAGGAAATGCTGGTAGTACATCCTCGCGCGCAGCCGGTTGCGGTTGGTCACCGTCGTCGGATAGCGGCGCAGGTACTGGAACATCGTGAGCAGCCCCGCGTGGGGATAGGTCCCGGCGGCGGTCTCCTGGACCTTCCCATTCCGGCCCTTGAGCGCCGGCAGCTTGGCCTCGATGTACTCGAAAGGGTCCTCGGGATTCTTGAAGCGGTCGCGCACGGCCTCGAAGATCCCGTAACCCCGCGCCGTGTAAGGCGAGACCATCAGGTAGTCCGCGGTGACGATCTCGGTGAAGGGACGTTCCTCCCTCACGACGTGCGTGATCAGCTCGAGGGGCTCCTTGAGCAGCGCCTTGCGGTAGTCGTTCCAGACCGCGTAGCGCGCCTTCTGCCGCTCCTTCTCCGGGACGTGGCTGAGGTCGTGCTTCTCCGCCCAGTGGCGCGTCTTCTCGAAGTGGTCGTACGAGAGCGCATCGTCCGCGTTGCCCGTGTATCCGAGCGTGAGGAGGATGTCGTTGAAGCCCTCCTGGAGCCGCGCGGTGAACGCATCCTCTTTCAGGAGGCCGTCGAGGACGGCGTCCAGGCCCCCGCGATCGACGGCCTCCGCCTCCTGCGCCGTCGGCAGGCGGGCCGCCAGCGAAAGCGTGATCCGCCGGAGCAGCCGGCGCGGCGGGGCCATCCCGATCCCCGCGAAGAACGGGGGAGGGGCCGCCGCAGGCTGCGGCGCGGCGCCCGCGTCCACCCGGGAGACGAAGCGCTCGAGGATCCGATAGCCGGTCGAGTCGGGCTTGAGCTGGGCGCCCCCTCCGTGGTTGAGGCCGCCCTGCACCTTGACGAGGAGCCTCGGCTTCCCGTCCCGGCGCTGCCGGGCCATGCGCTCGAAGGCCTGGAGGTTCCGCGCGAGGACGGAGGGATCGAGCGCCGCGTCGCGGAGGATGAACTTGCTCTCCTCGGCCTCCCCCCCGGCGGCGTGGCAGTTCAGGCAGGTCCGCTCGCCGACCTTGGCCCAGACCTCCTCCTCGAAGAAGGCGTCCGTCCCGCCCGGCTCCGCGAATCCCGGGGGGGAGAGCAGGAACAGGGCCAGGGCCACTCCGAGGCATCGACTCGCCACCCGCGACCTCCTTGGGATCCCGCCCGTCCTATTCTAAAGTCCATTCGCGCGAAATGTGGCCGCCCCCTAATTCTTGACCCGTGATTTTCCCTGGGCTCCCCCGTCGCCGATGAGGTCGGCGGGTCCGCAGCATCGAGTGTCGGACAAGAAGAAGGGGTGGGAAGTTGTTTCACGACGCAAACAGGTGCCGCGCGTACAGGTACACGTAGACCGTCGTCAGGCCCGCCGCCGCCAGGCCGAGCAGGAAGCCGGTCTTCATCATGTCCGGCAGGCGGACGCGGCCGCTGCCGAAGACGATCGCGTTGGGCGGCGTCCCCGCCGGGAGCATGAAGTCGCACGAGGCGCCGATCGCCGAGGCGGAGAGGACCGCCGGCGAGCCGGGCAGGACGTTCAGGAGCACGCTCACCGTGCCCGTGTTCGAGGCCACCGCCGAAAGCCCCACCGTCGCCAGGGCGGCGAGGCCGATCTGAGCGAAGAGCGGAAGGGACGCGAGTCCCGCCAGGCGCCCGCTCATCCACTCCGAGAGCCGGCTCCCCTCGATCCCCGCGGCCATCGCGAAGCTCCCGCCCA
>CAZSCC010000454.1:0-3785 GCA_964604905.1 uncultured Planctomycetales bacterium
GGCGCCGCCGCGGCGCTCCAGCAGGGTCGCCAGGTCCATCAGGTAGCCGAACCCCGAGCTGTTGACGTAGCTCACGTTCTTCATGAGCAGCGAGACGTAGGTGGTCCGGCGGTCCATGGCGCGGTCGATCTTGTCCTTGAGCAGTTGGGCGTTGGAGGCGTTGACCCCCCCCTCGATCACGATCTCGGAGGAGCGGGGGAGCTCGAGGATGGGCGCGGCGCGGACGATCAGGTCGGGCACGATCCAGAGATTCTAGCAGGCGCGCGGGCTATTTCAAAACCTTCGTGGGGTCGGCCTTCGGGACGAGCTTGAGGCCCAGGCCCATGCAGGAGCGGCAGGGAACGAGCGCGCGGCGGTAGGCGGTCCCGCGCCCCTCGCAGGGCTCGCAGGGTTCCGTGTCGCAGATCGCCTCCATCTCGGGGGGCGTCTTCTTCTTCGCGCTGCACTGCTTGCAGTCGAAGTAGCCGTCGGGGCACTTCTGGCACTTGAGGAGCGCGGAGAAGCCGGTGCCCTTGCAGGGAAGGCAGAGGATCTCGGCGCCGAGCGAGCTGGTCGAGCTGCCCTTGCCCTTGCATTTGGCGCAGACGATCTTGGTCTCCTTCTGGCCGTGGCAGTTGGTGCAGCGGTTGCGGCCCTCGCCGACGCAGGTCGAGCAGACGCCGGCCTCCTTGATGGACTTCGAGAGCGCGGCCAGGTGGTCGCGGAAGGCGGGGTCCATCGTGCTGATCGTGGCGAGCGCGCTGACGGGTCGCTCGAAGCCGCGCTTCTTGGCCTGGACGGTGCGGAGGAGCGCGTAGGACCAGACGAAGCGGACGATGGGGGTGTCGACGGCGCGGTACTCGCGGACGAAGGCGAGGACGGCAAGGTCGAAGTCGTTCCCGGCGATCCAGCCGTTGAGGTCGCGGACGGCGTGGCCCTCGGCGGTGCCGATGCGGCCGTTCTGGACCAGGTAGCCCAGGGCGCGCGCGGCCTTCTCCGCCTCCGGGCCGGCGGGTGCGTGGGTGGCGTGGATGAGCGCGAAGGCCTGGAGCACCTCGGCGGCCGGGGCGGTGCCGGCCTTTCGAAGGGGGGGCACCTGGGCGGCCAGCCAGGTCGCGGCCTCCTGGTGGAGGGCGGGGGTGAGCTTCTGGGGGTCCTTGAGCCAGCCTTTGTCGAAGTAGTCCTGCACGGCCTTGAGGGCGGCGCCCTCGAGCTTGAGGCCGGCGTCGATCTGCGAGAGGAAGGCGATCGAGGCGGTGGCCATGTCGTAGGAGTCCGGGTCGCTCGTGCGCTGCGCCCGGAAGGCGGCGATCGCGGAGCTGCGCCCGGCCGGGTCGGCCCGCTTGACCGGGTCCAGAAGCGTGGCGAGGGAATCGTCGCTCCGCAGGCCCCCGACCGGGGCGGTGGGGGAGGCCGGCCGGGAGCCGGCCCCGGCGGCGGGCCCGCGGGCGATCTCGGAGCCGAGGCGGTCGCGGCAGAGCCTCATCAGCTGCATGATGAGCATGAGCTTCTTGCCGAGGGCGTCGTCCTCAGGGAAGAGGTCGAGCGCGCCGGCATAGGCCTCGCGGGCGCGGGTGACCTTGGCGATGGCGTCCTTGAACCGGGCCTGCTGGTCGGAGGGGGGGAGGGCGAGGGCGGCTTCGTAGTCCTTCTTGGCGGCCTCGAAGGCGGCGTCCGAGTCCCCCAGCAGTTCCTTGGGGCTGTTGAGGACCTTCTCCACCTCCTCCTTGAGGAAGGTCCGGAGCACCCCGTCACTGGTGACCTCGTAGTGGCTCAGCTTGTCGACGACCTTCCCGCCCACCCGCCGGCCGCCCTTGAGGACCAAGGCGTCGGCCGCGAGGGTGCCGCAGAGCAGAACGATGAATCCCAGGGTCTTCATAGCCGCTTCCTCTCCCTGATAACCCGGCCTTTCCCGGCCGTTACACCCATATATGTGGCACAATGGCCCCCGAGGGTTCGATCTCACCCCCCCCCCAACGCAACGCAGCCTCTGTTTCGTTGCTTCGCCAACGAAACAGACGCTGCGTTTCGTTGGGGGAGCTACGGGAGCAGCTTGGAGGGGTCGGCCTTGGGCACCAGGCGCTGGCCCACCCCCATGCAGGACTTGCAGGCCCAGAGGATGCGGCGGAAGACGTAGCCGCGGCCGTCGCAGCCGTCGCACCCCTTGAGCTCGCAAATCTCGTCCAGTTCGGGCGGGCTGTGCCGCTTCTTGTCGCACTGGCGGCACTCGTTGTACCCGTCCTTGCACTTCTCGCACTTGAGAAGGCGGTCGAACCCCCGGCCCCGGCAGGGATAGCACTGGATCGGCTCGATCAAGCGGCCCCGGCCGCCCGGGCCGTCCAAGTTGGCGCCCGGAGGCATCACCTTGCCCGACCCCTTGCACTTGGCGCAGTTGTACCGGATCTCCTTCTTCCCGAAGCAGTTGATGCACCGGAGTCTGCCCTCGCCCGCGCACGTCGAGCAGACGCCGACCGCCTTGATCGACTTGACCATCGCGGCCACATGGTCCCGGAGGGCCGCGCTGGAGGCCTGGACCGTGTTGAAGGCCGCGACCGGCCGCTCGAAGCCGCTCTTCTTCGCCTGGACGGTCCGCAGGAGCGCATAGGACCAGATGAAGCGGGTCACCGGCGTATCGACCGCCCGGTACTCCTTCACCCAGGCGAGGACCGCCAGGTCGAAGTCGCCCGCCGCGATCCAGTTGTTGAGGTCGCGGACGACGTGACCCTCGGGCGTTCCGGCGATCCCGTTGAGGACCTGCAGGCCCAGCAGGCGGGCGATCCGGTCCGCCTCGACCCCCGAAGGGGCGTGGCCCACGTGGCCGATGCCGAAGAGCGCGATCGGCTCGACCGCGGCCGCAGCGTCCGCCTTCCTGAGCGCGGCGATCCGGTCGACCATGTAGAGGGCCGCCTCCTGATGGGTCGCGGGGGTCATCTTGAGCGGCTCCTTGAGCCACGCCCGGGCGAAGTACTCCTGGAGCATTTTGAGGGACGCCCCCCGCAGCTGCCACTCCTCGTCGCTCCGTCCCAAAAAGAGCATGGCGGCGGTAGCGGTTTCGTGGATTTCGGGGGAGTTCGCCCGATGGACGCGGAACGCGTCGCGGGCGGCCGCGCGGCGCGCGGCATCGGCGCGCTTGGCCGGGTCGAAGAGCACCGAGAACGCCTCCTCAAGCGGCATCGCGTTGATGACGGAGGGACGGGCGCTGTTGACGGGCCCCGTCGGGCGGGCGAATTCCGAGCCCAAGCGGTCGCGGCAGAGCCTCATCAGCTGCATGACGAGCATGAGCTTCTTCCCGAGGGCGTCGTCCTCGGGGAAGAGGTCGATGGCGCCGGCGTAGGCCTCGCGGGCCTTGCCGACCTTGGCGATGGCGTCCTTGAAGCGGGCCTGCTGGTCGGAGGGGGGGAGGGTGAGGGCCGCCTCGAAGTCTTTCTTCGCAGCTTCGTAAACCGCGTCCGCGTCGCCGAGGAGTTCCTTGGGGTCCTTGATGAGCTTCTCGATCTCGTCCTTGAGGTAGGTGCGCAGGCCGGCTTGGGTGCTGACCTCGAGGTGATCGCCTTTGTCGACCACGCGGCCGCCGACCTTGGAGCCGTCCTTGAGGACGACCACGTCGGCCGACAGCACGGAGCAGAGCAGAAGCAGAACGGCCGGAACTCGCATGCGCTCGCCCCCCTATGGCTACTGGTAGAACACGTCCCGCGCGCGTTTGTTTCACATAGAGTATGGACGCGCGGGCCCGGATCTCACCGGGGAAATCCGATGCTTTGACGCGGGGCGGGGGGCGGGGTTCGGGAAAATCCCCCGGGGGGGCG
>CAZSCC010000455.1:0-15567 GCA_964604905.1 uncultured Planctomycetales bacterium
CAAGTCCGCCGAGTACGTGGGCATCCCGATCCCGCACGGGTATCCCGTCGTGGGGAAGGACGCGTTCGAGACCGCGACCGGCGTCCACGCGGCGGCGATCATCAAGGCGATGAAGAAGGGGGACGCCTGGCTGGCCGACCGGGTCTACTCGGGCGTGCCGGCGGGAGAGTTCGGGAGGGAGCAGGAGATCGCCATCGGCCCGATGAGCGGGCGCTCGAACGTGGTCTACTGGCTCGAGAAGCGCGGCCTGCCGGCGAGCGAAGGCGCGATCGCCGCGATCCTCGCGCGCGCAAAGCAGTCGAGCCGGCTGCTCCGGGAGACGGAGATCCGCGAGACGCTCGGGAAGCCCTGATGCACAAGCCCCTGATCGGCATCAACACCAAGCTCATCACCGACGACGGCGACGCGTACTACAAGCTCGACCGGAACTACGCGGACTCCATCCTGCGCGCGGGCGGCGTGCCGGTCCTCATGCCCTTCTTCCGGAATCCCAAGGAGGCCCGCGAGTTCATCGGCCGGCTCGACGGGGTCCTCTTCACGGGGGGAGCGGACATCAACTCAAAGCGCTGGGGGGCGACGCGCCATCCAAAGGCCGCCCTCATGCACGAGGACAAGGAGTCGAGCGACTTCGCCGCGCTCGCCGAGGCCTTGAAGCGCGACCTGCCGACGCTCGCCATCTGCCTCGCCTGCCAGGAGCTCAACATCCTCCTCGGCGGATCGCTCCACCAGCACGTCCAGGACCTGCCGGGGGTGAAGAAGCACTCCGACGGCGTCCGTCATCCGGTGCGGATGATCGGCGATTCGAAGACCCGCGACATCGTGGGCGTGCCCCGGCCTACGGTCAACTCGTGGCACCACCAAGCCTGCGACCGGATCGGGAAGGGGCTGGTCGTGACCTCCGAGAGCCCGGACGGGCTCGTCGAAGGGCTTGAATCGACACGGCACCGCTTTGTCGTCGCCGTCCAGTGGCATCCCGAGCGGATGCAGGACGACGCGCGCCAGCAGGCTCTCTTCCGCGCGCTGGTCTCCGAGGCGAAGCCCTAAGCAAGTCCACATGGATTCGTGAGGACGTTTCTCACCACAAAGGCACAAAGCTCACAAAGAACACCAAGAAGATCCTCTGTCCGGAAGAGAGAACGGGTCTTCTTTGTGAGCTTTGTGCCTTTGTGGTGAACTCCATGCTCGCGTTTCAATGTGGACATACTTAGGAGGTTCGCGGGCGATCCGGCGCGTCCGCCCTGGATCGCAGGAGCCGCAAGGCCGCCGCGATCAGCGCCGTGGGGATCCAGACGAACGTGATCTCCGTCATCAGGACCGCCAGGCCCCAGAAACTGAAGAAGGCCCCGATCCCGATCGGGGAGACGCGCACGGGCGCCCAGGGGAGGAAGTAGCGCGTGGTGTCGAACGGCGAGAAGAACGCGATCCCAAGCCCTCCGTCGGTCATCGCGTCCAGGAATCCGTGAGAGGCGGTGACGACCGTGAAGTAGAGCCCCAGCTTCCAGGACCGCTTGGGGAAGTACGGCAGGACGGCCGCCCCGGCGATACCCGCGAAGACGATCGAATGGGAGAATCCACGGTGCCCCAGGAAATCCTCGTAGCGGATCCCGAATGCGAACCCGATCACGTCCAGGTCCGGGAGGATGGACAACGCGATCGATACGGCCCAGAACCGCCACCCCATCGGTTCCCGCGCGTAGACCTTGCCCGCGGCGACGGCCACGAACGCATGCGTGAAGGCGGACGCCATCGCCCCACTCTACCACAGCCGCCCCGGCAGGGTCATCACTCGTCCAGCCCGAACTCCTTCATCCAGTAGTCGACCTCGCCGGCCGGGGCGGAGTCTCCCTTCTCCGAGGGTTCCGCCCGGGCCGTGATCAGGCGCCCGAAGTCCTCGCAGGCGAGGACCTTGAGCCCCCGCTTCTCCGCCGCCTTCACCAGGACGAGGTCGTTCGAGACCACCGTGTACTCCGTGCGGTCGGACGTGGCCGCGAGCGCGTCCAGGATCTCCTCGTCGGCCGTGCGGCCCTGCGGCACCGAGCGGACCTCGAGGGGACCGCGCTCTTCCCGCCGCTTCATCCCGCCCGTCGCGTCGAAGACGATCCGCGCGCGATAGCCGCCCGTGCGGCAGTACGACTCGATCAGGGAGACGAGCGCCTGCCGGGCCTCGGAGGTGGCCCGCCCGCGGGCCACGGCGTGGAGCAGGTTGTAGCCGTCGATCAGGAACACACGCGGCCGCCCACGATCACGCGCGCCGCGCGGCCGGTGAGCTTCATCCCTTCGTAGGGAGTGCAGCGGCCTTTGGACTTGAACGAGGAGGGGTCGACCGTCCACGAGGCCTTGGGATCGATGAGGGTGATGTCCGCGTCGGCGCCCGCCTCGAGGACCCCCTTCCCCTTCAGCCCCAGGATCCGGGCGGGCGCGGCCGTCATCGCGTCGATCGCGCGGTCGAAGGGAATCTTCTTGAGGGACAGGATCACGCCGAGCATCGTCTCCAGCCCCACCACGCCGTTCGGGCAGGCCGCGAGCTCCTGCTCCTTCTCCTCCGCCGTGTGAGGCGCGTGGTCGCTCGCGATCGCGTCGATCGTGCCGTCGGCCACGCCCTGCACGACCGCCTCCACGTCCTCCGCCGACCGGAGCGGCGGGTTCATCTTGTACTTCGATTCGTAGTTCGAGAGGCGCTCGTCGGTCAGCATCAGGTGGTGCGGCGCCGCCTCGGCCGTGACCCGGATCCCCGCCTTCTTCGCCCGGCGGACGACCTCGACCGTCTCCCGGGCGCTCAGGTGGCAGATGTGCACGTGGCCGCCCGTGAGCGCCGCCAGGTAGCAGTCGCGCGCCGCCATCGCAGCCTCCGCCGCGTTGGGGTACCCGCGCAGCCCCAGCCGCGCGGAGACGGCGCCCTCGTTCATCACGAACCCCTTCGTGAGCGTCGCGTCCTCGCTGTGCGTCAGGATCGGCCGCCCGAACATGTTCGCGTACTCGAGGGCGCGGCGCATGAGCTCCGAGTTCATGATCGGCATGCCGTCGTCGGAGAACGCGACCGCCCCCGCCTCCGACATCTTCCCGAGCTCCGCCAGCTCCTCGCCCCGGAGACCCTTCGTGACGGCCCCGACCGGGAAGACGTTGGCGAGCCCGGCCTCCGCCGACTTCGCCTTCACGTAGACCACGCCCACCGCGTCGTCGCAGACCCGGCCCGAATTGGCCATGACGGCCACGCTCGTGAACCCGCCCGCCACCGCGGCCGCGGCACCCGTCGCGATCGTCTCCTTGTCCTCGCGGCCCGGCTCACGGAAGTGGACGTGCATGTCGATGAGACCCGGCACCACGATGAGCCCTTTCGCGTCGATCGTCTGGTCCGCCTTGTCCGAGATCTTCCCGATCTTCTTGATCTTCCCGCCGTCGATCAGGACGTCGAAGGGCTTGCCGCCTTGGATCAGGATCACGCGTTCACCTGGGAGAGAAGGAGGAGGATCGCGGCGCGGATGGCGACGCCGTTGGTCACCTGGTTGAGGATGACGGAGCGCTCGCTGTCGGCCGCCTCACCGGAGATCTCGAGGCCCCGGTTCATGGGGCCCGGATGCATGATGATCGCGCCATTCCGGAGCGTGGAGAGGCGCTCGCGCGTCAGCCCGAAGAACCGGACGTACTCCGAGGTCGACGGGAAGAGCCCGGCCTGCTGCCGCTCCAGCTGCAGGCGTAGCATCATGACCACGTCGTGCTCCCGGAGCGCACGATCGAAGTCCTGGGTGACCCTCGCCGGGAGGTCCCTCGGGACGAGCGTGGAGGGGCCGACCAGGGTGACCTCGTTCCCCAGCTTCTGGAGCGCCCAGAGGTTGGAGCGCGCGACCCGGCTGTGGGCGATGTCGCCGACGAGCGCGACCTTGAGCCCGCTCACCTTCCCCAGGGCCTTCCTCATGGTCAGCAGATCGAGGAGCGCCTGCGAGGGGTGCTCGTTCGCCCCGTCGCCCGCATTGATGACCGAGCTGTGGACCAGGCGCGAGAGGAAGGCCGGAGCCCCCGAGGCGGAATGGCGGATCGCGGTGAAGGCGACCCCCATGGACTCGATCGTCCGGGCGGTGTCCTTCAGGCTCTCGCCCTTGGTGAGGCTGGAGTTCGACGGGGAGAAGTCGACGATGTCGGCGCCCAGCCGGCGGGCCGCCAGGGCGAAGGAGGTCTTCGTGCGGGTCGAGGGCTCGACGAAGAAGTTGAAGAGCCGAAGGCCCTTGAGGGGGGTCTCGTCCTTGAGCGCGTCGAGCTCCTCGGCGGCGTCGAGAACGAGGAAAATATCGTCCCTGGAGAGGTCCTTGGTGCCAAGCAGGTGCCGGTGCTTCCACGCCCGGCACCGCTTGAGGAGCGCGTCGAGCGCCATCGGGGAGGCATCCTATCAGGTGGCGGGGGATCTGGCAAGAGGAGCGGAAAAATGAAAAGGGCCGGGAACGGTCCCGGCCCTCGACTCCGACGGAAAGATTCGTCTCGGGCTAGCTCCCGTGGGGGAACTTCCCGCTCTTCTCGCAGCTCTTCTTGTACGTGGCCTTGGCAGGCTCCTTGCACTTCTTCTCGTCGTGCTTCACGATGTCCTTGGCCGGGGACTTCGCGGCGCATCCGTCGCAGACCCAGAGCACCAGGCAGCGGTCCAGCTCCTCCTGGAGGGGCCGGGCGCACTTGCAGTTGCCGGGCTTGAGCTTGTCGTCGGGGCAGCAGCCCGACGCCGGGCAGTTGCACACGTAGTGCTTCTTGACGCAGAGCTCGATCTTCCGGATGTCGACCCCGTCGTTGGCGCACTTGCCGTCTTTGGTGGCGTTGCCGTCGGGGATCTTGCGCTCCTCCTTCGGGCAGTAGATCGCCGGCTCGGTGAGCTTGACGTCGCAGGGCCCCCGCAGGGGTTCGATCGCGCCCGCGGCCAGCGCCACGGCCGCCGAGGCGAAAAGCAGGATTACGGCTCGCGCCATAGGAGAGCTCCTTTCAATCCACACCCAGTAAGAAATACGCTCCTCAGGGTTAAGTGGGGATAGAATCGTGTCTTGGAGGACGAGCCCATGAGAATCGGACTGCTGCTGTGCCTCGCGCTGCTCCCGCGCCAGGAGGCCGAGATCCGCCTGCTCGTGCGGGCCGACGACCTCGGCGCCGCCCAGGCGATCAACGCGGCGTCGATCAAGTCGTGCACCGAGGGGATCGCGCGGTCGGTCGAGATCATCGTCCCGGGCCCGTGGTTCCCCGAGGCGGTCCGGCTCCTCAAGGAGAACCCCGGGATCGACGTGGGGGTCCACCTCTGCCTGACCAGCGAGTGGGAGAACATCAAGTGGCGCCCGCTCACCCACGCCCCCAGCCTGGTCGACAAGGACGGCTACTTCTTCCCGATGGTCCGGCAGCGGAAGGACTTCCCGCCCGGCACGGGGTTCCTCGACGCGAACCCCAAGGCCGAGGAGGTCGAGAAGGAACTCCGCGCCCAGATCGAAAAGGTCCGCGAGCAGCTGCCGCGCGTCAGCCACCTCTCGTCCCACATGGGCGCCGCGACCTCGACCCCCGAGTTCCGGGCGATCACGCAGAAGCTCGCCGCGGAATTCAAGCTCACGCTCGAGAGCCCCGGCGCGAAGGGGATCGGATGGGGCCGCAAGTTCGAGAAGCCCGAAACGGAGAAGGAGGCGGCCCTGGTGGAGCTCCTCTCGAAGCTCCAGCCGGGCACCTGGATGTTCGTCGAGCACCCCGCCTTCGACGTCGCGGAGATGCGCGCGATGGGCCACATCGGCTACACGAACGTGGCGCAGGACCGGGAGGGGGTGACGCGCGCGTTCACGAGCGAGAAGGTGAAGGCGGTGATCCGGGACCGGAAGATCCGGCTCGTGAGCTACGCCGACCTGAAGAAGGAGTGATCTCGCCTACTTCGACACGACCGGCGGGGGGAGGCCGCGGGCGGCCCGGCGGAGGAAGAGGATCGCGAAGCAGGTGTCGTTGAGCTCGCTGCCGCCGTCCTTCGAGACCCACGCGCCGTCGAGGCGCTGGGCGTCGAGCAGGGCCTGCGAGCCCTCCTTGTACCACTCGCGGGCGCCGATCTTCTCCGTCCCGTAGAGGATGCCCGCGCGCTCGAGGGCGTACATGTAGTAATACTGCATCCATCCGGGGTTCCCGTTGTGCTCGGGGGGGCCCGGGTGCTCGGTCACGGAGAAGTGCTTCGCGAGCCAGTTCATCCCGAGGGCGACCTCGCGGTCCTTGCGCCAGTCCCGGCCCTGCAGGTGGTCGAGGATGACGAGGCTGCCCACCGCGCCCGCCGTCATCGAACCGTAGGGCTTGTGGGCGTGGCCCTTGGGCCCGTAGCACCAGCCTTCGCCGTTGAACGCCTCGCGCCACGCCCGCTCTGCCTGACGGAGGACGTCGGACGGGAAGAGGATCCCCGCGTCGTGGCACGCGCGCAGACCGAGCGCGGCGTACATCGAGTTGGAATTGTCCCCCGACTCGGGACCCTCGCGCCGTTTGATCACGGGGATGGCCCGCTTCACCTTCGGCTTCTCCCGGGTGGTGGGCGACGAGCCGGCAGGGAACTCGACGACGCGCGGCTTCCCTCCGGACGAGACGGCGGCGGCGGGGGCGCTGGCGATCTCGTCCACGAAGAGCGACGGATCTCCGTAGCTCCACTGCCCGTTCCGGCACTGGTTGTCCACCAGGAACTGCGCGCACTGGTGGATCCGCCACTGGTACTTCACCCGATCGAGCTCTTCCAGGAACATCGCCTGGAGCGCCACGTCGTAGGTGCGCTCCAGCTTGCCCTCGAGGATCCCCTTGAAGAGCCTCTGGAACTCGGGATCGCCCTCGCCCAAGCCGGCCATGAAGTAGGTCCAGAGGACGAGTTCCTCGGGGCGCGATTCGCGTCCCGCCCCCTTCGAGAAGCCAAGCCTCGGGCTCCGCGTGCGGAGGAAGGCGACGCCGCGGTGGAGCGCGTCCTCCACCGTCTTGGGTTTGATGATCTCGATCACGTGATCCTTGGGAGGAGCGGGCTTGTTCGCGTCCCGAGCCATGGGCGCCGGCCTGGGCGTCTCGGGCGGAAGGATGTTCGGGTCCGGCCGCTTCGGCGTCTCGGGGAGGGGCGTCTCCTTCACGATCACCGGAGGCTTTGGCGCCTCGGGGGCCACGTTGCGTTCCTTGGGGTACGGGTCGGGGACCGACGGAGCGGGCTCGGGCTCCTCGGGCGCCTTCACGTCGGGCTCCGGGAGCGGCCGGACCTCCTTCGGCTTCGGCGCGACGATCACGATCTGCGGATCCGGGGCGGAGCGGAAGACGATCGCCGCGACCGCCGCCCCCACCAGCAGGACCGCCGCGGCCGCCGCCGCGATCCAGCGGCGCGGCCGGACCGCCCCATCCTCTTCCACCGCCACCTGATCGAGCGATTCCAGCCCCGAATGGACCCGTCCCGCCATCGCCTCCAGGCGCGAGCGGGACGAAAGCTCCATGATCACTCGGTCCTGCCAGACCAGCTTCTCCGCGTGGCCGCGGCACGGCGCGCATCCGGCCAGGTGGACGTCGAGCAGGTTCGCCTCGTGCCGGCCGCCCTCGCCGGAGAGGAAATCGGAGAGCCCCGCGCGGACCTCTTCGCACGTGAAGGACTTCATGAGGCGTTCTCCACGCCCAGCCGCCGGCGCACGCACTCGAGGAGGGCGACGCGCACGCGGTGGAGAAGCTGCCTCACGGCCACGGGGGTCATGTCCAGCCGGGGCGCCAGGTCGCCCAGCTTCACGCCTTCGAAGTAATGGGCCTTCACGACCTCCGCCGAGCGGCCTTCCAGGCCGTCAAGACACTCGGTCAGCGCCTCGCCCTTCCGGTCCTCGGTGGCGGGCGCCAGGTCCTGGTAGACGCGCTCGATGATCTCCTCCGTCACGAGGCTCGTCTTGGTGAGCTTCCGCCGGGCCGCCAGCGCCTGCCGCCGCGCGATGGCCTTGAGCCAGCCCGCGAAATCGGCCTCGGGGATGAGGAAGTTGAGCTTGCGGTAGGCGATCTGCGCCGTCTCCTGGACCACGTCCTCCGCCGCGTGGAAGTCGAGCACGATGGCCCGGCTGTACGCGAAGAGCATCGGAAGGTGCGGGCGGAGGGCCTTCTCGAAGGCCTCCTTGTTCCCGATCTTCGCGGCGGCGATCAGACGTGATTCCTGGTCGGCCATGCTACCTCTTGAACTCCGTGGGCGTCAGCGGCGTCGTGGCCCGCTTGAGGAAGAGGATCGCGAAGCAGGTGTCGACCACCCCGCCCCAGTTGCCTCCGCCCGCCTGCTTCTCGAGGAGCACCTTAGCGCCCTCGGGATACCACCAGTGGGTGCCCATCGTCTCGGTCCCGTAGAGCATTCCCGCGCGCTCGAGGGCATAGAGGTAGTAGAGGTACTGGTGCTGGGAATTCTCCGCCTGGTCCCCGTGCTCGTAGGGGCCCGGGTTGTAGGTGACGGAGAAGTTCTTGGCGAGCCACGCCATCCCCTCGTGGACGTCCTTGTCCCGCTTCCACGAGCGCTTCCTCTTCCCGCCGTCGTTGTCCTTGATGTAGTCCCAGATCGCCAGGCCGCCCACCGAGCCGGCGGTCATCGACCCGTACGCCTTGTGCTCGTGCTGGCTGTAGCACCATCCCTGGGGCTCGGCGCTGATCACCTCCATGACGCTGCTCTCGCCCTTCGTGAGCGGCTTGTCGAGCGTGTCCTTCACGTCGAACTTGATCGCCGGGCCGTCCGAGGCCTTCTGGCAGGTGCGGTACCAGGTCGTCGCCTTCTCGATCACCGCCTCCGGCAGGATGATGCCCGCGTCGTGGCAGGCGCGCATGCCGAGCGCGGCGTACTGCGTGTTGGAATTGTCCCCGCTGCCGGGGCCGTCCTTCTTCTTCTCGACCTTCTGCTTGGTCTTCACTTCGGGCTTCGGGCCGCGGCCGAAGGAGAACTCGCGGACGCCGCCCTTCTTCTCGGTGCCGCTCGCCACGGGGTTCTTCTCCGTCTCGGAGGGGGTCTCGTTCGCGTAGAGGGTGGGCGACCCGTAGGACCACTGGCCGTTGGCGCACTGGTTGTCCACCAGGAATTGCGCGCACATCTTGATCCGCCACTGGTACTTCACGCGGTTGAGCTCTTCGAGGATCATGGCCTGCAGCGCGACGCAGTAGGTGGCCTCCAGCGTGCGCTCCAGCATCTCCTTGAGCAGCTTCTGGAAGGCCGGATCGGTCTCGGGCACGTCGGCGTGCACGAGCGTCCAGAGGACCAGCTCGTCCTCCTGCATGTCCCGGTCGACGTGCTTCATCTTCCCGAGGCTGCCCGCCTTGCCCTTCAGGAACTCGACCCCCTTCTTGATCGCCGCATCGATCTTGCTCTGCTCGATCGGAGGCGGCGCGCCCTGGGGCGCCGCGAGGACCACGACCAGGACCGCCGCCATCAGCGAATGCATGGACCCGCTCCTTGTATAATAGAGGTCATTGAAGTCCTACTTGCCCGAGCCACCCGACGTGGTGGCGACGTCCAGCGGACGGGTCGCGCGCTTCAGGAACAGGATCGCGAAGCACGTGTCCACCGTGCCGGCGCCCCACGAGCCGCCCGCCTTCTGGATGTCGCAGAGCACCTTCGCGCCCTCGGGGTACCATTCCTTGCTGCCGATCGTCTCGGTGCCGTAGAGCATCCCCGCGCGCTCGAGGGCATACAGGTAGTAGAAGTACTGGTGCTGGCTGTTCTCCTCGAAGTTCCCGTGCTCGTAGGGGCCCGGGTTGTGCGTCACCGAGAAGTTCTTCGCGAGCCACGCGATCCCCTCGTGGACGTCCTTGTCCCGCCTCCACGACTTCTTCTTTCCTCCGTCGTTGTCCTTGATGTAGTCGTAGATCGCCAGCGTGCCGACCGCGCCGGCCGACATCGACCCGTACGCCTTGTGTTCGTGCTTGCCGTAGCACCAGCCCTGGGGCTCGGCGGAGACCTCCTCCATGACCGAGCTCGCGCCGCGCGCGCCGCCGCCCTGGGTGGGCTTGCCGTTGGCGTCCCGGAACTCCAGCTTCATCGCGGGCCCCTCGCTCGCCTTCTGCGAGGACCTCCACCACGCGATCGCCTTCTCGATCACCGCCGGCGGAAGGTCGATCCCCGCGTCGTAGCAGGCGCGCAGCCCGAGCGCCGCGTACTGGGAATTGGACTGGTCGTTCGGGTTGCCGTCGCGCTTCTTCTCGACCCTCTTGCGGTTCTTCACGGTCGGCTTGTACCGGCCGCCCGGGGCCATGAGCGCGTCCTTCGGAGCGCTGCCCGCGCGGCCGGCGCCGCTCTCGATGTCCTTCCGCGGCGCCGCCGAAGGCACGTCCTCGACGTAGATCGACGGGTCGCCGTAGCCCCAGAAGCCGTCGGCGCTCTGGTTGTCCACCAGGAACTGCGCGCACTGCCAGATGCGGTTCTGGTGGGTCACCCGCTGGAGCTCCTCGAGGGCCATGGCCTGGAGCACCACGCAGTACGTGGCCTCCAGCTTCTTCGAGAGCATGTCCTTCAGGAGCGCCTGGAGGTTGGGGTCGTTGTCCGGCACGCCCGCGTGGAGGTACGTCAGGAGCACGAGCTCGGTGTGCTGCATCTGCCGGCCCGCGTGGGTGAACGGGGTCATGTGCGCGGCGTTCTGCCCCTGGAGGTACTTGATGCCCTCCCGGATGGCCTTGTCGACCTTGACCTGATCGACCTTGAAGGGCGGGAAGGCCGCCGGGCCGCCGCCGATGCCTTGGTTGGGATCGGGCTTCTTGGGATCCTGGTTCTGCGCCGCCGCCGGAACGGCGAACACGGCCGCCAAGGAGAGGATGAGAACACGCTTCATAGACACCCTCAATATAATATGCAGGCTAGATACTCACGCCGCAAAGCCCCTCAAAGGTGACAGGATTCACCCCTCCCAAGGACTCCCGCAACATCCTACCATCCAACAGGTTACATCCGCAATGGGCTGCGCTGAAATTACTTGCAGCGCCACCACCCGCGAGGGATATACTCCCTGGCTCGGAGGAAGAGGTATGCGACACGGATTCCTGCTCGCCCTGATCGCCTGCGTCGCGGGAGCCGCCCGCGCCCCCCAGGACGGGCCCGCCCCCCTCGCCGAGGCCGCCGGCAAGATGACGCTGCCGGAGGGGTTCAAGATCACCCTCTTTGCCGGCGAACCCGACGTCGTCCAGCCCATGGCCTTCACGATCGACGACCGCGGACGCCTGTGGGTCGTCGAGAACCACTCCTATCCCAAGTGGCTCCCCCCGGACCAGCAGGGCAAGGACCGCATCGTCATCTTCGAGGATCCCGGCTCGACGGGCCGTTTCTCGAAGAGGACGGTCTTCGCGGAGAACCTGACGAACGTCTCGGCGATTGCGGTGGGCTTCGGAGGCGTCTGGCTCTGCGCACTCCCCACTCTCCAGTTCATCCCCGACAAGAACCAGGACGACCGGCCCGACGGGCCCGCCAAGGTCCTCCTGGACGGCTGGGACATGAAGGCGAAGCACAACGTCTTCAGCAAGCTCACGTGGGGCCCCGACGGCTGGCTCTACGCGTGCAACGGCATCCTCTCCAACTCCAGGGTCGGCAAGCCCGGCACGCCCGACGCGGAGCGCACGGCCATGAACTGCGGCGTCTGGCGCTACCACCCGACGCTCCACGTCTTCGAGCCGTTCGCCCACGGGACGACCAACCCCTGGGGCCTCGACTGGGACGACTTCGGCCAGATCTTCATCACCAACTGCGTCATCAAGCACCTCTTCCACGCGATCCCCGGCGCGCACTTCGAGCGGATGTTCGGAGAGGACAAGACGGCGAACGCCCTCTACGGCCTGATCCCCAGCTGCGCCGACCACATCCACTGGGCGGGCGGCGACTGGACGAAATCGCGGAGCGGCGAGAACCATTCCCAGGCCGGCGGCGGCCACGCCCACGTGGGCTGCATGGTCTACCTGGGCGACAACTGGCCCGACGCCTATCGCGGCCGCCTCTTCACGCTCAATCTCCACGGCCACCGGATGAGCCACGACTCCCTCGAGCGGAAAGGATCGGGCTACGTCGCGCGCCACGAAAAGGACTTCCTCCTCGCGAACGACCCGTGGTTCCGCGGCCTCGACCTCCAGTACGGCCCCGACGGCGGCGTCTTCGTCACCGACTGGACCGACACGGGTGAGTGCCACAACTACGACAAGGTCGACCGCAGCAACGGACGGATCTACAAGATCACGCACGGCGACCCGAAGCCGGCGAAGCCGAACCTGGCCTTCGCGCCGGACGGCGAGCTGATCGAACTCCTCAAGCACCGGAACGCCTGGTGGGCGCGCCACGCGCTCCGCGTCCTCCAGGAACGCGAGGCCGAAGGGGGCGTGCTCCTGGGCGAGACGCGGGTCGGCCTTTCGAAGATGCTCCGCGAGGACAAGGACGCCGTTCACCGCCTCCGCGCCCTCTGGGGACTGCACGTCACGGGCGGGGTGAACGACTCGATGACCCAGGACCTGCTCGCCGACCCCGAACCGTGGGTCCGCGCGTGGGCGATCCAGCTCGACCTCGAGGACCACCGCGCCTCGGACGAGGTGCTGGCCCGGATGGCGGCGATGGCGAAGTCGGACCCTTCCCCCCTCGTGCGCGTCGCCCTCGCGTCGGGACTCCAGCGCCTCGAGCCCGCCGCGCGCTGGGCGATCGGAGAAGGCCTCGTCGCCCGCGCGGAGGACGCCGACGACGCGAACCTCCCGCTCATGATCTGGTACGGGATCGAGCCGGCCGTCGCGGCCGACAAGGACCGGGCGCTCAAGCTGATGGAGAAGATCAAGATCCCGCTCCTGCGCCAGTACGTCACGCGCCGGATCGCGGGGGCGTCCAAATGAGCCCGGAGGGGTGGGTCGCGCGGCTCCGGTCGCGGAAGGAACCCGCCCTGCTCGTCCCGCGGGGGGTCTGGGACGCCGGCCTCGATGCGGAGATCGAGCGCGGTCTCCCCGACTCCTCGCCGCTCAAGGGTGCGCTCCTCCTCTGGAACGACAACCTCCCGCGCGCCCACGAGATCGCCCAGGAGATCGCGACCGCGACGGGGAGCTACCTCCACGGCGTGATGCACCGCCGCGAGCCCGATTACGAGAACTCGAAGTACTGGTTCCACAAGGTGGGACGGCACCCCGACTTCCCCTCGCTCCGGACGGCGGCGCTGGACCTGCTGAAGGGCCCCTTCGCCGGCCTGGCCCCGCTCCGGAAGGCGGCCGAGTCCTCCGCCGAGTGGGACCCCTTCCGGATGGTGGACTGGTGCGAGGAGGCCGCTCGCAAGGCCGACGACGATCCGCTCGTCCTCTTCCTCCGCGCCCTGCAGGCGCGGGAGATCGAACGGCTGACCGACTCCTGCCTATAGGGGCGGGAGTCGAAGGAATTCAAGCCAGAAGTTCCGCGCGGGCCTCCGGCACGGAGCGGCGGCCGCGCGCCGCCTCCGACAACAGGCCCTCCTGGCGAAGCGTGAACACCACAGGAGCCCCCTCGCGGTACTCGGGCCGGACCTTGAGGGCATGCAGGATCCGGCGGCGCACCTCCTCCAGCCCCTGCCCCGTCCGGGCGGAGACGGGGAGCGCCTGGAGAAGCGGCTTCTTCGACCCGACGTCGATCTTGTTCACGAGCAGGATCATGTTCCGCCCGCCCAGCGCCTCGAGGAAGCGGAGTTCGTCCCCCCGCGCGCCCGCCTCCGCGTCGAAGAGGAAGAGGACGGCGTCCGCCCCCCTCAGCATCTCCCGAGTCCGCTCGATCGAGAGCTGCTCGAGGAGGTCGCGGGACTCCTCCACGCCCGCCGTGTCGACGAGCTCCAGGGGCACCTGCTCGATCGCGATCCGCTCCCTGACCGGATCGCGCGTCGTCCCCGGCACGGGAGAAACGATCGCGCGGTCGGCCTCGACGAGCGCGTTGAAGAGCGTGGACTTCCCCACGTTCGGGGCGCCGGCCAGGACGACGCGACGGGGCGAGGCGAGCGCGAGGCCCAGCGGCGCCGTCACGAGGAGCCGCTCCGCGTCCCGGGGCGCCTCCATCGCCGTCACGGCGCGCGAGAGCGCCCCGTCCGCCTGATCCTGGAGCACCCGCGCGGCAAGCTCGGTGAGCGCCCCCGGGAGGAGCGCCCATGCCTCGGCGCGGAGGCGATCGAGATGGCCCGTGGCGACGCCCCGCTCGAGGAGGTCCTCCGTCCCCGCGGGCGGCAGCCCCAGCGCCGCGAAGACCCGATCCACGACGGCCGTCCCGCCGTGGCAGGTGATCTCCACCGTCTCCTCCCCTGTGAAGCCGGGCACCGAGCGGACCATCACTTCGTCCACGATCTCGCCCCGATGGGTCAGCCTTCCGGCTCGAGGCTGATCGCCGATCTCCTTCCCAAAGAGGCCCGACACGAGCGCCTTCGCCCCCTCGCCGCAGACGTGGAGGACGGCGATCGCGCCACGCCCGGGCGGGGTCAGGAGCGCCGCCAGCATAGGTAGGACCGGGCGATCCCCTCCAGCCCCAGCTCCGTCACGACTTCGTCGAAGAGATCGCGGAAGAGGGCCGCGTCGCCTCCCGTGCCGAACACGCGCCCGCGATGCCGGACGAGCGCGGTCCGGATCAGCCCCTCCGCCGCGAGTGAGATTCCCGCCTGGATCGCCTCCCGCGTATCCCGGCCCAGCGGAGAACGGCGCCGGACGGGCTCGACCTCCGGGAGGAGCGCCGTGTGCTCGTGGAGGACCCGGGCCATGAGGCGGAGCCCCGGGGCGATGAGGCCCCCGCTGAATTCGCCCCGCGCATTCACGACGTCGACCGTGATCGCCGTCCCCATCGAAACGACCACGCAGGGACCCTTCGCGCGCGACCACGCCGCGGACGCCTGGGCCAGCCGGTCGGCCCCCACCGTCTCCGCCCTGTTCCGGACGAGCGGAGGAAAGTCCCGGCCAAGGAGGAGCGTGCCCTTAGGAACCGGTCCCCGGCCCACGCGCGCCCCGACCCAGAGGTCCACTCTCCCGTGGAGCGGCCGAATCCGCCGACCGTCGAAAAGCGCGCGCTTGGTCCGCGTGTTGCCGACGTCGATGACCCCCAACCGCATGCGGGAATTCTACAAGTGTTAACGAAATCGCGCCGCGATTTCGTTAACACTTTCGCTATCACTTTGACAAACCCTTGTCGGCAAGTAGGATACGACGGACATGTTCCTCCGCTGCTTCGCGTGCGACGCCCGGTACGGCGACGAACCCACCCTCTACACCTGCCGGGCCTGCGATTCGCCCCTCGAGGTCAACTACACCGACGCGGAGTTCCGCCGTGCCGGAAACTTCGAGGGACAGGGCGTCTGGCGCTACCAGCCGATCCTCCCCGTGAAGCGCCTCGTCACGCTGGGCGAGGGCGGCACGGGCCTCCATCCGTGCGACCGCGTGGGCCGCGACCTCGGAATCCCGAAGCTCTTCGTCAAGAACGAGGGCGAGAATCCGACCGGCTCCTTCAAGGACCGCGGCATGACCGTGGGGATCGCGCTCGCCTGCGCGGTCGGCGCGAAGGCCGTCGGCTGCGCCTCGACCGGCAACACCTCGGCCTCCCTGGCCGCCTACGCGGCGCGAGCGGGCCTCACCGCCCTCGTTCTGCTCCCCGCGGGCAAGGTCGCCCTCGGC
>CAZSCC010000456.1:0-9160 GCA_964604905.1 uncultured Planctomycetales bacterium
CGATGGGCTCCCCGTCACGCCCGCCGTCCAGATCCCCGTCGAGGCGGTCTCCATCCTCGTGACCCGCAACGGCCAGGTCCTCGCCCTTTTCGGGAACGGGACGTTCCAGCAGGTCGGC
This sequence comes from uncultured Planctomycetales bacterium, assembly GCA_964604905.1. GTDB lineage: Bacteria > Planctomycetota > MHYJ01 > MHYJ01 > JACPRB01 > JACQFK01. The sequence goes on from CAZSCC010000456.1 coordinate 119, forward strand.
CAGGTCGGGCTCGCCGGCTTCCCCAATCCGGGAGGTCTGCTCCAGGAAGAGGACAACCTCTTTGCCGCGACCGCCGCCTCCGGCCCGCCGCTCCCGGGCGCCCCGGGGGAGATCCTCTTCGGCGCGCTCGAAGGCTCGAACGCGAACCTCACCGAGGAGGGCATCGATGGCGCCTTCGCCCGGGCGAGCGTCCGCGCCAACCTCTTCGCGCTCCGGGCCGAGGACGAGATCCTGGGCGAACTTCTCGATATCCTGGGGTGATCCCGGTTTCGTCGGATGCATTCCCTATGGCCAACGGAGTTTGTCGGTTTCCTGTACGAATCTCCGGGATCCCCCGTTTCCTGACCGGAGCATCGGATGGGCGATAAGCGGCTCATCGACGAGCTCCGCAGGGGTCTCAGTACGGCCTGGGCGGAGATGGTCCGACTCTACCTGAAACTGGTGTACCACGTGGTGCGGAAGACGCTCGCCACCTACGGGCGCGGGGGGACCGAGCAGGACGTGGAGGACATCACGAACGAGCTCTTCCAGGCGCTCGTCCGGGACAACTACAGAGCGCTGGGGACGATCGGCGAGCCGTACGACCTGAAGGCCTGGCTCGCGGTGAGCGCCCGCCGGCGCGCGATCGATTTCGTCCGCAAGAAGCGGCTGGCCAGCGTGTCGCTCGACGAGGCGAAGGACGGAGAGGGGGAGACGCTCGGGGCCGCGGTTGCGCTGAAGGAGGCGGGGGACGACGGATCGGCCCGCGAGGAACACCGGAGCGCCGTCGCACAGTCGATGGAGAGCCTGAACGCGAAGGAACGCCTCGTCGTCCAGCTCTTCTACCTGAAGGGGAAGAAGTATCGCGAGATCGCGGAGCTGACCGGAGTGAACCCGAACAGCATCAGCCCCACGCTCGCGCGCGCCGTCGAGAAGATGCAGCGGTACCTGGCGGACCGGAACCTGTTGAGTCGATGACCATGGACTGTCCGAGCCGGCAAGAGATCCTGGAGGCGGTGAACGGGACCGAGACGGTCTCGGGAGTCCGTGAGCATCTCGCGGCCTGCGCCACCTGCCGCGCGGTCTACGACGGGATGATGACCGCCACGGAAGTCCTCTCGACCACGCCGTATGCCGCGGCCGGCGCGGGGCCGTGTATCTCCGATTCGCAGCTGATCGCCTACGCGCGCCGGAGCGCGTCCCCGGTCGTGGAGGAGCATTTGGCCAGCTGTCCGAAGTGCCGGGACGAGGCGGTCGACCTGGCCGAGGCCCTGCGCGCCGAGCCGGAGGGCGAAGTCCCGGACGACCTCGAGCGCCGGATCCTCGCGATCGTCCCGCGGACGCGCCGCCAGACGGGCGTGGTTCGCTTCCCTCCGAGGAGGTCGCCGGTCCTCCCGTGGGCCGTCGCCGCGGCCGCCGTGCTCTTCGTCGCGGTCCTCCTCCTCGCGCTCCCCAAAGGGCAGCTCACGGTGCCGGTGACCCAGCGCCCGGCGCCGCCACCGGCGCCCGAGCGGATCGTGCCGGAGGAGCCTCCCCAGGTTGCGATCGAGCCGCCGAAGGTCGCGCCGCCCAACGCCCCCCAGACGCCGCCGAAGAAGGTGGAGGCGCCGACGGCCGAGGCCCCCAAGCCCCCGCCCCGGATCGAGGAGCCGCGGAAGGAGCCGCCCAGGCCGGCCGTCGCGGATCTGCCGAAGAAGGAGGAGCCGAAGCCTGTCGTCGAGCCGAAGACCGAGGTAAAGGTCGCGAAGCTCCTGCCGGTCCGGGTGCTCAAGGTGAACGGCGCGGTCGCGCGCCGGGGCGGCGCGGCGCTCGCGAAGGGCGCCGAGCTGGCGCGGACCGACGAGGTCCTCACCGACTCCCGCCACCAGGCCTCCTTCGCGCTCGAGGGGGGCGTCGCGGTGACGCTCGAGAAGGGCACCGCGTTCCGCGTCGAGCGCGTCGAGGGCGGCGAGACGCGCTTCACGCTCTTGTCGGGCACCGCATTCTTCCGGGTCGACAAGCAGCCTCAGCCGTTCATCGTCGCGACCTCTGCCGCGGAGGCGGTGGTGGTGGGCACCGCCTTCCAGGTGGAGACGGACCCTGCCCGGACGATCCTGCATGTGCTGGAGGGTGCGATCCGCTTCCGGAACGCGAAGGGCGAGGTGGCGGTGGGCGTGGGTCAGCGCTCCGTCGTGCGCGGCACGGAGAAGCCCTCCGCGCCGGTCCGTCTCGACGTGGCGTCGGTGGTCTCGTGGGTCCGCCGGCCCGACCTGGCGGGCGACCCCAAGGCGGAGCCGTGGATGCAGCACGCCGCGGGGGCGAACCGGAAGCTGGCCGGCCTGGTCCTGGCGGCCCCTTATGCGGACTGGGAGACGGCGGGGGGTTTCTTCGCCGAGACCGTCTCCGAGTCGCTCGACGTCGGCCTCGTCCTGGGCCACGGCCACCGGGACCGGCCGGGGCGGATCTGGATGAACATCGACCGCTGGACCGAGCAGGAGTACAAGGCGGACGGCACGCAAGCCGCGGTCGCCCAGACGGACCGGTCGAAGAAGGTCACCGCCGAATACCTGGCCCATCTGCGTGCCGCGGGGGGCGCGCCGGCCGGCCAGCCCGTCCCGATGGTGGCGGTGATGCGCGTCCACAGCGAGCTCCAGGCGGGCCAGCCTCTGGAGGTCTGCGAGGTGGCGTGGACCGGCTGGAACAGGCAGACGATGGTCCAGCTCAAGGCCTTCTACGAGCAGCTCCTGGACAAGCACAGGCCGTCCTCGCGCCTCGAGATGCGCTTCGAAGGTCTGGACGACACCTATCCCGTGGGGAGCGCGAAGCGGAAGTTCATGTTCACCGAGGGGGATGCCGAGAGCGACGGCTACATGTCCCCGCGCCACAGCCAGAACGCGATCGCTTTCTTCTTTCCGGTGAGCTTCAGCCGCCGCCCGCTCGAGGCGGGCGACCCCATGGCGAAGGTCCTCGCCGAGATGCTGGAGTGGCTGCACGCCCGCAAGCGGTAGGGGGCTGACAAATCTGAGAGGCGGCTTTGTCGAGGTCGGGGCTGCTACTTGACCTCGGCGATCGCCTTCCCCAGCTCCGCCGCGAACTTCGAGGCGCCGTAGTGGCGTTTAAGGTCCGCCTCGAGCTCCTGTGCCCGGCGCTTGTAGGTGTCCTTCTTGGACTTGTCCGACTCCTTGAGCGCGATGCGGGTGCAGGTGTAGGCGGCGCGCGCGGTCGCGGTCTCGTTCTCGAGGCTGGACCCGCCGCTCTTGTTGAGCACCGCCACGCCCTGCATGAAGTCGAGGAGCGCCTCCTTGAGCTTCCCGCCGTTCAGCTGCACTTCGCCGCGGGCGTTGAAGGCGGCGGTATAAAGCTTCTCGTTCGGGTTCTTCTTGCCCTTGAGCTCGCCGAGCACCGCTTCGGCCCTCGCGGTGAGTCCCGGCCAGTCCTTGAGCTGCGTGAGGCAGCGGAACTCGCCCAGCTTGGCCTCGTCGCCCACGTCCTTGTCGCTGGCGTACTTCCGGTGGATCGCCAGCGCCTCGCGCCACTTGTTCTGCAGCTCCTGGAGCCCGCCGCGCATGACGTCGGCCGACTTGGCCCACTCGGGCAGGTTGTCGGATTTCCCCTTCTCCTCGAGGCCGGCCACCGCCGCGGTCGCCCCCGCGACGTCCCCGCGGGCGAGGTTGCAGCGGATCTCGTACTCGTACGACTCTTTCAGGAAGAAGCTGTCGGGCTTGAGCGTCCGGAGTTCCTTGATCGACTGCTGGCAGCCGGCGATGTTGTCCTTCATCCACTGGGAGCGGACGACGTTGATGGCGGCCGTCTGCTTGAGGAGGTCGCGCGCGCGGACGTCCTTCGTGACGCGGCCGAAGTGCTCGATGGCGCCGTCGTAGTCGCTGCCCTCCATGGCGCTGGCGCCGCGGTTGTAGTCGAACGTGGTCTGGTTCCGGTCCACCACGATCTCCGAGATCTTCTTGGCGTCCTCCTGCTGCTTGATGCGATTGCCTGCGATGACGTCGTACTCGACGGTCTTGTAGTTGAGGGACGTGACCTCGCCCTCCTTGTCCACCGAGCCGTCCTTGTACTTGATCACGTCCTGCGCCGCCGCGGCGGCCGCAAGCGGGAACAGGATCGCGAGGGTCATCAGATGTTTCATAAGCAGTGATTATAAAAGCAGGCCCGGCCACTTCAACCCAAAACTACCGGCCCCGATCCTTCTGAACGAGCCGGGGAGCGCGAAGGTTCAGCTTACTTGAGCGTCTTGACGAGCGCCGAGCCGCACTTGGAGCACTTGCCCGACACGGGCTCGTTCACGCCGCACTTGGCGCAGGCAAACCACTGGACCTTCATCTCCGTGTCCCCGTGCTTGAGGCACGTGCCCTTCCGGGCGTCGGTGAAGGTGCAGCCTTCCTTGGGGCACGCGTAGAGGGGGGCCACCGCGGACTTGCCGACGTCGCCCGAGGCGGCCGTCTTCGGCGTCACGGGGGCGATCTCGGCCTTGAGTGTCGTCTTGCACTTCTTGCACGTGGGGCCGTCCGTGCGGAGATTGCAGGCGATGCAGACGGTGCCCTTCGGATCGCTCTTGAACTGGGGCTCCTTGGCCGCCGCCGGAACCGGGGCGGGGGCGGGCGCGGGGGGCTTCTTGGCGGACGCGTAATCGTCGCCGCACCCGGCCAGGGCGCAGGCCAGCATGGTCGCCAGGATCGTGGGTCTCATGGGTCCCTCCATCACTTGGGCTTCTCGATCTCCCTGCACGGACACTTTCCGGCGCCGCCCTTGCAGTGCGGACAGGCGCAGATCTTCGCTTCGCAGGCGCAGCCGGCCCGGGGCCGGGGGGCCTCGGCCGGGACGGCGCATCCCGCCAGGAGCGCGGCCGCGAGGAGGAGACTACGCATCCTTCATCCGCAGAAGGGCATGGTGGAATCCATTCAGCCCCTCATGTTCCTCGAGAATCGCCCGGATGTCAAACCTTTCGCCGAAGGTCCGGCGGAGCTCCGACGGCGTGAAGAAGTGGTCGTAGTGGTTCCGGTGGACGAGCCAGTTCCGCGTCCGCCGCTCTCCCGGATGGTGCCGGAACTTCATCGAGAAGACGGAGAGCACCAGGTGCCCGCCGGGCTTGAGGACCCGGGCCAGCTCCCGCCGGTAGCGCGGCCAGTCGCGCGTGACCACGTGGTGAAAGCAGCCGTAGTCGAGCACCAGATCGAAGCTCCCGGGGGGAAAGCGGAGGTCGAGCGCGTTCCCCGCGACGAAGCGGGCGGTGACCCCCGCGCGCGCCGCGATCGCCCTCGCCTTCCGGAGGGCCAGCGGCTCGAGGTCCAGGGCCGTGACATCGTACCCGCGCCGGGCGAGGTGGATCGTGTGGCGCCCCTCGCCGCAGCCCAGGTCGAGAGCGCTCTTCCCGCGACCGCCTCCGAGCCGCGCTACCAGCCTCGCGACGTGCGGGGTGGGGCCTTCCACGGGCCACCCGTGATCGCCCGACTCGTAGGCTTTCCTGAAAAACGTCCGCTGTTTGGCGTAGAGGGTCGGCATCGCCTCTTCCTGCTTCCGGCTTCGAGCTTCCAGCTATTCTCCGTAGGTGTCCGTCTTTTCCCTCGTCCTCTTCGACTTCCACACCGCGTCCATCAGGTCGTCCTGCAGGTCCTTGGAGACGTTGAGCACGAACGCCACCGAGGTCTTCCGCCGGAGCACGGGGGCCATCACGTTGGGGTCGGGGGGCATGAGCTTGAGCGCGATCTTGAGCGTCTGCCCCTGGAACTCGATGGCGTCCTTCTCGGAGTCCCACTCGGTCGCCCACACGACGAGCGCGGGCGCGCCCTCCTTCTCGAAGACCCCGAAGGTGTCGCCCGTCCATCCTTCGGAAGCGGCGGAGACGTCGCCCGAAAGGTGGGTCTCGAGGACCAGCGCCGCCCCCAATTCGCCCAGCACCGTGCGGTAGATGGGGGCGTATCCCTTTTCCTTGAGGAACGCCTCGGCGGGTGCGACGTCGATCGTCGCGGGCTTCTCGCCCTTCGCGAACTTCTCGGGGTGAATCACCTGGGCGGTGGAGACCGGCGGCCGGGCGAATGCCTTGTCGAGCGCCTCCCGGCCCCCCGCCGCGTGGACGGCGAGCGCGAAGGCGCCGCCGCGCCGCCAGGGGAAGTCGCCCGCGCGGACGAAGAGGCGGGGGAAGACGGCGCTGGCCAGCTTGCTGTCGCCCTTCTCCCAGGCGGCGGCCTCGTCGGCCCCCTGCTTGGGCAGTTCGGGCGGCAGCTTGCCCGCGTGGCGGAAGAGGAGTTTCGCGACCTCGGCGTCGCCCATGCGGAGCGCCGCGAAGGCCATCCGCTCGTCGAACGTCCCGGCGATCTTGGGGGAGTAGTGCTGGTCGACCAGCCCGAGGTCCATCTTGTTGACGAGCCATTCCCCGTCGGCCGCGCGGTCCAGGAGGAGGATCTCGCCGTTCGTGCACCACGCCTTGACTCCAAGCCCCGCCTGCGCCGTGAGGGCGATCTCCAGGCGCAGCTTCGAGGGGATGAGGCCCATCGCCTTGAGGCCCTTCTCGGCGGCGGCGAGGTCGTCGCCGTAGACCCGCTTCGCGTTCTCCAGCACGAAAGAGGCGTACTCCCTCCGGGTCCCCTCCCGGATGGCGAGCGGGGTCTTGAACTTCAGGCCGCGGAGGGCCTCGAGCCTGGCGCCGATCGCGTCGCGGCGCTTCTCGAGGTCGTCCTGGAAAGCCAGGGTGACCAGTGAGACGAAGGCAAGTCGAAGCATATCTTTGGGTCCCGGGCCCCTCTTCCCCGGGGGGGAAGGGGGGATCGAGACTGGGGACCTGGGACCGAGGACTACTTATCGGGACTGAACTCTTTCCGGATCACGCGCGCCACGACGTCGAGTTCGTCGAGGATGTCCTTCTCGGAGGTCTTGTCGGGCAGCGCCGTGAAGGTCTTCGTCTTCACGTCCACGCCGGCGTAGTAGTCGGCGTAGATCTGCAGCTTCTGCGCGCGGTCGGCGGCGAGGGTCGCCTTGAGGAACTTGAGCGCCTCGACCACGTCCTCGTACTTGGTCCGGCAGTCCGGTCGCGGGGTCGCCTTGTACGCCGCCACGAGGTCGTCGTGCGACCGGTCCCACGCCTTGAAGTAGATGCGGCCTCCGGCGGCCGGAACGGGCGTCGCCTCGGGTGCCCTCTCCGGCGGCCTCGGAGCCGGGACTTCCGCGACCGGCGGCGTCGCGCGCGGAGGCGGAGGGACGACCTTGTCGGGCGGGATCGCCGGTGACGGCTCGACCGGCTTTGGCGCGGGCACGGGAGCGGCCTCCTTCACGGCCGTCCCCGGCAGCGCCTGGACCAGCTCGACGTTGCCGATGTGGAACGTCTCCTTCACGCGTCGCTCGGCGATCTCGAAGTCGTTCATGAACGAGCCGCCCCAGGTGTCCCGCTCGATCTCCTTCTTCCACGCGGCATACCTCACGATCCAGGGCTCGAAGCGAGTCTGGTACGCGGGCGTGACGAGCGAGCGCATCCGGTCGAAGGCGTCGAGGATCGATTGCATGGAGAGCGCGGCGCCGTAGAGGTTCCGGCCGCGGGGTTCGAGGGAGCGCCGGACGTTGATGTGCTGCTTGTGGAGCTGGGCGTAGGCGATCTCGTAGGCGTCCTCCGGGGTCCTGCCGCCCCCGGTCATCAGGCGCGCCCCGCTCGGGCCGCCGATCTCGATGGGGGGGAGCTCGGAGTTCGTGTCCGCGCAGCCCAAGGCGAAGATCAGCGCGATCCCGGAGAGACGTTTCATGGAGAGCTCCTGATGTATGCTATAGTATAGAGGCGCTCGAAAACCCGGTCAATTTGAAACGGCTGCGACGCGAGCCATGATCTTCCCGGTCGGCGACATCAACCCCCGGCGGACGGTCCCGTTCATCAACTACCTCATCATCTTCGCGAACGTCGCCCTCTTCGCATGGGTCTTCTTCCTCGCGCCGCGCCAGGAGGCGGGCCAGATCGTCAATGCGGGAGTGATGATTCCCAGCCAGTGGATGAACGTGAAGACGATCTTCACGTCGATGTTCCTCCACGCGGACCTGCTCCATCTCTTCGGGAACATGCTCTTCCTGTGGATTGCCGGGGACAACGTCGAGGACCGCCTGGGCCATATCCCCTACCTGGTCTTCTACTTCCTTTGCGGCATCGCGGGCTCGGCGGCCCACATCTACATGGCGACCGGTCCGATGTCCTCGATGGCCGACGTGCCGACGCTCGGCGCGTCGGGGGCGATCTCGGGCGTCATCGGGGCGTATCTCATCCTCTTCCCGACGAGCAAGATCAAGTTCGCGGTCTGGCTCATCCTCTTCGTCCGCTACTTCACCCTCCCCTCCTGGGGGGCGATCGGGTTCTGGATCGCCGGCCAGGTGCTCATGGCCCGCCAGCAGTACGATGGCGTGGCCAAGGGGGAGCAGATGCAGGTGGCGGTCTTCGCCCACTTGGGCGGCTTCGTCCTGGGCCTCGCCTGGGCCCTGCTCGTCCGGATGTTCGGGAAGGCCCCGCCCCGGCCGAAGAACGACTGAAGGAAGCTCGAAGCTTGCAGCTCGAAGCTTGAAACGGGCCGAGCGTTCCCCCTGGATTCGACGAACCTACCGCGGGCATCCCTCGTCCAAGGCGTGACGTGTGATTTCGCGCCCGGGCCGTATAATCCTCTGGCCTGAAGTCCGAACTTCGGAGCCGCGCGTCCGTTGGTATTCGGTCGGGAGAACATCGGAGGCATCTCATGAAGGCTCGCCTGTCCCCTTTCGCCCTCGCCGTCGCCCTGGCCGGCTGCATCGCCGCCGGGTTCGCCCTCCAGGAAGGGCCTCGCGAGCAGGGGGAGTCCGCCCTCAAGGACCGGGACTGGGCCAAGGCGACCCGGCTCCTCACGGACGCGCTGGCCCAGGCGAAAGAAAAGCAGGACGAGATCCTCTACCTCCTCGCCACCGCCCAGCTGCACGACGGGAAGCACGACGCTGCGATCGCCACTCTCGACCGCCTCCCGAAGGAGCACGCCGCCTCGCCGCTCAAGATGAAGGCGCTCTACAAGAAGGGGGATGCCCTGGCCGCGAAGAAGGAATTCGCGCTGGCGGCGCAGATCTACGACGCCCAGG
>CAZSCC010000457.1:0-2717 GCA_964604905.1 uncultured Planctomycetales bacterium
CCGGATTGATCGCCGCGTCGGTCTGCAGGAAGTCCTGGTACGGAGTCATCAGCTTGGCCTGGCGGTGCTTGGCCCCCACGATCCCCGCCGTCACCGTGTGGTTGTAGCCGAAGGGGCTACCGATCGCGAGGCACCAGTCGCCCACGCGGACCTTGTCGGAGTCCGCGAAGCCGATCGGCACCAGCTTCATCTCCTTCGGCGGCTCGATCTTGAGGAGCGCGAGGTCCGACTCGAAATCGGTCCCCACGATCTTCGCGGCGAACTCGCGGCCGTCGGCGAAGCGGACGCGGAGCGCCCTCCCGCGCTCGCCCGCCATCTCGGCCACGTGGTCGTTGGTCAGGACGTGGCCCTTCTCGCTCACGATGACTCCCGAGCCCACTCCCTGCGGCGCCAGGAAGTCGGACGCCGCGCCCCCCTGCGTGGTGATGTGGACCACCGAGGGCATCGCGAACTCGGCGGCCGCCGAGAAGGATTCCTGGAGGCTCGCGATCGCCGCCGGCGGCTCCGGCCGGGGCAGCGCGGGCATCGAGGCCGCCTCGCTGCGCGAGTCAAGCGCGCGGCCGATCCCCAGCCCCGCGGCGATGCCGGCCGCGAGGAAGACCCCGATCAGGATCGAACGAGTCGCGTTGTTCATCGGCTCATTCGTCCTTCTTGACCCCGGTCCTCGCCTTCAAGGTCTCCTTCTTCCCGCCCCGGAGGATCTCGACGTCGAACTCGGGCTTGTCGAGCGCCTTGAGCAGGTCCTTCCGGAACTCCCACTTGTCGGCCACCGCCTTGCCGTCGAGCTTGAGGATGATGTCGTGCTGCTTCACGCCCGACTTCTCGGCCACCGAGCCGGGCTTCACCTCGCCGACCAGCACGCCCTCCCCGTCCTTGAGCGAGAGCTGGTCGCGGAGCGTCTCGCCCACGCTCTCGATCTTGACCCCGAACTCCTTCCCCGACGGGACCGGAGCGGGCGCCGGGACCCCGGGCGCGGGCTTGAGGAAAGGGACTCTCTTCCGCATCCCCTGGGTGAGGTCCTCGAGCAGCTTCTCCAGCTCTTCGTCCAGCGGCACGCCGAAGTCCGGGATCTCGGGGACGAACTTGCGGTTCTTCTTCAGGTCCTCCCACCACTTGTCGAACTCATCCCGGCCCAATCCGCTCTGCGGGCGGAGGTACTTGCGGAGGCCGTGCTGCTTCACCGCCTCGGGATGCTTCTTCTCAAAGTCCTCGGCGCTGTCGGCCGAGTAGGTCTTGTCGCCCTTGACCGCCAGCTCGACCTTGCCGTCGTCCTTCACGCGAAGCGTGATCCCCTTCTCCGCGTCGTAGACGAACAGCTTCGTCTTCTCGAGGTCGGCCTTCTTGTCCTGAGCCGCGGCGAGCAGGAGCGTCAACAGCACCGTCATGGGGATCCCTCCTAGGCAAGTCCAGGTGGATTCGCGAGCACGACTCTCACCCCAAAGGCACAAAGAACACCAAGAAGATCCTCCGTCCGGAGGAGAGTATGACTCTTCTTTGTGGGCTTTGTGCCTTTGGGGTGAGATCCAGGCTCACGTTTCAAGTTGGACATGATCATTTCTGCGGGTCGATCTCGATACGGAGCTCGACCTCGCGGCGTTCCCGGTTGCGAAGAGTGACGACCTTGACCGTGACGGGCTCCTCCACCTGCGCCACGCGCCACTGGAGCGCGTCCAGGTCGGTCACGGGCTTCCCGTCGAACTCGACGATCACGTCGCGGAGGGCGAGCTTTGCCGCCCGTGCGGGACCCTGGGGCTCGACCCGAACCACCTCGAGGCCCACGCCCTCGCCCAGGCCGAGCTGCGCGCGCGCCGCCTCGTCGAGCGGCCGCGCGGAGAGCCCGAGCCACCCGCGGACCATCTTGCCGTGCTTGACGATCCGGTCGGCGGAGAACTTGACCCACTCGGAGGGCGTGGCGAAGCTCACGCTCTGCCCCGCCACGGGGGCCGTGTCGCGCGGGTTCTTCTTGAAGAGCGGAAGCAGGCTGAACCCTTCGGCCTCCGAGGGATCGGTCGCAAAGGCCGAGTGGACCAGGCCCAGCAGCCGGCCGCCCGAATCGGCGGCGAAGCCGCCGCAGTCGCCCGGGTTGACGGGCGCCGTCAGTTGGATCATGTTCTCGTAGCGCCGGCCGGCCACCTGGATCGAGCGCCCGTACCCGCTCACGGTGCCCGTCGACGCGCCCCCCTTCATGCCGTACGGGTTGCCCACCACGATCGCGACCGCGCCGGCCTTCCCCGGCTTCTCCGGGACCGCGGCGGGCGACAGTCCGTCGGCCTCGATCTTGATCACCGCGACGCCCGTCCGCAGGTCCGCCGCCACGGGGAGCGCCTTGAAGGTCCTCGACCCGACCGCGACCCGGAGCTCGGCGGCCGACTCGATGCCCGTGGCATCGGTCACGATGTACCCATCCTTCGACCAGACCACGCCCGAGAGGGTGAGCGAGGCGACCTCCTGGGGGCCGCCCACCGAGAAGACGGCGGTGACCTGGACGACGGAGGGCCGGACCTTCTCCACGATCGCCGTGACTTCCCGGTCGATCTTCTGGAGGGTGCTCTCTTCCTGGAGCGCGAGGAGCAAGACGGCGAGGGTCATGGCCACGGCAGGGGCGTTAAAAATCTCGTTCGCCGCCCACGGGGAGGGCCTCGACGCGCGGAAGCCAGGAATTCCCGTCGGGCTTGACCCGGGGGGCATGGAACCTCGGCCGGGGCTCGACCTCGATG
>CAZSCC010000458.1:0-15228 GCA_964604905.1 uncultured Planctomycetales bacterium
CTGATCGGGACGAACAACTTCGGGCTCAACGGCGACCCGGTGGAGGGGACGGCCAAGGGGGTCGCGGCGGGGGTCGTGGCGCTGAGGAAGAAGCTGCCGAAGTCGAAGGTCCTCCTGCTCGCGGTCTTCCCGCGCGACGCGCAGCCGAAGACGGACATGAGGAGCAAGATCGCGAAGCTGAACGCGCAGATCGCGACGCTCGAGGACCGGAAGAACGTCCGGTTCCTCGACCTCGGCGCGAAGTTCCTGGCGCCGGACGGCACGCTCCCGAAGGAGATCATGCCCGACGCGCTCCACCTCTCGGAGAAGGGCTACCAGGTCTGGGCCGAGTCGATGGACCCGCTGCTCAAGGAACTGATGAAGTAGCCGTCTCCGCAAAGAGGGTGCGGCAGGGCGGGCCGGGGGCGTGGAGGAGGCGCGGCGGGGCGCCCTCCACGTAGAGGGTCGACGAGACGGTCCCGAAGCGGTCGTGGTGCTTGCAGACGGGGCGATCGCCCTCATGCGAGGCGAGATAGCGGAGGATCGCCGCCTCCTCCGGGCGGCCCGGCCCGAACGTGCGGTCAAAGAGGAGTTTTTCCGGCATCGCGGGGTCGTCCAGGTCGCGGTCAGACGAGATCACGTGGCCGCCGGGGCCGAAGGGGACCGCTCGGAGTGCGCCGTCGTAGTGGAGCGCCAGACCCTCGCCGTCGATCGACGCCACCAGGTTGAACCCGGCCAACGGCCGTTCGTCCACCCGTTTCGCCACGAGCGCCTCCACTCAGCCGAGCTTGCGGCAGCGGAGCGCCTCGAGGGCGAGGAGTCCCCGGGAGGGAGACCGGTCGCTGCGGAGGGGCGTCTTTCGGTTCGTGACGGCGACGAAGAGGCCGTGGCGGTTGAAGCCGAGCCAGGTGCCGCCGCCCAGGAGGTCTTTCCCCGCGACGATGCCCGGCTCGATCTCCGCGGGCGGGGCGGAGGGGCGGTCGTACGCCTCGTCTCGATTGGCCGCGGCGATGAGGGGGGCCTTCGGGTCGGTGCCCAGCCAGAGGGCGAGGACGCACATGCCGCCAGTATAGAAATCCGGGGCGTATGGGGTAGACTAGCGTGCAGGAGGGCGCGGCATGACGATCGGCGAATTCCTCATCCTGCTGGTGATGGCGGCCCTGCTGGGAATCCTGTCGCAGCGGGTGCTCGGGACCCAGTTGGGCGGGATGTTCGTGGCCATCTTCCTGGGCTTCATCGGGGCGTACGTCGGAAAGGAGATGGCCTCCTGGTTCCACCTCCCGGTCCTCTTCAACGTGAGCATCGGGGACCGTTCGTTCCCGGTGATTTGGAGCCTCTTCGGCTGCCTGATCGTGACCTTCGTGGTCGGCTACATCGGGAAGCGCGCCTCGAAGCGGAAAAAGAAGAAGGAGTAGCGATAAGCGGGCATCCCGGCCCCTCGGTTATCAGTCGGGGATCGGCTTGAGGTGGGTCTTGACGGCGACCTTGCCGCACTTCTCGCACTTGATCCGCGCGTTGTCGTAAATCTTGGCGCACTTCACGCAGCGGTAGCCGTCGCCCGCCTTGTCGACGTAGAACCGGGCGCGGGCGCCGCAGGGGCAGAGGCCGACCTTCATCTCCTCGTCGGGGTGCTTGTCGCTGTTGGCGCAGACGAACATGATGGCGCCCGTGTCGATCTTCTCCTTCTTGGGCTCGGCGACGACGGGAGCCTCCTGCTTCGGCTTGACGACCGGCTTCTCCTTCTTCCCGCCGGAGGCGGCGACGGCGATGAGGATGATCAGGAGGAGCGCGCCGCCGCCAATCCCGCCGTAGAGGAGCGCGGGGTTGCCTTTCGGGGCGACGGGAATGCGGCGCGAGCCTTTCTCGTTGCGCTGGCTGGGGGTCCTGCCGGTGCCGGCCATGGATTCACTATAGCAGCCCGCTTGGGGAGACCGGCAAGCTAATTCGAACCGAGGCTCAGGCCAGGATCTCCGTGATCGGTTTCCCGAAATCGATCTCCAGCCGCTTCCGGCCGGGCACCTCGAGCTTGTGGGCGTCGAGGCCGAGCTGGTGGAGCACCGTCGCATGGAGGTCGGTCACGTAGTGGCGGTTCTCGACCGCGTGAAAGCCGATCTCGTCCGTCGCTCCGTGGGCGACGCCGCCCTTGATGCCGCCGCCGGCGAGCCACGCCGAGAAGCCGAAGGGGTGGTGGTCGCGGCCGTCCGCGCCCTGGGCGCCGGGGGTGCGGCCGAACTCGGTGCCCCAGACCACGATCGTCTCGTCCAGGAGGCCGCGCCGCTTGAGGTCCTTGAGGAGGCCGGCGATCGGGCGGTCCGCCTGGGCCGAGAGGTCGCCGTGGCCCTTCTTCAGGCCGCCGTGCGCGTCCCACGCGCCGCCCCCGCCGGTCGTGCCGTGGAAGACCTGGACGAAGCGGACGCCGCGCTCGACCAGCCGCCGCGCGCCCAGGCACTGCAGGCCGAACGTCTTCGTCACCGGGCTGTCCAGCCCGTAAAGCGCGCGCGTCTCCTTCGACTCCTCCTCGAAGCGGAAGACCTCGGGGACCGCCGCCTGCATCCGGAAGGCGAGTTCGTAGGACTTGATCCGCGCGCGGAGCGCGGGATCGTCGGGGTATTCGACGGCGCTGAGCGCGTTGAGTCGGCCCAGCAGGCTGAACTCCGCCGCCTGCTCCTCGCGGAACTTGCCGGGGCCGGGGGAGGCGAAGGGGAGCGGGTTGGCCGGGTCGGCGTTCATCCGCACGCCGGCGTGTTCGGGCCCCAGGTAGTGGGCGCCGTGGGCGTTCACCCCGCCGCAGCAGTCGGCGACCGGGTTGCCCATGACGACGAACTGCGGGAGGTTGTCGTTGAGCGAGCCCAGCCCGTAGTGGACCCACGAGCCGATCGTGGGGAACGGGCCCTCGAGCGCGTGGCGCCCCGTGTGGAACTGGAGCTGTGCGCCGTGGTCGTTGTCGGTCGTCCAAAGCGAGCGGACGACCGCGAGGTCGTCGATGCAGTCGCCCACGTTCGTCCACCAGTCGCTCACTTCGATGCCGCTCTCCCCGCGCTTCCGGTGGGGGACCTGCATCGGGTAGAGGTTCATCTGCACCTTGTGGTTGCCGGCGACGAACTCCCGGATCTCCTTGATCGCCGGGTTGGCCAGCGTGTCCTTGAACGGCGTCTCCGCGATCGATTTCCCGGCGTACTTGTCGAGCGCGGGCTTGGGGTCGAAGCTCTCGACGTGGCTCGTGCCGCCGGCCATGAAGAACCAGATGACGCTCTTCGCCCTCGGGCGGAAGTGGGGCTTCCCGTCGGGCGCGGTCCACTTGGCTTCGTCGCGGGCGATCCCCTCTTTGTGGAGAAGGGCGCCCAGAGCGAGGCCGGTGACGCCCATGCCCGTGTCGGCCAGGAACGTGCGGCGCGAGACGCGGCGGCACTCGTGGCTCATGTCCGTGCCTCCATGGGTTCGTCCCTCACGGGCCCACTTTCCATCACTCGATCTCCCCTGATCACCGGATCTCCTAGCGGATGGTCACGAACTCGTTGTGGTTGAAGAGGACCATGACGAGGTCCTCCCGCGCGCGCTGGGCGGGGTCGGCCGACGGTCCGATTTTTGTCGCGGCGCCCCCCTCGAACGGCTTGAGCGTCGCCGGCTGTGCGAGGAGCGCCGCCTGATCGGCCAGGAACTTCTCCGACTCGGCGCGCTCCGCCGCGCTGGGCGGGCGGCCGAGGACGCATTCGAACGCGGCGGCCGTGAAATCGCCCCCGTCCTTCGCCAGCCGCGCGGCCAGCACGCGCGCCTTCTCCTGGGCGAGCGCGCTGTTGGCCAGCGCCAGGGCCTGCTGGGGGACGATGCTCTCCGTCCGCTCGTAGCATTCGGTGACGTTGGCGCCGTCGAAGAGGAGCAAGATCGCCGCCTGCTTCTCCGCCGCGTGCTGGAAATAGAGGCTGCGGCGGGGGACGTCCATGGCCTGGCCGGCCGGGAGGTCGGGTCCGCCGCGGGTGAGGTCGAGCTGCCCGGCGAGGTGGAGGAGGCTGTCGCGCACCAGCTCGGCCTCCATGCGTCGCGAATTCATGCGCCAGAGAAGGCGGTTATCGGGGTCGGCGGCGAGCGCGGCCGCGTCGGCCGAGGAATCCATGCGGTAGGCGCTCGAGGTGACCAGCAGGCGGTGGAGCTTCTTCATGCTCCAGTCCTCCCTCATGAGCTCGGTGGCCAGCCAGTCGAGCAGCGCGGGATGGCTCCCCGCGCGGCCGTGCCGGCCGAATTCGAAGACGGTCGGGACGAGCGGCCTCCCGAAGTGGCGCATCCAGATCTGGTTCACGGCCACGCGAGCGGTGAGCGGGTTCTCCCGGTCGGCGATCCAGCGGGCGAGTGCGAGGCGGCGGCCCGTGCTGGCCGAAGGGTAGGCCGGGACCTTGCGCGGCGCGTAGGCGGTCGCGGTCGGGCCCTTGGCGAGCGCCTTGTCCGCCGCGTCGAGCTTCTTCCGCGCGGCGGCGAGCTCGCCTTCGACTTTCTTGTCGCCGGGGGAGCGGTCCAGCGTCTCCTTCACGCGCCGCACGGCGCGCCGCTCGGCCAGTGCGGCGCGGTTCAATTCGAGAAGTGTCTGCTTCCGCTGGGCCTCGAGGGCGCGTTCGGCGGCGCCCTTCTCCTGCAGGTCGGCGGCGACCGTCGCCTGGAGCGCCTCGTGCTTCGCCTCGGCGATCGAGATGTCCAGGAGGGTGAGCGGGAGGTCTTCGTAGGCGTTCCGGAGGTCGGTCCGCGCCTTGACGGCGCCGTCGCCGTCCTTCCCGCCGGCGGCCTCGAGGTCGGCGATCTTCTTCTGGGCTTCCGCGGACTTCGCGCGGATGGGCTCGAGGGCCTTGTGCGAGGCGGCGAGGAGATCGCGGACGACGAAGTCGCGCTTCTCTGGGGCGACGGCGTCCGGGGGGAGCGGGACGGGCTGGATCTTGAGCGGGCTGCCGCCGATCGCGCGCGGGACGGTGGGGGCGAGGACGCGGGACTTGTCGGGGTTCTTCTCGTTGCCGCGGACGTAGAGGTGGGTCGGCGCGTCGGGGGTGGCGTCGAAGACGCGGGAGAGGCCGTCGAGCTCGACGTTGGCCTGCCCGGGGAGGTGGTCGGTGCGGACGCCGTAGGGCTCGAAGAAGGCGCGGAACTGGTAGTACTCCTGGTGGCTGATGGGATCGAAGAAGTGGGAGTGGCAGCGGGCGCAGTTCATCGTGGTGGCGAGGAAGGCCTTGGAGGTGTGCTCGACGGTGTTCTGGAGCCACGCGTCGCGGCTGAACTTCTGCCAGTTGCGCGCGAGGAACCCGGTGGCGCGTAGGGTGTCCGGGTCCCCGGGGGCGATCTCGTCGCCGGCGAGCATCTCGAGGATCATGCGGTCGTAGCCCTTGTCGGCGTTGAGCGACTCGACGATCCAGTCGCGCCAACGCCAGACGTGGCGCATGCTGTCGCGGATCTCGTTCTGGTAGCCCGCCCAGTCGCTGTAGCGCCAGACGTCCATCCAGTGGCGCCCCCACCGCTCGCCGTGGCGCGGGTCGGCGAGGAGGCGGTCGACGACCTTCTCGTACGCGTCGGCCGCCGGATCGGCGAGGAAGGTGGCGAGTTCCTCGCGGGTGGGGGGGAGGCCGATGAGGTCGAGGAAGACGCGGCGCAGGAGGACGTGCCGGGCGGCCTCGGGGCGCGGCTTGAGGCCGTGCTTCTCGAGTTCGGCGGCGATGAAGGCGTCGACCGGGGTGCGGACCCAGGCGGCGTTCTTCGGCTTGGGCGGCTCGGAGCGGACGGGCTTGACGTAGGCCCAGTGCTTCTCGACGCGCTCGCCGACCGAAGCCGCATCGGGCCAGACAGCGCCCTGGTCGATCCACGCGCGGACGAGGTCGATTTTCTCCTTGGGCAGCGGGTCGGTCTTCTGGGGCATGCGGTCGTCGGCGTTGGCCTCCAGGAGGATCGTGTAGAGGCGGCTCGACTTCCCGTTGCCGGGGACGATGATGGCGCCGCCGGTGCCGCCCTGGAAGGCGGAGGTCTTGTTGTCGAGGCGGAGCTGGCCCTTCTGTTTCTTCTCGCCGTGGCAGGAGATGCAGTGTTCCCGGAAGAGGGGCTGGAGATCTCGGACGAAGTCGACGGGCGCGGGGGCGACGGCGCTGCCCTGCGGCTCCTGCGCGTGGGCGCCGGCCAGGAGGATGACGAGGAGAAGGGCTGTTCTCAAAGGGCGCGTCCTCGACGGTTCCGATCCCGCTCTATCTACTAGGTATACACCTAATTGACCGCGGACCGCGCGGCCGGTCGCGAAATGAGGGAGGACGGGACGGGCGGTAGGCGCACCGGAGTTGCATACTGCGAAACGGCCGGGATCAGCCGTTCTTGAGCCACTTGTGGACCGTCTTCCGGGTGACGCCGAGCTCGCGGGCGGCGGCGGTCTTGTTGCCCTGGTTTCGGGCGAGGACGTCCCGGAGGCGCTCGCGGCGGGCGGCGATGGAGAGGTGTGCGGCGGGGAGCCCCTCGCCCACCGAGCGGTCGGCGGCGAAGATCTCGTCGAACCACGCGCGCGAGAGCGACTTCCCTTTCCCGAGGAGGAAGAGGCGTTCGACGACGTTGCGGAGCTCGCGGATGTTTCCGGGCCACGAGTGGCGGGCGAGGGCGTCCATGATCGAATCGGGGATGCGCGGCGCGGGGGTCCCGTACTTCTGGCTGAACTCCTGCGCGATCTCCCGGACGAGGAAGGGGATGTCCTCCTGCCGCTCGCGCAGGGGCGGCATGCGGAGGACGATGGTGCCGAGCCGGTAGTAGAGGTCGAGGCGGAACCGGCCCGCGGGGATGAGCTCCTGGAAGTCCCGGTTCGAGGCGGCGATGAGGCGGACGTTGACGCCGATCGTCTTCTCGCCGCCCACGCGGACGATCTCGCGCTCCTGGAGGACGCGGAGGAGGCTCGCCTGCACGGCGGCGGGGAGTTCGGTGACCTCGTCCATGAAGAGCGTGCCGCCGTGGGCGAGCTCGAACCTGCCCAGGTGGGCGCGCACGGCCCCGGTGAACGCGCCCTTCTCGTGGCCGAAGAGCTCGGACATGGCAAGGCTCTCGGTGGTCGCGCCGCAGTTCCAGCTGACGAGCGGCTGCGCGTGGAGGTGGCTGAGGCGGTGGATCTCGCGCGCGGCGAGCTCCTTGCCGGTGCCGCTCTCGCCGGTGATGAGGACCGTCGCGTCGCTCGCGGCGACGGCGCGGAGGGTCTCGAAGACCTGCTGCATCGCGGGGCCCGTGCCGATCAACGCGCCCAGCCGGTCGACGCGCTTCCCCGCGTGCGCCGCGTGCTTGAGCTCCCGGACGGTCTGCGTGATCGCGCCGGCCGTGGGGAACCGCTCGATGGCGCTCCCCCCGATGTACCCCAGCACCGCGGTCCTCTGGTAGACCTGGGCGGTGTCCTGGGGGAGCAGCACCGGTCCCCCGAAGGTCACGCAGTAGGGCAGCGGCCCGGCCGCCTGGGCGGCGGCGGTCATCCCGTGGATCGACGCGATCGCCCGGTCGAGCGCCGCCTGGTGCTGGGCCGCGTCGATCTCGCGCCACTCGGCCAGGCCGAGATTGAGGCAGAGGACGTCGACCCCGGCGCGGGCCAGCGCCGTCGCGTCGGGCGGGTTGAGGCAGAAGCCGATCGCCAGCAACCCCTTCTCCCGGGCCCGCGCGAGCATCGCGACCTCCCGCTCGAACCCCTCCCCCTCGGCCTCGAGCGCCTCGCGGTAGTCGCCGCCGAAGAAGCTGACGGTGGGGAAGTTGGTGACGCCGGCCAGGCCGTACTGCAGCGCGCGGTCGAGGTGGGCGTCCAGGGCGAGGCTGGGGTCCTGGGCGCAGACGCCGAGGAAGACCGGCGTCTCCCGGACGCGGGGGACGACATGGCGGGTGGCGATCTCCCACGTGAGGTCGTTGGCGTTCGCGTAGGGGAGGAGCGCGGCCGCGGAGCTGATCCCCTGGAGGCGGAAGTGGCCCGCCGAGAGGACCATGATGAGGTCGGCCCCTCCCGCCTCGGCGGCGGCCGCCGACATTCCGGAGCCGACCGCAGCTCCCACGATCGGATCTCGATGCCGGATCAGAGTGGCCAGGACGTCTTTGATGACCATGGTTACGTATACTAGGTTACTGTTATACGTAACCGGTTACAACTAATTATCAAGCTTCGGATATCTTCTCTTGTAAGATATTGATATCCAAGTGATTGTAGCCGGGTACATCTCGCCTCATGGCACGCCATCTGCTCAAATACAACAAAACAGACCGTCTGTTTCATTGTGGGAGCGAGGATGAAGAAGGTGACGATCGCGAGCGTGGCGTTGCTGGCGGTGGCCTGCGCGGCCCCCTTGCCTGGGCAGGAACAGAAGGCGCTGCGCGTCTTCATCCGGGCCGGCGTCAAGACCCACGGGCCCGGCGAACACGACCACCCCCAGTTCCTCAAGGACTGGACGGAACTCCTCAGGGCGCGCGGAGCCGCCGTCGACGGCGCCCTCGAATTCCCCACCCGCGAACAGCTCGAGAGGACCGACGTCCTCGTGCTGTTCGCCGCCGAGGCGGGCACGATCTCCGAGCCGCAGCGCGAGATCCTCGACGCCTACCTCAAACGCGGCGGCGGCATCGTCGCCCTCCACGACGCGGTCTGCGGCAAGGACCCTCAGTGGTTCAAGACCGTCATCGGCGGCGCCTGGGAACACGGGAAATCCAGGTTCCACCACGGCCAGGTCGGCCTCTACGTGCAGGACTATCTCCATCCCATCACGAAGGGGCTCTCCAACTTCTTCATGGACGACGAGATCTACTGGGACCTCCACCTCATGCCCGAGGCGAAAGTCATCGGCACCGCCTTCCGCATGTTCAACGAAGTCAGCCCCCAGATGTGGGTCTACGAGAAGGACAACTACCGCGCCTTCGTCAACCTCCAGGGCCACAAGCACGCGTCCTTCAGCCTGCCCCACTACCGCGGGCTCCTCCTCCGCGGGATCGCGTGGGCGGGAAAGCGCGAGGTCGATTCCCTCGTGAGCAAGGAAGAACTGGCCGGGCTCCGCTATCCGCCCGGCGGGCCCACCCGCCCCGATCTCGCGCGCGAGAAGATCGGCGTCCCGAAGGACTTCGACCTCAGCCTTGTCGTGGCCGAACCCGACGTCGTCAAGCCGATCGCCATGGGCTGGGACCCCAAGGGCCGCCTCTGGGTCGCCCAGACCCCCATGTACCCCGACAAGGCCGAACTCTGGAAGGCGCGGCCGCGCGACAGCATCGTCTTCTTCGACAAGGGCCGCCGCAGCGTCTTCTACGACCAGCTCGACCTCGTCACCAGCTTCGTCTTCCACCGGGATGGCCTCATCGTCATGCAGTCGCCGGAGATCCTCTTTCTCCGCGACACCGATGGCGACGGCGCCGCCGACAAGCGCGAGGTCCTCTTCAGCGGCTTCGGCTTCCGAGACACCCACGCGGTCGCGAGCAACCTCCGCTGGGGCCTCGACGGCTGGGTCTACGCCACCCAGGGCTACTCGGGCGGCGGCTCGAACGTCTCGAACCGGGACGGCAGGCCGATGGGCAAGATCGGCAACGGCCTCTTCCGCTTCCGCCCCGACGGCTCCGAGATCGAGGTCGTCTCGTCCTATAACTCCAACACGTGGGGCATGGACTTCAGCTGGGACGGCGAGATCCTCTTCACCATGGCCAACGGCTCCCACCTCCGCCACGTCGTCATGACCGACCAGGCGCTCTCCCGCGGCCGCACCGCCTCCATCAAGGAGGGCTGGAAGGACATCACCGACCACCGCGATGCCAACCCGGCGTTCAAGTCGAGCGTCAACCCGTACCTCCAGATCGACAACGTGGGCGGCTTCACCGCCGCGGCCGGCAGCACCCTCTACGACGGCGGCGCGTGGCCCGACGAGTACCGCTCTGCCCACTTCGTCACCGAGTGCACGATCAACCTCGTCCACCAGGACCGCCTGCGCCCCGACGGCGTCACCTTCGCCGCCACCAAGGTCGGCTCCGAGGAGTTCGTCGCCGGCACCGATCTCTGGTTCCGGCCCATCGACACCCAGATCGGCCCGGACGGAGCGCTATACATCGCCGACTTCTACAACCAGGCGGCCGTCCACAACGACACGCGCGGGCCCAAGCACGACCCCTACAATGCCGCCGTCCGTCCCGACCGCGACCACGAACACGGCCGCATCTGGCGCCTCCAGCACAAGCAGGCCCGGGCGCTGCCCGAGCCCGGCGGCTCCGTCCAGGCCCTCGAGCACCCCAACCGCTTCCAGCGCCTGACCGCGCAGCGCCTGCTCTGCGAGACGGGAGGCCACGCGGCCGAGATCGCCGCCCTCCTGAAGACCACGCCGCACAACTACACCCGGGTCCTCTGCCTCTGGACCCTCCAGCGCACCGGGAAGCTGACGAGCGCCCAGATCGTCGCCGCTCTCGGCGACGCTGACCCCGGCGTACGGAAGAATGCCGCCCGGATCGCCGCGCTCGCGGGGAAGGGCGACGATCTCCATAAGGCCCTCCTGGCGACCCTCGACGACGCCGACGCCCGCGCGCGCCTCGAGAAGATCGTGGCCCTCGCCGCCTTCCCCGGCTCGGCCGGGCCGCTCCTCAAGCTCTATCCCCGGCTGACGGACGACTTCAGCCGCTCGGCGGCGATCGGCGCGTTGGCCGCGTCGCCCGTCGAGGCGCTGGCGGCGGCGATCGACCTCGGCGACCGCGGCCTCACGGAAGAGTTGGCCGGGACGATCGGCGCGAAGCAGAACGCCGACCTCGCCGCTCAGGCGATCGTGCAGATCGCAGCCAAGCCCGCCGCTACGAACCCGCTCAAGCAGGCGGCCCTCATCCGCCTCGGAAGGAGCCTCAAGCCGGACCTCCAGCCCGCCGTGACGCCCGAGCTCACGCAGGCCCTCCTATCGCTCCTGGGCTCGAACGACCTCGTCAGCGCCACGCTGCCGTTCGCGGGCCGCTGGGTGAAGGACGCGTCGATACTGAAGGCCCTCGAGCCCGTGACGGGAGCGCTCCTCGCCGCGATGAAGGACCCCTCGAAGCCCGACGACACCCGCATCCAGAATTTCACCGCGCTTCTCGCGATCGCCGCCGCGAAGGACCCGGCGATCGCCGCCGCGGCCGACCTCCTGGCCCCGGCTTCCTCCACCGACCTCCAGCGCGGAGTGATCGAGGCGCTGGGCGGGATTACCGACAATGCCGTCGCCCCCCTCCTGGTCGCCGCCTATCCGAAGCTGGGGGCCGCGTCGCGCGACCTCATCCCGAGCCAGCTCCTCCGGCGCCCCGACTGGGCGGCCTTCCTGCTGGGCGAGGTCGAGCAGAGGCGCTTCGTCCCCAACCTGCTCGGGCCCAACGCGATCTTCCGCCTTCGCAACCACCCCGACTCCGCCACGGCGCGGCGCGCGAAGAGCGTCTTCGAGACCGTGCTCGGCCTGCAGGGGAAGGCGAAGGACCAGATCGTCGCCTCGTTCCTCCCCGTCGTGGAGAAGCAAGGCGACGTCGTCCGCGGCCGCCAGCTCCTGACCGACAACTGCCTCAAGTGCCACGTCTACAAGGGCGAGGGGAAGGGCCTCTCGCCCGACCTGACCGGCATGGGCGTGCACGGGAAGCACGACCTCCTGGTCCACATCATCGATCCCAACCGCAGCGTCGAGGGCAACTACGTCTCGTTCAACGTCCGTACGAAGAGCGGCGACGTCTTCAACGGACTCGTCGCGCGCGAGACCCGGGAGAGCGTCTTCCTGCGGAGCGCCGAGGGCGATCGCGAGGTGCGCCGCGCCGACATCGACGTCATGGTCTCGACCGGGATGTCGCTCATGCCCGAGGGGCTCGAGGCGCTGGGCGCGGAGGCGCTGCGCGACCTCCTGAGCTTCCTCTGCGCCGAGGCGGGCAACTTCCGCATCGTCGACCTGCAGACGGCGTTCACCGCTTCGAGCGTGAAGGGCCTCTACGATCCGCAGCGTGAGCCGAACAACCTGCGCCTCCGGAAGTTCGGGGTCCAGACGGTCGAAGGCATCCCGTTCCAGGTGGTCGATCCCGCGAAGAGCCTGACGGGGAACAACGCCATCGTCCTGAAGGGCGGCGCGGTCGCCGACTGGCACAGCAAGACCGGCCTGCCGCAGAAGGTCGAGGTCGCCCTGGGCTTCGGCTGCGGCCGGCTCCACGTGCTGGGAGGCATCGCGGCGTGGGGGGCGGTCGACCCGTCCAAGCGCGGGATGAAGGCGGTCAAGGTGACGATCTCCTACGAGGACGGGAAGAGCGAGGTGAAGGACCTCTACGACGGGATCGAGTTCTCCGACTGGGTCCGCCGCGTCGACGTCCCCGGCTCGGCGTTCGTCGACGGCCTCCTCGAGCCCAACCAGCCCGGGCAGCTCCGGTGGTTCACGATCGTGCCCGGCCGGCGCGACCCGATCCATCACCTGACGCTCGAGAGCTACGACAACCATATGGCGCCGACGTTCCTCGCGATCACGGCGGAGGTGGGGGCCGGGAAGCTCGAGAAGGTCCTGATCGTGGGGGGCGGCTCGAGCCACGACTTCGAGAAGTGGTTCAAGGGGGCGGACGGCGAGACGCTGAAGGGCTCCTACACGGGCGACGTGAAGGAGATCCTCCCCGCGCTCGCGAAGATCGAGGTGCTCGCCCTCTCCAACAACCAGCCGATCGCCGATCCCGCGACGCGGAAGGGGATCTTCGAGTTCGTCGACTCGGGCAAGGGGCTGCTACTCCTGCATCCCGCCTGCTGGTACAACTGGAAGGACTGGCCCGAGTACAACCGGCAGCTGGTCGCCGGCGGCTCGCGCGGCCACGAGAAGTACCAGGAGTTCGAGGTGACGGTGACCGACGAGGCCCATCCGATCATGGCCGGCGTGCCGAAGACGTTCCGCCTGAAGGACGAGCTCTACCGGCACGAGAAGGACGCCGAGGGCCCCGAGATCGCGGTGCTCGCGAAGGGGAAGTCGCTCGAGACGGGGAAGGAGTACCCCGTCGTCTGGACAGTGAAGCACCCCAAGGGAAAGATCGTCTGCATCACGCTGGGCCACGACGGCGCGGCCCACGAGCTCCCAGCCTACAAGACGCTGCTCAAGAACGCCGCCGACTGGGCTGGGAAGAAATGAAGACGGTCTGGATCCTGGCGACGCTCGACACGAAGGGGCCCGAGGCGGCCTTCGTGCGCGATCAGCTTGCCGCCATGAAGGTCGTGGCGAAGCTCGTGGACACCGGCTGCATCGGCGCGCCGGCGGTCCCGGCCGACATCCCCCGCGAGGAAATCTTCAAGCTCGCCGGGACGACGCTCGAGGCGCTCCGCGGAAAGAACGATCGCGGCGAGGCGGTGAAGGCGGCATCGCTGGGGGTCACTCGATTGATCGCAGGCCTCCATGCGAAAGGGGAGGTCGCGGGCGTCCTCGGCCTGGGTGGCTCGGCCGGGACGACGATCGGCACGTCCGCCATGCGCGCCCTCCCGATCGGCGTGCCCAAGCTCATGGTGAGCACGCTCGCCTCGGGCACGGTGCGGCAGTTCGTGGGCGACAAGGACATCCTGATGCTCAATTCGGTGGTCGACATCCTGGGGATCAACCGGATCAGCCGGCAGATCCTGACGCAGGCCGCGCGCGCGATGGCCGGGATGGTGTCGCTCCCCGGGAAGGAATCGGCCGGCGACGACAAGCCGCTCGTCGCGGCCACGATGTTCGGCGTGACCACGAAGTGCATCATGCGCGCCAAGGAGACCCTGGAGAAGGCGGGCTACGAGGTGCTCGTCTTCCACGCGACGGGGAACGGCGGGCAGGCGATGGAGTCGCTGATCGCCGATGGGATGATCTCGGGCGTCCTCGATATCACGACGACCGAGCTGGCGGACGAGCTCTGCGGCGGCTTCCTGACGGCTGGGCCCGACCGCCTCACCGCGGCGGGGAAGTCCGGGGTGCCGCAGGTGGTCTCGGTGGGCGCGGTCGACATGGTCAACTTCTACGGCCCCGAGACTGTGCCCGCGAAGTTCCAGGGGCGGAAGCTCTACCCGCACAATCCGGTCGTGACCCTGATGCGGACGACGCCTGAGGAGAACGCTCGGATCGGGGAGGATCTCGGCCGGAAGTGCGCTGCGGCGAAGGGGCCCACGTCGATCCTGCTTCCCCTCAAGGGGGTCTCGGCGATCGACCAGGCGGGCCAGCCTTTCGAAGACCCCGCGGCGCGGAAGGCGCTCTTCGAGGCGATCAGGGCGTCCGCGAAGGGGGTGGAGCTCAAGGAGCTCGATTGCCACATCAATGATCCGGAGTTCGCCGACGAGGCGGTCCGGAAGCTGTTGGCTCTGATGGACATGGCCAAGAAAGGAAGGGTCCCGCGGTGAAAGTCGACAACTCGAGGCAGGCCATTCTCAAGCGGTTCCGGGAGAAGATCGCGCGCGGCGAGCCGATCATCGGCGGCGGCGCGGGGACGGGCCTCTCCGCGAAGAGCGAGGAGGCGGGCGGCATCGATCTCCTGGTCATCTACAACTCAGGGCGCTACCGGATGGCGGGCCGCGGCTCCTCGGCGGGGCTCATGCCCTACGGGAACGCCAACCAGATCGTGAAGGAGATGGCCTTCGAGGTGCTGCCGGTGGTGAAGCACACGCCGGTGCTGGCGGGGGTCTGCGGGACCGACCCGTTCATGATCCCGCACCTGTTCCTGAAGGAGCTCCAGACGCTGGGCTTCGCCGGCGTGCAGAACTTCCCGACGGTCGGCCTCTGGGGCGGCGAGATGCGCCAGAGCCTGGAAGAGACCGGGATGAGCTACAAGCTGGAGGTCGAGATCATCCGCCTCGCCCGCGAGATGGAGATGCTGACGACTCCTTATGTCTTCAACGTCGACGAGGCGAAGTGGATGACGGAGGCGGGCGCGGACATCGTGGTGGCCCATATGGGGGTGACGACCGGCGGGACGATCGGCGCGAGGAGCTCGAAGACGCTCGACGACTGCGTGAAGAAGATCGACGAGATTGCCGACGTCTGCCGCTCGATCCGGGAGGACGTGATCGTGATCTGCCACGGCGGCCCGATCTCGGAGCCGGCGGACGCGGAGTACATCATCAAGAACACCCGGGGCTGCGACGGGTTCTACGGGGCGAGTTCGGTGGAGCGGCTGCCCGCGGAGCGCGCGATCACGGAGCAGATCCGCACGTTCAAGAGCATCCGGATTCCTGAAAGAAAGGCGGCGCACCGATGAACGCGGCGAAGGCCTTGCGCTTCGTGACGTCGAAGGAGGCGCAGATCGAATACGCCCCGTGGGGCACCCATTGGTGGCTGTCGCGAC
>CAZSCC010000459.1:0-13614 GCA_964604905.1 uncultured Planctomycetales bacterium
TGGAAAGGGAAAGGGAAAAGGGGGAAAGGGATAGGACCAAAGCTTTCTCGCGCGCGGGTGTTCCGTCGCCTGGGCTCCTCCTTGGGAGCCCCGACCCCTACGGGGTCGGCCGGGCGCCGCCGGTCGAATCCGAGAAGGCCGCTTCTCGTCCTCGCCCGTCCGCACCCCGCCCACGGCGTCGGATCACCCGCGCCCCGGGTTCCCAACCCCCGGGACATAGACCCGTCATCCGCCCAATTTTCAAAGAACACGGACCGCTCGTTCGCCCCGCGCACGGGACGGACGGGCGGCCCGGCCCCGGCCCATCGAAGGGCCAGGACCCGAGCGCCAGATCATCGTTCTGTCGCATCCCTCCCAATCCCAGCCTCCTTCTTGGCTTCGGGGGCCAGCGTCCGATAGACGCTCGGCTTCGAGCGGGCAAGCTCCAAGATCGCCTGGAACTCCGACCACTGCTCCCCTTCGGGGGCGGTCGCCATGAGAGTCCTCAGCCGCTTCTCGTTGAAGGTTGCCGCCACGACCGGATCCCCGTAATGCGCGTCCAGGAATTCGATGATCCGGGGATCGAGCTTGAGCAGGCTCAGCGTCTGGAGCATCCTGATGTACGAGACCCCGAGCCGCTGGGCGGCCTGGGTCTTGGTCCGAACCCCGGGGCGGGCCAGTTCCGTCTGATAGCGGCGCGCTACCTCAAGTGGCGAGACCCGGGCGAGATGCTTCTTGAGAGCGGCCCGCTGGCGCGCGTTGGGCGGCCGGTTGTCGGCTAGGCCCGGGGGGCGAGAACCCCACGCCAGGTTAAGAGCCTTGTCCTGCCACTGGAAGTAGTAGGGCTTTTCGAGGTCGACGGTACGGACGTCGCCCTTGAAGCCCAAGGGGTTAGGGAAGCGCGCAGTATAGCGGGCGGGGTACCAAACCGCGCGCTCCGCGCGCGGAAATCCAAAAATCCAAACCCCAAGTCCCAACGGCCGGGGAACGCATGGATCATGGTCACGGGAGGGGCGGATGGGCCCGCGACGGGAAGTTTTGGCGGGGCGAGCCGGAATATTGCCGGAGAGGCCGGGTCATACTCCACGTTCAACTTCTATATTGATTGGAGGGGATGACCATGGCGAGATTTGTTGCGGCACTGGCGGTCCTGGCGATGTCGGCGACGTCCGCGAGGGCGGCCGACGACGCGAAGCCGGAAGGCACCTGGAAGTGGAGCGTGGAGCGGAACGGAGAGAAGATCGAGACCACGCTGAAGCTGAAGCTCGAGGGCGACAAGCTGTCCGGCACGATCACCGGTCGGGACGGCAAGGAGGCCGCCATCGAGGAGGCCAGCTACAAGGACGGCACGGTGGCCTTCTCCGTCACGCGCGAGCGGAACGGCCAGAAGGTGACGATGAAGTACAACGGCAAGGTCGAAGGCGACGTGATCACCGGAAAGATCGAGGGCGGCCAGCAGGCCCGCGACTGGAAGGCGGAGCGCGTCAAGGCGTAAGGGATCAACTCAACCAGCACCTTGGGGGCGGTCGGAATCGGAGCGGGTTCCGGCCGCCCCGTTTTGTTTCAGTCGCTGGAGACGAGGTGAAGGACCGCCGCGCCGAACCCGGCGGGCTGGACGTTGTCAGGCCCGTCGAAGGAGAGCGGAACGTCCAC
Source organism: uncultured Planctomycetales bacterium (assembly GCA_964604905.1). GTDB lineage: Bacteria > Planctomycetota > MHYJ01 > MHYJ01 > JACPRB01 > JACQFK01. Next base: position 1,633 of record CAZSCC010000459.1, read on the forward strand.
GCTGAAGGGACGGCTCTCCCCGGGCTTGAGCGGGCGCGCGTGCCCTCCGGGATGGGCGCTGTTCAGCAGGACCGGGCTGCAGTAGTTGTAGGTCGCCCGCCGGTTCTGGCCTCCCGCGCTGTCCTCGAGGTGGGGCTTCCCGCCGGGATCGAGATAGAAGACCTTGAGGAGCAGTTCGTCCAGCGGGCGGTCGCCTAGGTTGCGGACCGTGCCCGTGACGCGGCTGTAGAGGGACGCCGAGCCGCCCACCTGGACCGCGTGCTCCTGTCCCGCGAGGCCGCTGATCTCGACCGTCCGCGCATCGGGTCCGGGGCCGGGTGGGCGCGCCACGCGGACGACCCGAAACCCCTGCGAGAAGTCGCTCCGAAACCACCACAGGCTGAACGGCCGGCTCGGGTCCGCCAGGGACCAGTCCGCGGGGGCGGCGATTCTCAGAGTCGGGCTCAGCCGGGCGGCCGGAGTGTTCCAGGCGCCTCCGCGGAGGACCGGCTCGAATCCCGGCGGGCTTCGGGGCTCCAGGCAGTATTCCCACGCATTGCCCAGCATGTCGAAGAGGCCGAGCGCGTTGGGTCTCCTCCCGCCCGCCGCGTGGGTCCGCTCGTCGCTGTTCTCCCGGCTCCAGGCTTCCTCGGCGGTCGATCCGGCGGGACAGGCGGCTTCCCATTCGGTCTCGGTGGGGAGCCGGAAGGTCTCGCCCGTCCTCCGCGAGAGCCACTCGCAATAGGCCATGGCGGAGTGGAATCGGAGGCCCGTCACCGGCCGATCCGGGTCGAGGAAGTCGGGAGGCAGCCCGCTCAATCCCAGGTAGTTCTTTCCCGCCGAGGGCCGCGTGATCCCGTCGATCCGCTGCTCTTCCGGGAACTCGTAGAACCGGTTGAATTCCCGCCAGGTGACTTCGCGCTTCGAAATCCAATAGGGACGGGCGGTTCCGCCGCTCCGGATGTGGACCAGCTCGATCCCGATTCCCGTCCCGGGGATCTCCACCCTCTCCGTGCGGGACGGAAGCGGCCTGCAAGCGACGAGCATCAGGAGAAGAAGGCCCGGCGAAGGTTTCATACCCGCCTCCATGCTACACTGGGAGCGACCCTCCATGAACGGCGAATCCGCGGACGTCCTGATCGTCGGCGCCGGCGCGTGCGGCAGCCTGGTCGCCAAAGAGCTGATCGAGAAGGGCCTCTCCGTCCTCGTGCTCGAGGCGGGGAAGCGGTTCGCGCCGGGCGAACTCCAGAACAGCGAGGCGAATGGTTCGAAGATCCTCTGGACCGAACCGCGCGTCTACGCCGGCAAGCACGGGGTCGCGCCCAAGGCGGGCGTCGGCGTGGGCGGCGGCACGCTCGGATGGCTCGGCGTCATGCCCCGCTTCCACCCGGCGGATTTCCGGACGCATTCGACCGAGGGAGTCGGCGCCGATTGGCCGATCTCGTACGACGAGCTCCGGCCCTGGTACGCCAAAGTCGAGCGGGAGTTCGGGGTCGCGGGGGACTGCGGACCGTTTGCGCCCGAGCCGTACGAGCTTCCGATGGCGCCCCACCGGATGAACTGGCACGCCCAGGTGCTGGCGCGCGGGGCGAGGAAGCTGGGGGCCCATCCGTTCGCGCCGCCCATCGCGATCAACTCCGCCGAGTACGACGGCCGGCCGGCGTGCATCTACTGCGGCTGGTGCGGCTCGGGGTGCCCGACGGGCGCCAAGGCGACCGCCTCGGAAGTCTATCTCGCGAAGGCCGAGCGGCGGGGCGCGCGAGTGATCAGCGAAGCGTTCGTGCACCGCGTGAACTACGACGCCGCGAAGGGGCGCGTGACGGGCGTCTCCTACTTCGATGCCGACCGGGGCGAGCACGAGGTCCGCGCGCGGATCGTCGTCCTCGCGGCCCATGCGATCGAGACTCCGCGGCTCCTCCTTCTCTCCGCCCAGCCCGGCTTCCCGCAGGGCCTGGCCAATTCGAGCGGGGCCATCGGCCGGTGGTTCATGAGCCACCCGACGTGGCAGGTCTTCGGGACCTTTGACGAGCCGATCCACGCCTACAAGGGCATGCAGATGGGCCACGTGATGGTGCAGGACCACTACCGGCCCGACCCGCGCCGCGGCTGCGCCCGCGGATTCGTCCTGATCTCGTACATGATGCCGCCGATCACCTACGCGAACCTGAGCGGCTCGTTCTACGGCGCCGAGTTCAAGGAGTTCCTCCACCAGTACGCGCACACCGCCGCGTGGTGGGCCCACGCGGAGGGGTTGCCGCACGAGGAGAACCGGGTCACGCTCGACCCGGAGGTCCGGGACGCGCGCGGGTTGCCGGTCGCGCGAGTGACGGTCGAGTGGGGCGAGAACGACGTGAAGCTCGCCGCCGCGGCGCGCGACAGGGCCTGCGAGATGATGTCCGCCTCCGGGGCGCGCACGGTGCGGATCGGGCTCAACTACGGGGCGCACGCGATGGGGGGCTGCCGCATGGGGAGCGATCCGGCGACGTCGGTGGTCGACCGCTTCGGCCGCTCGCACGACATCCCCAACCTCTACATCGTCGATACGAGCGTCTTCGTCACCGGCTCGGGGGTCAACCCGACGCTGACGGCGACGGCGCTCGCGAGCCGGGCGGCCGACCGGATCGCGACCTCGGGGGGCCGATGACGCCGCAGGAGATCCAGACGCTCATCGCGCTGGCCGACGGGATCATCCCGCCGGAGAACGGCCGACTCGGCGAGCGGCTGGTCGAGCGGGTGGAGGCCGGAGTCAACGCGAAGCTCTATCTCGACGGGATGGAGACGGCCCGCGGGATCGCGAAGGATCTCCACGGACGGGCGCCGTGGGAGCTGTCGCCCCCGCAGATCCACGATCTGATCGCCGCCCTGCGTGACCGGATGCCCGGATTCTTCAAGCAGCTGAGGATGGACGTTTCCGCGCTCTACATGGGCGACCCGGCCGTGTGGAAGGAGATAGGTTTTCCGGGGCCGTCGACGGCGAGCGGCGGCTATCCCGATTTTTACCTTCCGCCGGCGGGCGGATAGACTAGAATTCCATCAGATGGCCGACTCGGTGCCCAAGACCGTCCTGATCGTCGAGGAAGAGGGGAACCTCAGGGCGATCGTCCGCGATATCCTCGCCAAGCAGGGCTTCCGGATGCTCGAGGCGGCGGACGGGGAGCAGGCGCTCCGGCTGTGCCAGGAAAACCCCGAGAGCGTCGACCTGATGGTCACCGACCTCGTGCTCGCCGGCATCAGCGGCGTCATCCTCGCCAAAAAGGCGCGGCAGTGGCAGCCGGGGATGAAGACGCTCTTCCTCGAGGACCACTCCGAAAGCACGATGATCTCGCTCGGCATCCCGCTGGCCGATCTCCAGTACCTCCCCAAGCCGGTGAAACTGAAGGCGCTGGTCGCCAAGGTGGCGGAGATGCTGGGGGTCGCGCCTCCCGGGCCTTAGAAAATCAGTGCAGTACCCCCATGATCAAACACAGAGCCACGGAGCGGACTCTTGAAGTTTCTCTCTGTGCACTCCGTGTCTCTGTGGTGAATTGCGGTTTTGCAGCAGCCTCTTAGCGCGCGAGGCCCTCGAGGAGGAAGTCGAGCGCCTCCCGGATGTGGACGCGCATCTGCGCCTCGGCGGCGTCGGCGTCGCGGCGCTCCAGCGCGGCGACCAGCCCCAGGTGGCCCGCGTAGGCCTTGTCCATCACGTCGGGGATCATCTTCAGCCACTGCATCACGATGACGCGCCGCTTGCAGCGGACGATCTCGGCGAGCAGCGTCCGGTTGCCCCCTGCCTCCGCGACCTGGAGGTGGAACTCGTTGTCGAGGTCGAGCATCGCCCGCTTTTTCGAGACGTCGCCGTAGAGCGAGGCGCAGCGGGCGGCCGTGTCGCGGAGGCGCGCGATGCCCGCGGAGTCGATCCGCTCCGCCGCGAGGCGAGCCGCGGCGCATTCGAGGATCTCACGGACCTGGAGGATCTCGCGCACTTCGCGGTCGCTGAAGCGGGTGACGGTCGTCCGGCGGTTCGGGTTGTTCTCGGCGAGGTCCTCCGCGACGAGCCGCGCGATCGCGTCCCGCACGGGGGAGGGGCTGACCTTCAGGTCGGCCGCGATGTCGGCCACGTTGAGCGCCGCGCCGCTCGCGAGGCGACCGGAGAGGATCGCGTCGACCAGGCGGCGGTAGACCTGGTCCGCCAGGGAGGGGCGGACGACCGCCTCTGTGCCGGCCGACAGGGCGCTCACTTCAGCACCGCTCCTTCCAGGGCCTTCCCGTTCGTCTCGAAGACGTGGACCGTGTGGACCCCGTGCGCCTTCTCCCAGGTCCAGGTCCAGACGACCTTCTTCTCGCGCGTGACCTCGAAGAGCTTCACCTTTCCGGCGCCCGACGCGCCGTAGCTCGCGATCACGGTGTTTCCGTTCGGGAGACGCTGCGCGCCGCAGGGGTCGGCGAAGAGCGGGGAAGGGAGGTCGGCGTTCGACATCTGCCAGGCGATCTTTCCTGCGGCGTCATATTCGATCGTCATGTTCCCGTGGGTGCAGTTGACCAGCGTGTGTCCGTTCTCGAGGCGGATCGCCGTGAAGGGCCAGCTCTCCTTGGGTTCGTCGGGCGTCCTGGCCTCCCACGCCACTGTGCCGTCGGCCCTGTACTCGCGCACGACTCGGTCGAGCAGGTGGGGGACGAGGTAGTTTCCGTTCGCGAGTTTGCGCGCCATGCGGGTCTGCATGTGGTGATTTTTCGTCTGGCACTGGAGCGGCACCTCGACGGCGATCTTGCCCTCGCGGTCCAGCTCCAGGAGGCGCGGCTTGGCGCCGGACTCGGTGAGGAGGATGTGGCCGTTCGGCAGGGCCTGGGCGGTGTCGACCTCGCTCTGGGTCCCCTTGAATTCGAAGAGCCGCTTGCCCGAGCGGTCGACCTCGACCACCGCGCCGCCGGGGTAGTCTTTACCCTTGGAGACTGCCAGGAGGATGTTGCCGCTGGGAAGGACCCAGCCGTCCCGGGTCGATCGAGGGTAGGTCCATGTGACGTTGCCCTCACTGGACACGATGAAGGTTTCTGATCCGGTGGCCAGGAAGGAGTGGGTGATGCCGCTCTCGGATTGCTGCTGACTCAGGATGAGAATAATGATACTGATAAGCATGCCATGAGCATAGTATTGGATGCCAATGAGTTCAATAGATACGATATGATATATGAAATATTCTTGCCGAACGTCTTGTAGATCACTATGCTGATCCCGTTGGCGACCCCTGGGGTTATAGTGAGTAGGGCATGATGAAGCGCTGGGGTTTTCTTGCGGTCCTCTTGGGGCCTTCGCTTTCATCCGCCCAGGACGCCGCCGATCTCGAGTTTTTCGAGAAGAAGGTCCGCCCCATCCTCGTCGAGCGCTGCTACAAGTGCCACAGCGCGGGGTCGGAGAAGCTCAAGGGCGGCCTTCGTCTGGATTCGCGCGAGGCCGCCCTCAAGGGCGGCGATACCGGCCCCTCGCTCGTCCCCGGTCATCCCGGGAAAAGTCTCCTGGTCGAGGCGGTCCTGTACACGAACGTCGATCTCCAGATGCCCCCCAAGGGGAAGCTCACGGAGGCCCAGATCGCCGACCTCTCCGAATGGGTCCGGCGCGGAGCGCCCTGGCCGAAGGGGAGCGCGACGGCCGACGCGCCGAAGAAAGAGGCCTTCGACCTCGCGAAGCGGAAGTCCGAGCACTGGGCCTGGCAGGCCCTCAAGGCGCCCGAGCCGCCCGCCGTGAAGAACGCCGCGTGGGGGACGCAGCCCATCGACGCCTTCCTCCTGGCGAAATTGGAGGAGAAGGGCCTCGCTCCCGCTCCTCCCGCCGACCGCCGGGCGCTGGTTCGCCGCGCGACCTTCGACCTCGTCGGCCTGCCGGCCGCGCCGGGAGAGGTCGAGGCCTTCGCCGCCGACGGCGACCTCGCGAAGGTCGTCGACCGCCTCCTCGCCTCGCCTCAGTTCGGCGAGAAATGGGCGCGCCACTGGCTCGACCTCGTGCGCTACGCCGAGACGCGGGGCCACGAGTTCGACTACCCGATCGCGAATCCCCACCCCTATCGCGACTACGTCATCCGCGCGATGAACGCGGACCTCCCGTATTCCCAGTTCGTGACCGAGCAGATCGCGGGCGATCTCCTGACGGGACCGCGCGCGGGCGAGTCGGCGATCGCCACCGGCTGGTGGTACCTCGGCGAATGGCTCCACTCCCCCGTCGACCTCCGCGCCGACGAGATGGAACGCGTCGCCAACCAGATCGAGGTCTTCGGGCGGGCGTTCCTGGGGCTCACGATCAGCTGCGCCCGCTGCCACGACCACAAGTTCGACGCGATCTCGCAGCGCGACTACTACGCGCTCGCGGGGTTCCTGAAGAGCTCGGCCTACCGGCAGGCGAGGTTCGACGCGTGCGACCGCGACCGCGAGGCCGCGCGCGAGCTGGCCGCGCTGCGGACCGCTTTCGCAAAGTCGCGGCCTCCGGGCGATGCAAAGCGTCCCCCGGACGGCGGCGATCTCGTGGTCGATTTCGGGGCGATGGCGCCGCTCCTGCAGGACGGGTATGCGTTCAGCGTGCTCCGTCCCGGCGATCTCCTGCCCAGCGGGCGCGTCGTCGACCTCGCGGGCGCGTGGTACGACCCGGCGTGGGACGCCCTGAAGCTGGTGCCCGGGACCGACGCCGATCCGGGCCGGATGAACTGGATGCAGGCGGGACGGACGCTGCGCACGCCTCCCTCCGTGCTCTCGCGATCCACCCTCTACTATCTGGTCCGCGGCGCGGGGACGGCGCTGGCTGAAGTGGACGGCCACCGGATGCTCGAGGGGCCGCTCCACAAGGCGGCGACGATCGCGTGGAAGGACGAGGGCCTCCGTTGGGTCCCGCACCCGCTCCGGGACTACCGGAGCCCGGACCCCGCGAAGCCGCTCCACCGCGTGCGCGTCGAGTTCACGGCCAAGTCGGAGGAGTTCGCGGTGATCCGGGTCGTCCAGGGGGACGAGCCGCCGCCCAAGCCCGCCGGGGGCCCGCTCGCGGAGGTCGAGGTGGGCCGGGAGTGGATCGAGGCCCGCCGCGCGGTGATCGCGCGGATCGCGGAGCCCGCGCGGTCGGCGCCGGCGATCTCGGATGCCGGGGCGTGCGACGAGAATCTGCTCGTCCGCGGGACGCCGTTCATGCCCGCCGAATCGGTACCCCGCCGCTTCCTCGAGGCCTTCGGCGGCGGGGCGGGCAGCCGCCTGGAGCTCGCGCGGCGGATGGTCGATCCGTCGGTCACGCCGATCCTCCCGCGCGTGATCGTGAACCGCGTGTGGCACCACCTGATGGGCCGCGGAATCGTCCCGACCGTGGACGATTTCGGGAAGATGGGCCAGGCGCCCACCCACCCCGAGCTGCTGGACCATCTGGCGACGCGCTTCGTGGCGGAGGGCGGGTCGATCAAGAAGGCGGTGCGGGCCATCATGCTCTCGAACGCCTACGCGATGTCGGGCAGCGTCGCTCCGCGCGCGAAGGAGGTCGACGCGGCGAACCTCCTCTGGCACCATCGGCCCGCGCGGCGACTCCAGGCGGAGGCGGTCCGCGACGCGATGCTCGCCGTCTCGGGCCGCCTCGACCTCACGATGTACGGGCCGTCCGTCCCGGTCCAACTCGACGGTTTCCAGGACGGCCGCGGGCGTCCCAAGGACGGCCCGCTCGACGGGGCCGGCCGGAGGAGCCTCTACCTCGCGGTGCGTCGGAACTTCCTCTCGTCGATGCTCCTCGCGTTCGACTTCCCGCAGCCCTTCACGGCGATCGGGCGGCGGAGCGTGTCGAACGTCCCCGCCCAGGCGCTGATCCTGAGGAACAACCCGTTCGTGCACGATCAGGCGGGTGTCTGGGCGCGGCGCGTGCTGGCCGGGCCCGGAACGGGCGAGGATCGCTTGAAAGGGATGTTCCTCTCGGCGTTCGCGCGTCCCGCGACGAAGGAGGAGATCTCCGACGCGGCCTCGTTCCTCGCGGAGTTGGGGAAGGGGCCGGACGATCCGGCGGCGTGGACCGCGTTGGCCCACGCGCTGTTCCAGGCGAAGGAGTTCATCCTGATCCCATGAGCCACCACTGCGGTCGATTCATGGAGGCCCCGCTCACGCGGCGGGAGATGCTGTCGCGCTGCGCCAACGGGTTCGGCGCGATGGCGTTCGCCGCGCTGGCGGCCGAAGGCCAGGAGCTGCGCGGGGTGCACCACGCGCCGCGGGCGAAGAACATCATCTTTCTCTACATGGACGGAGGCCCGTCGCAGCTGGACACGTTCGACTACAAGCCGATGCTCGAGAAGCATCACGGCAAGGATCCCAAGCAGGTGATCGGGAAGATCGAGCGCACCCAGTTCGAGAACAACGGCACGGTCCTGAAGTCGCCGTGGGCGTTCCGTCAGAGGGGCGAGAGCGGCCTCTGGGTGAGCGATCTCTTCCCGCACGTCGGCGGCTGCGTCGACGATCTCTGCGTGATCCGCTCGATGACCTCGCAGTTCCCGGAACACACGAGCGCGAACTACTTCCTCCATACGGGGACGGGCGTGCAGGGGCGGCCGAGCATGGGGTCGTGGGTGACCTACGGCCTCGGGAGCGACAACCGCAACCTCCCCGGCTTCGTCGTCCTGAACGGCGGCCTCATCCCGCCGGGGGGCCTCGACAACTCCAACTGCGGCTTCCGTCCCGCCGCCTACCAGGGATCGGTCTTCCGCGCGGCCAACCCGCCGGTCGCGAACCTGCAGCGGCTCGAGAAGGCGGCCGGGCTCCAGGAGAAGAAGGCCGACCTCGTGCGGAAGCTCGACGCCCGCGAGCGCGAGCGCCGGCCGGGGGACGATCAGCTCGAGTCGGCGATCCGGAACTACGAGCTGGCGGCGAACATGGAAGCGGTGGCTCCCGAGACGATGGACCTGGGCGGCGAGCCGAAGGCGATCCTCGAGATGTACGGCGCTGATTCGAAGTACGCCCCGACGGCTTCCTACGCACGGCAGTGCATCATCGCCCGGAGGATGATCGAGCGGGGCGTCCGCTTCGTCGAGCTCACCTGTCCGTCGCTCGGCCACGACCGCTGGGACCAGCATGGAGGGCTGTAGAAGGGCCACGCGGACAACGCGCTCGCGGTCGACCAGCCGATCGCGGCTCTGTTGAAGGACCTGAAAGCGCGCGGGCTGCTCGACCAGACGCTGGTCCTCTGGGCGGGCGAGTTCGGCCGCACCCCCTTTGCGCAGGGGAGCGACGGACGCGACCACAACCAGTACGCGTTCTCGATCTGGCTGGCCGGGGGCGGCGTGAAGGCCGGCTCGGTCTACGGCGAGACCGACGAGTGGGGCTACAAGGTGCTGCAGGGGAAGATGGAGATGTACGATCTCCACGCGACGATGCTCCACCTGCTCGGGATCGACCACAAGCGCTTGACGGTCCGCTTCGGCGGCCGCGACATGCGGCTTACCGACGTCCACGGCGAGGTCATCAAGGATCTGCTCGCCTGATCATGGGAAAGACCTGGAACTTCAAGCCGGAGCTGGTGAGCCTCTTCGGAAAGCCCGTCGCCGAGAACCCCACCCAGCACATGATCGAGGCCGCGTTCCGCCACCATGGCCTCGACTGGCGCTACGTCGCATTCGAGATCGAGCCCGACCGCCTGGCCGACGCGGTCAAGGGGATGCGCGCCATGGGGTTTCGCGGGGGGAACGTGACGACTCCCCATAAGGTGGCCATCATCCCTCACCTCGACCGTCTGGGCGAGTCGGCCTCCCTCATGGGCGCCGTCAACTGCATCGTGCGTCGTGGGAACGAACTGGTCGGGGAGAACACCGACGGGAAGGGCTTCGTCCAATCGCTCCGCGAAGTGACCGACCCCAAGGGGAAGAGCGTGGTCGTCCTCGGCGCGGGCGGGGCCTCACGGGCGATCGCCGTCGAGGTCGCGCTGGCGGGGGCGAAGCGGGTGACGATCGTGAACCGCACCGAAGAGCGGGGCCGGGCGGTCGCGGCCCTCCTCAAGGGGCGGGTCGAGGTGGAGTTCGTCCCGTGGAAGGGCGACTACAAGGCGGCTCCGTCGGTCGACGTCCTCGTCAATGCCACGTCGATCGGCCTCTTCCCCGACGTCGACGCGCGCGTGCCGGTGGACCTCGGGACGCTGCGTCAAGGGATGGTCGTCGCCGACGTGATCCCCAATCCTCCCAGGACGCGCCTCGTCCGCGACTCGGAGGCGAAGGGGTGCACCGTGCTCGACGGCCTGGGCATGCTGGTCAACCAGGGGGTGATCGGCTTCAAGTACTGGACGGGCGTCGAAGCCGATCCTAAGGTGATGCGTCGGGCCCTGGAAGAGGTCTTCGGGGCGTAGAATAGCTGTCGGTCGGGCGCGGGATCGGTGCGAAGAGTCAACGAAGAGGCCTATGAACGTCCGCGCGATCCTGACCCTTGCCGCACTCGGGCCGCTGATGGGCGCCGCGCCCCAGGATCCGCCCAAGCCCTCCCCCGAGGCCCTCGAGTTCTTCGAGAAGAAGATCCGTCCGCTGCTCGTCGACCGCTGCTACTCCTGCCACAGCGCCGAGGCGAAGAAGCTCAAGGGCTCGCTCCGACTCGACGGCCGGGAAGAGATCCTCAAGGGCGGCGATGCGGGTCCGTCGATCGTCCCGGGCGATCCCGACAAGAGCCTCCTGATCAAGGCGGTGCGCTACATCGACCCCGACCTTAAGATGCCGCCCAAGGAGAAACTGCCAGCCGCGCTCGTGGACGACCTCGCGCGCTGGGTGAAGATGGGCGCGCCCTGGCCGGCCGGCGACGCGTCGAAGGCCGCTGCGCCCAAGCGCGAGGGGATGGAGATCACGGCCGAGGACCGCGCCTATTGGGCCTACGCCCCCGTGCGACGCCCGGCGCCTCCGCCGGGCGCGAAGCATCCCGTCGACGCCTTCCTCCTCGCCGGCCTCCGGGCCAAGGGCCTCGGCCCCGTCGGCCCGGCCCCGCGCGCCGTCCTCATCCGCCGCGCCACCTACGATCTCACGGGCCTCCCCCCGACGCCGCTGGAAGTGGAGGCGTTCGCGAAGGACCCGGCGCCCGACGCGTACGAGAAGCTCCTCGAGCGCCTGCTGGCCAGTCCGCAGTACGGCGAGAAGTGGGGCCGCCACTGGCTCGACCTCGTCCGCTACGCCGAGACGAACGGCTACGAGCGCGACGGCGACAAGCCCAACGCCTGGCGCTACCGCGACTACGTGATCCGGTCGTTCAACGAGGACAAACCGTACGATCGCTTCGTCCGCGAACAGCTGGCCGGCGACGAGATCGAGCCCAGGACGACCGACGCGATCATCGCCACGGGCTACTACCGCCTCGGCCTCGTGGACGACGAGCCGGCCGACCGCGACCTCGCCAAGTACGACGGCCTCGACGGGATGCTCTCGACCACTTCGCAGGTCATGCTGGGGATGACGATCGGCTGCGCTCGCTGCCACGACCACAAGAAGGACCCGCTGCCTCAGGCCGACTACTACCGCCTCCTCGCTTTCCTGCACGGGGTCAACCCGCAGGCGCGCGACGGCCCCGGGGCCGAGACGGTGATCGGCCGCGACGAGGCCGCACACCAGAAGCACCTGGAGAAGCTGGGCGAGCTGGACGCCGCGGCGGAGAAGATCGAGAAGGAGTTCGCGGAGAAGGCGGGCGACGCGCCGCGCGCGGAGGACAAGGCCTTCGCGGCGGCGATCAAGGCGCGCGGTCCGGGCGTTCTCGGGAAGGCGACCTACGACCGCTACGCGGCGCTGAAGAAGTCCATCGCCGACCTGAAAAAGAACCCGCCGCACGAGGAGAAAGCGCTCAGCGTCTCCGAGTCGGGCCGCATCGAGGAGACGTTCGTCCTGAAGCGGGGCAACCCGCGGGTCCAGGGCGAGAAGGTGCAGCCCGGCTTCCCGCGCGTGCTCGGTTTCCCCGACCCCGACCTCTCCAAGGCGGCCCGGGGGAAGAGCAGCGGTCGCCGGACCCTGCTGGCGGACTGGATCACGGATCCGGCGAACCCGCTGACCCCGCGCGTCCTGGCCAACC
>CAZSCC010000460.1:0-25205 GCA_964604905.1 uncultured Planctomycetales bacterium
GACATGTGCGGCGGCCTCGCGGTGATCAGCGACATCCCCAAGACGATGGTCTACGCGCTCGCCAAGGAGGGCGCCAACCGCGACCGCGAACTGATCCCGGCGAACACGCTCTCCAAGCCTCCCAGCGCCGAACTCCGCCACAACCAGCGCGACACGGACGACCTGCCCGAGTACGACGTGCTCGACCCGATCCTCAAGCTGTACGTCGAGGAGGGGAAGTCGCCCGAGGAGATCGTCGCGGCGGGCCACGCGCAGGAGACGGTCGACCGGGTCGTGCGCCGGGTCGAGAAGAGCGAGTTCAAGCGGCGGCAGGCGCCGGTGGGCCTGCGCGTGACGACGAAGGCGTTCGGCACGGGGCGGCGGTTTCCCATCGCGCGCAAGGTGTAGGGAGATCCGGTGATGCCCGGAGATACGGAGATCCCCGGAAATCCGGTGATTGCCGGAGATTCGGTGATACCGGAGATCGGGAGAACCCCGAAGACCCCGGAGATCCGGTAATTGCCGGAGATCCGGCGATGAGGCCCATCTCCCTATCTCCAGGAATCTCCTGATCCCCATGAGGGTACTGATCGTCTACAAGAAGTCCTTCCTCGAGTCGCACGGGGGCGACCGGCGGGTCGTTTCGCAGCTCGAGCCCGCCGACCGCGCGCGCCTCATCCGCGCCGACATCGAGAACCGCCGCGCGCTCGGCGACGTGACCGGCCACCTCGCGCGCCAGGGCGTGCCCACCGACGCGGTCTTCCGCGGGAGCATCGCGGCCCGGCGGAAGTACGACCTCGTCATCTCCCTCGGGGGCGACGGGACGTTCTTCGCGACGGCGCGGTACCTGAAGGACACGCCGATCCTCGGGATCAACTCCGACCCGGCCAATTCGCTGGGCCTCTGGACCTGCGCCGACCGCTCGAACTTCCGGGAGCCGCTCGAGCTCGCGCTGGCGGGGCGGCTCAAGCCCAAGCGGATCCACCGGATGCTGGTCTCGATCAACGGGAAGCCCACGCGCGAGCAGGCGTTCAACGACGTGCTGCTCGCCCACCGGAACCCCGCGGCCATGACGCGCTACCGGCTCTCGGTGGGCGCGGTCACGGAGGACCAGAAGAGCTCGGGCATCTGGATCTCGACGGCGGCGGGCTCGACGGCGGGGATCCGCTCGGCGGGCGGCCGGCGGATGCCGATCGAGTCGAGGAACCTGCAGTACCTCGTGCGCGAGCCGTACACCTGGCCGATCCGGAAGTACCAGCTGGCGCGCGGCATGACGGGGCGGCTCACCTTCACGACGTTCATGGTCGACTCGGCGGTCTGGCTCGACGGCAGCCGCGTGCGCTATGACCTCACGCTGGGCGACAAAGTGGAGCTGCAGAGCGGCCCACCGGTGCACGTGCTCGGCTACGACGACGCGCGCCGGGCCCGGCTGTTCCCCTAGGACGACCGCAGGACCGGCCCCTCGAAGATCCTCGCCCGAGGAAGCCCCGACCCGGCGTCTCCTATGTATGGAATGGATCTTCCTTCTGATGCCGCTCCTGAGTCCCTGCCAGGAGACCCTGGAGGGGATCCTCGAAGGCTGGCGGAGCGACGATCCCGCCCTCCGGGATGAAGCCTCGAGAAGACTGCTGGCCCGGGCCCGGGACTGGACCGAGGCGGACCTGGCTCGGCTGGAGAAGGCGGCCCAAGGAGGGGAACGGGAATCGGCGGGCCGCGCGATGGCGGCGCTCCCCCGCATCCGACTCCGCCGCAAGTACGGCCCGGACCTCGTCGCGAAGGCCGAGGCGGTGGAAGCTGAGCTCCCCAGGATCCGCGAGCCGGAGGGCAAAGTGCGTGAAGGCCCCTGGGGAATCCCCGGAGGTCCCATGATGCAGCGGACTCCTCCGGTCCGCCGCCTGATCGCAATGGGCCCGGACGTGCAACCCTTCCTCATGGCCCATCTCAAGGACCCCAGCGTGCGGAACGAGATCGCCCTCGTCCTCGCGGAGACGGGCGGCCCGGAGTGCCTGCCCGTCCTGATCGAAGCCCTCCCCGACGGCGCGGAGCTGAAGGACCCTCTCGAGTACCTCTGCCTCGAGATCGCCCTCTCGAGCCTGACCGGACTCCACATCGGGATCCAGCGTTTCGGGCTGGATTACACCCCGCGCAACAAGGCCCGGTGGAAGTCATGGTACGAAGAGAACAAAGCCCATCTGTACCCGCGACGCCCTGCGGGCGGCGTCGCCCTCGACATGGAGGCCAAGGTGGCGGGCGTTGCGGTCGGCGATTTCCGCTCCCGCAGACCCCGAATCCGCTACGACGAGATCGCGACGTGGAAGACGGAGGCGGAGTACGTGCGCCGGCTCCGCGCCTTCTGCCTCAGCACCCTGATCGACGGGGTCTGGTCGCGCGGCGACTACAGCCGGGACGGCATCCGCCGGCTGGCCTCCCTCTCGGACGCGGAGTCGCTCGCAACCCTCCACGCCCTCGTCGCGTGGGTCAACCCCGATTCGATCGCCGCCCATGACGTAGCCTGGAGCCTGGATGACCGGTCGGATCCCGCTTCGATCCCTTATCTGGAGAAGCTCGCCTCGCGCGGAGGCAAGTACGCCGGCCGGGCGCGTCAGACGGCGGAGAGGATCCGGCTGAGGAAAGACCGGGGCGCCGATCTCGACGGCCTCCCGCTCAGCCGGGGCGACGGAGATTGGTATCTCCGCTCCCTCGGGTCGGCCGAGGCGGTCCGCGAGATCTGCGCCGACCTCCGCAAGGACCCGTTCAACCAGAGAGGCGCCGCGACCGTGGCCGGGTTCGTCAGGAAGCCGGAGGTGGTCGACGCCCTGAAGGAGGTCTTCGCCGCGGAGGCCACGGACGAAGTCATCCGCACGCACGTCGCGGTCGCGCTCCATCGCCAGGGCGAGGGCGACCGGCTCCCCTGGCTCAGGGATCGCCTGAACCATCGCCGTCCCGCGCTGCGGCTCGCGGCGGCCGAGGGGCTCCGGGGACTCGGGAACAAGGAGGGCTTGGGAACGCTCCTCGAACTCCTCCGGCTGAAGCCGATCGAGGGCGGAGGAGAAGCGCCGAGGGAGCCCAACGTCGAAATCATCCGGGGCGCGTGCGAAGTCCTGGGGAAGCTGGGCGATCCTGCCGCGATCCCCGATCTCAAGGCGCTCCTGGCCGAGAACCTGAACGGAGTGGCCGTCACCGGCGGGAGCGGTGCTTCGTGGGGCGGGCGGCCCGACGCGGCCGCTTTGGCACGACTGGGGGATCTCTCCGGACTCGAGGTGCTCCGGCAGTCGATCCGGAAGGGGGATCCGATGGGAGTGCTGGGAGGATGGGGAGGACCCGGCGACTGCGCGACGATCGGACTGAAACGCCTCATCCCGGACATCCTGCCGCTCCTGAACTCTCCGACGAAGTGCCTGGACGCGGCCGGCACGATCCTGACCCTCCTCGATCACGGAAAGTAGATCCTTGAAGATCGGCCGGCTTTCGCCTACCCTCCCTCCATGACCTTCGACCCCGAGCGCGTGCGAGGGCGATTCCCGGGACTCGCCAGCGACTGGGCGCTGCTGGACAACGCAGGCGGATCGCAGATCCTCGGCGCCGCGGCCGACCGCGTCCGCGACGCGTACGCCACCTCACACGTGCAGCCCGGCGCGACCTACGCCGCCTCGCGGCTCGCCACCAAGCGCACCGAGGCCGCCACGAAGGCGTGGGCCGCGTACTTCAACGCGGCCGACCCGCGCGAGATCGTCTTCGGCGCCTCCACCACCCAGCTGCTCCAGAACCTGTCGCGGGCGATCGAGCCCACGATCCGGCCGGGCGACGAGGTCGTCGTCTGCGAGGCGGACCACGAATCCAATCCCGGCGCCTGGCTGAGACTCGAGGCGCGCGGAGCGACGATCAAGGTATGGCGCGTCCGGCGGGACGACTTCGAGCTCCCGCTCGAGGACCTCGCGGCGCTGCTGTCGAAGAAGACGCGCTGGGTGGCGTTCGGCCACGTCTCGAACTTGCTCGGCCACGTGAACCCGGCGCGCGAGGCGGTCCGGCTGGCCCACGAGGCGGGGGCCCAGGTGGTCGTCGACGGCGTCGCCTTCGCGCCCCACCGGCGGGTCGACGTGCAGGCGATCGGCGCCGACTACTATGTCGCCAGCGTCTACAAGGTCTACGGGCCCCACCAGGCGGTCCTGTGGGGTCGGCTCGACCGCCTGGAAGCGCTCGCAAGCATCAACCACTTCTTCATCCCGTCCGACAAGCTGCCCCACAAGCTGGCGCCCGGGGGGCTGGACTTCGAGCTCGTCCACGGCGCGGGGGCCGTGCCGGAATATCTCGCGTCGCTCGGCCCCCGGGGGCTCGACGAGGTCGCCGAACACGAGGCGGCGCTCGCGGAGCGCGTCCTCTCGTTCCTGCGGGGCCGCAAGGGCGTGCGGATCTTGGGGCGTACCAAGGGAGCGCCCGACCGCCTGCCCACGATCAGCTTTTCGGTCGACGGCCGAGACGCCTCGGAGATCCCGCCGCTCGTCGACGCCCATCGGGTGGGGATCAAGTCGGGCGACTTCTACGCGCGTCGGCTATCGGACGCGGCGGGGCTCAGCGCCCGCGGAGGCGTGGTCCGCGCCTCCTTCGTCCACTACAACACGATCGCGGAGGCGGACCGCCTCTGCGAGGCGCTCGACCGGATCCTGTAGCCGCGCCTACTTCTTGTTCCTCGGATCGTCCGCGGGATTGACGTAGGTCAGCGTCCACGGTCCCATCGCGCTGACCTGGATGATGGTCTCCTCCTTCGTGAACACGAAGTGGGGATTCTTGGCGGGGAGCATGAGGAAACTGCCGGCCGGCATGACCTTCAGCTTGGAGGCGTCGAAGGTGTCTCCCATCGCTGCGTGGAAGGCCCCCGAGAGGACGGTGACGGTCTCCTTATCCGGGTGGAAGTGCGGAGGGACCTTGTAGCCCGCCGGAAGCTTGGCGCGCATCACGAAGAGACCTTCCTTCTTCGAGTCCCCGCTGAGGACCGCCATCTTGGCTCCCGGGGGGAGCGAGGGCGGACCTTCCATCCAGGCGACCTCGTCCGGCGAGACCATGATCGGGATCTCCTGGCTCGACGGGGAGGCCACCAGGCTGAGGATCATCGCCGCGGACACGTACAGAAGCTTCATAAGCCGATCTCCTTCAGATTCGGGCCCGATTGTACGCCTTGCTCAAGGCACTTCCAGCACTTTCCACCCGATCTCGCGTCCGATCCGAGTGCCGTAGCCGACCTGCCTGCCGTCCGGGCTGAAGACCGGATCGCTCGCCCGTCCCGCGGCCTCCACCATGAGGTCTCCGATCACGACGTACGGCCGGCCCCCGGAATCCGCGGCGTAGGCCACCGTCCGTCCGTCGGGACTGAAGACGGGACGCCCCACCAGGGTGAAGGCCTCGCCCGTTTTCGAGCCCGCCACGACCCGGATCATGGACGCGCCGCCCGGTTGGGACTCGAAGTACCAGTATCCGACCGAGCCGCCGTCGTCGCTCAGGAAGACGTGAGAGGGCGGGTGAGCCAGCGAGGTCTCGCGGGTCCCCACGACGAGGGACCAGCGGCCGCCGCGCCCCGCGGCATAGGCCACCACGCGCCCGTCGGCGCTGATCGCCGGATCGCTCATGAGGTCGCAGGCAGGCCCCCGTTCGCTCCCGATCACGACGAACGACCGGTCCCCCTCCTGGGCGCGGTAGGCGACGCGCGTCCCGTCCCCGCTCAGGACCGGAGGGCCCACCGCGTCGAATTCCTCTCCCCTCCGGCCGTTCACCGCGACGCAGGCCCGGCCGGTCTTGAGGTCGGTCAATCGGCACGCGACGACGGAGCCGTCCAGGCTCATCGCGAGCGGCCAGCCGACCGCCCGCTCGGGGCCGTACTCGGAGAGGACGCGATCGTCCAGGCCGACGATCTGCCGGCCCTCCACGCCCGCCAGGAACGCGACGCGTCCCCCCTGCGCGCTGAGCGCGATTCATCAGAGGACCTTGTAGGGCTTCCCTTTCCATTCTCCGCGGACGGCCCGGAAACCTTCGCCGGCCCGTTCGACCCAGGCCGCGTGCCTTCCATCCCGGCTGAAGGCGATGGGGACGACGACCCCTTCCGGGATCGTGGCCAGGAGGCGCTCGCGGAATGCCGGGCCGGAGAGGCAACCCGCGAGGGCCAACGACAGGATCCAGAGGGTCCGCGCGGGAGGCATCGAGGAATGGTATCAGGACCCCTGATCCGCCCGCGCGGATTTTCGGTTCACTCGCAGGCGGCTCCGGAGATGTCCCTCATGCACAGAATGACGGCGGGGCTGATCCTCCTCGCGGGGTGCACGGCGGCCTCCGCGCCGCAGCCCATGCAGGGCGCGCCGATCCCGCCGTGCGCGACCGCCCGCAACGCCTTCCAGGTGACGCTCCCGCCCCACCCGCGCGCGGCGGAGCTTCTTCCGGGCTCGCCCTTCGGGATCAACATGGCCCTCTCTCCCGACGCGCCTCACCTCGACGCGCGCCTCGATGCGATGCAGCAGGCCGGGATCAAGTGGGGCCGGCAGGATTTCTCGTGGAGGCGGATCGAGAAGGCGAAGGGCGAGTACGACTTCGAGCCTTATGATCGGCTGCTCGAATCCATCACCCGCCGCGGCATCCTGATCTTCGGCGATCTCACGGGCGCGCCGGCGTTCCACGACCCGCGCACGCCGGAGGGGATCGAGGCCTATTGCGCCTTCGCCCGGGCCGCGGTCCGGCGCTACGCGGGGAAGGTCGACCTCTGGCAGATCTGGAACGAGCCCAACGGGGGGCTCTGGAAGGACTCGCCCGAGAAGTACGGGCAGCTGCTCGCGGCCGCCGGGAAGGCGATCCACGAGTCCAACCCGAAGGCGAAGGTGCTCGCGCTCAACATGGCCTTCTGCGACACCCTCTGGGCGGAGAAGGTCTTCAAGGCCGCTCCGTGGGACGCGTTCGACATCGTCTGCTTCCATCCCTACCGGGCGATGAACGCGCCCGAGGAGCCATGGGACTGGTGGGTCCTCGACCAGTACGTCAAGGCGGACTACTGGCACAAGAAGGACCTGACCCCCGATTTCCCGATGGTCCGGATGACGTTCGAGCAGCAGACGGACGAACTGATCAAGCTGATGAAGGCGTTCGGGGCGCCCAAGCCGCTCTGGGTGACCGAGATCTGCTGGAACACGGACATCCACCCTTATGGGGTTTCCGAGCTCCGGTCGGCCGATCTGCTCGTGCGCTTCTACCTGACTGCGATCGCCTCGGGCAAGATCGAGAAGGTCTTCTGGTGGACGCTCAAGGACGGCGGCAACCTCCAGTTCGACAAGGCGCAGATGGTGGGGCTGATGCGTTCGGGCCTCGAGCCTAAGTATTCCTACTACGCCTACGGGGTGATGGCGCGGATGCTGGAGGGCAAGCGCTGGGTGCGGAACGACGCGTGGGGCCCGGAGATCTACGCCGCGGTCTTCACCGACGACGGGGCGAAGGAGGACACCCTGGTCCTCTGGAGCCCCAAGGACTACGCGTACGTGAAGATCAACAACAGCGAGAAGGGGCTCTGGGCGACCGATCTCTACGGCTCGCGGCGTTTCGTGGGGTGGGACGAGCGGCGCACGAGGAACAACACCTTCCCCGTGGGCCAGAGCCCGGTCTACGTCACGGGCCCGCAGGGGCTCAAGGCGACGGTGCGGCCGAACCCGGGGTGGTAGCCACGGTGACGGCATCGCCCCTCCGGCCGATCCGCTCGCACAGCAAGTTCCCCCCCACGATGATCGCGCCGCCGAGCAGCTTGCGGAGCGTCATCGGCTCGCCCAGGAACGCCGCCGAGAGCGCTGCCGCGATGACCGGCTCCAGCGTGTAGATCACCGCCGCTCGCGTGGGCGTGAGGTCCCGCTGGTAGCGGTTCATGATCGTGATCGCCACGATCGAGCAGGCCGTCGCTGTGAAGAGCACCGTCCAGCCCACATGCGGGACGAGGCAGGCCCGGGCGAGCGCGCCGGGATCCGTCCCCATCACGAGCAGCGTGACCCCCGAAAAGAGCGCCGCGCAGCAGAACATCACGAAGGTCAGCGCCTCCGGCGGGTGGCGCCGGGTCAGCACGTTCGTCATCTGGATCTGCATCGCCCACGCCACCGCGCTCACCGCGGTCAGGATCTCCCCGATCCGGAACGCGCCCCCCGCGGGATCGGTCAGCACGAAGACGCCCAGCAGCGCCACCGCCGCGCCTCCCGCGTTCCCCCACGTCATCCGTTCCCGGAAGACGAGCCGCCCCAGGAAGGGCGTGACGACGACCGTCAGGTTCGTCAGGAAGGCCGAGACGGTCGCCGTCGTGAAGTGGAGTCCCGAGACCTGGAGGATGAACCCCGCGTAGAACGGGAGCGAGAGGAGGATCCCCGCCCCCACGATCTTCGGAGTCAGGAGGCGCAGCGCCCGCGGGAAGACGAAGGGGAAGATCAAGGCCGCCGACGCAAACCTCAGGAAAAGGAATGCCGTCGGCGCCGCGGCCACGCCCACGGCCGCGGCCAGGCTCTCCTCCCCGAGCTTCATCACTGCGAAGCTGGAGCCCCAGATCACGCACATCGAGAGGAGCCAAAGGGTGGCTCGGCGCTCGATGCTCACGGGTCCACTCCGAACTTCTTCGCGATCTTCCCGATGAACGCGCGGTGCTTCTCCGGCGCCGAGCGCGACCAGTCCCCCAGGTACTGCCGGAACGTCCGCGAGGCGTCGCCCTTCACCGCGTTCAACGTCGCGACGGCCTCCCATCCCTCGGGGGTCTCCTCGAACAGCGAGAGGAGCGCCGCCGCCAGGACGAGGTTCAGCTCGCGCTGGCAGGCGTCCTTGCGGAGGGATGCCTCCCTCGCGCGGAACCAGGCCGCGAGCGTCGTCCCCTCCGGGAGCACCGCCTTCTTGAGGCGGTCCTCCCGGTACTTCGCGAGCGCCCCCGCGTAGTCCTTCCAGTTGGGATAGGGCGGCCGCGTCTTCCACGCCTCGGCCATCCGCCCCAGGGCGAAGAGCGACGCCGCCTCGCAGACCGTCTCCTCGAACCACAGGTTCGGGTTGGCGTACTCCGCGAATCCGCAGGCAATGTGGCCCATCTCGTGGCCGAACTGGAAGGCGAACTGGGACCACTGGCGGCCCTCGACGTTCAGCTTGACCCGGATCTCGCCCGCGGGGCCCCGCTCGAAGAGCGTGATCGGGTCCTTCCGGGAACGCGAGACCTCGACCGTCTTCCCCGCGAACCGCCCCCCGAACGTCGCCGCCGCCGACTCGAGGACCTTCGCGACGTCGTCCGCCCCGGCGTCGCCCCAGCCCTCCGGCGCGACGCGGATCGAGACCGCCCCCTGGAGGCCCGCCAGCGTCCCCAGCAGCACCGCCCATCTCATCATGTCACCCGATACTACACAGGGAACGACGATAATTTGTCTGTGAAAATTGAGACTTCAACACTATTCTATAGGAGTCATCTATATCCGAATTATATTCACAAACTAGGGGGTCCGGACCCGTTCGACCGAAGGAAATTCGCCATGAAGCTCGACCGCATCGACCGGACGATCCTGGCCGTGCTGCAGAGGGACGCGGGGCTCTCGAACAAGGAGCTGGCGCGGAAGATCCGCCTCGCCCCCTCCTCGTGCCTGCAGCGGGTGCGGCGCCTCAAGGCCGCGGGGGTCCTGCTCGGCGTGCACGCCGAGGTGGAGCCGGCGGCGCTCGGGGTGGGGCTGCAGGCGATCATCGCGGTCCGCCTCACCCGCCACCGGGAGAGGGAGGTGGAGGCGTTCCGGGACCAGCTGCGCGGCCACGCGGAGGTGATCCGCAGCTACTACGTGAGCGGCGGGGTCGACTTCTTCGTCCACGTGGCGGTCCGCGACGTGGCCCACCTGCGCTCCCTGGGCGTCGAGGCCTTCACCCGCCACCGCATCGTCGCCCACGTGGAGACCTCGCTCATCTTCGAGCACGAGCGCGCGCCGGCGCTGCCCGACCTCAATCCCTGACTTTGTGTTGAAATCCCCCGCCGCCGGGAAGTACAACGGGCGCATGCTCGAACGCCTCGCCGTGCTGCTCCGGCAGAGGAAGGCCGTCGGGACGCTCCTCGCCGACCTCAGCGCCGAGATCGTGCGCCTCGTGCCCGCCGACTGGCTGCGCTACGACCTCGAGGACCAGGGCAAGCTCTGGTCGCGCTGGATCAAGCCCGGCAGCGACCCCGCGCGCCCCGGCCTGGGCGAAGTCCCCCGCATCGGCTCCAGGGAGTCGGAGTACGCCAAGCCCATCGAGGGCGGATTCGAGGCGTGCCTCATGCTCGGGATCGGCGAGCCGACCGGCCGGCTCCTCCTGCGGCGCAAGTCCTCCGCCTTCAGCGACGGCGAAATGAAACGCCTCCGAGCGGTCGCGGACCTGCTCTCGCTGGGCCTCCGCGCGCGACCCTTCGAGCCGCCCGCCAAGCTGCGGGGCCCCTTCGAAGACGGCCCCATGGTATAGTGGTCACGGAGTAATGGACCCGGAGTCTAACCGAAGATGATCGACCCCAACACCCGCCGGAGCTTCGCGACCCTCGTCTCGGCCGCCTTCGCGGACGGACGGATCACCGAAGACGAGCGGCTCGTCCTCCACCGCAAGGCCACGGAGATGAACGTCCCCATCCGCGACATGAACGCGATCATCGAGGAGGGACAGCGGGGAAAGCTCGTCATCGCCGTGCCCGGGTCGGCCCGGGAACGGGAATCGCTCCTCGACGCCCTGATCGACGTCGTCTGCGCCGACGGCCGCATCGAGCCGCCCGAGCACCACCTCCTCGCCAAGTTCGCCGGCCACCTCAAGATCGCCCTCCCCGAGCTCCGGCAGCGGATCAAGGACCGGATGGACCGCCGCCCCTCGCGGACGACGAAGGTCGAGCCACGGCTCGCGCCTGCCCCGGAGCCCGCCCCCGCTCCGGGCCGCTTCGAAGGCTCGACCCCCGGGAGCGTCCAGACCCTCGCCGACGTCCCCGAATCCCCCATGCCGCACACGGCCTCCTCCGTCCCCCTCGTCCCGCCGGGCCCCATGCGCCTCGACGAGCCCAGGACGGTCGACCCGAAGATCGCGGACGTCCCCCCCGTCACGCTCCAGCTCATCAAGCAGGCGATCAGCTTCGAGAACGACGAGGGCGCAGGGCGGTACGTCGAGCGGACCCTCGGCGTCCCAAAGGAGGAGGCGCAGCGCATCATCGCGGCCGTCCTTGCCGCCTTCCCCGGCCTCACGCGGAGCGCGTCGCCCTCGTCCCCGCGCCCGCAGCGCTGAATTCCCTCTTTTCGCACGGCAGCCCGGCGTATCATCCTTATCCCTTGTTCAGGAGAACGCCCGTGCGCCGCACCCTGATCGCCCTTCTCCTCCTCTCCTCCCTCGCCGCGGCCCAGGATTCCGACGACGTGAAGAAGGCCCGCACGGATCTCGCGTCGGTCCGAGCCTCAATCGAGAAGCTCTTCAAGCTCCGCGAGAGGCTCCAGAAGATCGACGAGCAGCTCCGCAGCGCCGCGGAGGATCCCGAGCGGCCCAAGAAGCTCGCCCAGCAGCGGGAGGAGACGACCAAGGAGTTCCAGGACCTTCGAGGCACGGCGATCCAGGCGATGGAGGCGCTCGTCGCCTCTTCCACCGAGGCGCTCAAGAAGACTCCCGACGACGCCGGGCTCCTCGAAGTCCGGAGCGAGGCCTTCCTCCTCTACAACCGCGAGGACGACGCGCTGGGCGACCTCGAGAAGCTGGCCGTGCTCCGCCCCGACGACGCGGACCTCGCGCTCAAGACGGGCCGCCTCGAGCAAAAGCTCAACCGCTACGACGGGGCGGTCGCGAACCTCCAGAAGTACCTGAAGAAGGACCCCGCCCACCTCGAATCCCGCACGCTGCTGGCGATCTCCTACTTCGCCGTCCACCGCTTCGCCGACGCGACGACGATCTTCGAGCAGGTGCTCAAAGAGAAGCTGGAGCCCGAGCAGGACCAGATGGCGCGGCAGTTCCAGAAGATGGCGACCTCCTACGGGGAACTCTGGAAGGCCGAGGAGGAGGCGCGCGCAAAGGACGAGAAGGCGAACGACCTCCCCCGCGTGACGCTGACCACCACGAAGGGCGAGATCGAGGTCGAGCTCTACGAGAACGAGGCCCCCAACACGGTCGCCAACTTCATCGAGCTCGTCACGAAGAAGTTCTACGACGGGAACAAGTTCCACCGCGTGATCCCCGGCTTCATGGCGCAGGGGGGCTGCCCGCGCGGCGACGGCTCCGGCGACGCGGGCTACCGGTTCCGAGACGAGCTGCAGGGCGGCGCCCGCCGCCACTTCCGCGGCACCCTCTCGATGGCCAACTCCGGCCCCCACACGAACGGCTCGCAGTTCTTCATCACCCACCTCCCCACCGAGTGGCTCAACGGCAAGCACACCGTCTTCGGCCGCGTGCTCAAGGGGCAGGACGCGGTGGACCGACTCCGCGCGGGGGACTCGATCACGAAGGCCGAGGTCACGCGCAAGCGCGACCACCCCTACGCCGTCCGCAAGCTCGGCGAGGAGAAGCCCCCCGAGGAGAAGAAGGAGAAGTAGACCCCCCTGCTATCGGGGAGAAGGCGGGGCGGTCGTGCGGCCGGGTTGGACCGCATAGGGGAACATCCGGTGCTCCGGCTCGCGCTTCCCGCGGGACGAGATCGCCCGGAGCAGGATCTCCACCGCGGCGCGTCCCATGGCGTACCAGTCGGCCTGGTGGCAGGTGAGACCCGCCACGCTCTCGCCGCCCCCGCCCACCACGCTCAAGTCCTCGGGCACGCGCAGCTTCCGCTGCCGGAAGCGGTCGATCGCGAGGTGGGCGAGCGTGTTGTTGAAGCAGAGGAGCGCCGTGGGTCGCGGGTCCAGCGCGAGGACCTGCCCGACCAGCGCCTCCGCGCCCTCCGGTGTGATCTCCGCGGAGAGCTCCCAGACGCGGCGGCGCGGGAGCCGCGCGTCGCGGAGGCCCCGGCGGTATCCCATCACCCGCCAGGGATTGAGCTCGGCGAGACGCCAGTGGGCGTAGGCGATCCGGCGGTGGCCGAGCGAGGCGAGGTGCTCCACCGCGATCCGCGCCCCCTGGAAGGAGTCCTCCCGGACCGAGGACATGCGCGGCAGGTGGAGGTCGTGGTCGAGAAGCACCGTCGGCCATCCGTAGCCCAGCGCCTGGCGGACCAGCTTCTCCTCCCCGAACGAGGCGAAGATCACGCCTCTCAGGGGCGCCGCCGACGAGAGCTGGCCGATCACCCGGTCCATCTCGGTGTACGGGGCGTGGCGCACCACCAGCTCGTGGCCCGCCCGGCCGGCTTCGCGCATCGCTCCCTGAAGCATGAGGCCGCTCGTCGAGCGCGTCACCGCCTCCTCCCCGTGGGGGGACGGATAGTCGGCCTGCAGGTAGCCGAGCAGGGTCGAGCGCGCGGAGACGGCCCGCACCTTCATCGGCGGAGGCTGGAGGAGCGTCCCCTTCCGGCGGTACTTGACGAGCAGCCCCTCGCGCTGGAGCGTCTCCTGCGCCAGGCGCACCGTCTCCCGGCTCACCCCGAGCTCCTCGGCGAGCTCCGCCGCCGTGGGCAGCCGGTTCCCGGGGAACCGCCCCTTGGAGATCGCTTCGCGGAGCGCCTGCTCGGTCTGGCTGAGCAGCGTCTGGGGGCGCGCGAGGCGCCCCAGCTTTCCGGGCCGCCGCCGATCGCTCGTACCCATGGGGGTGAAGAATGACAGTTAAGCCATTCTCCTGTCAATGGCCGCGAAGGTTTATTGCTCCTTGATCTTGATGTTCCGGAACTGCACGAGGGCGGGTGGGCTCGTCCACTTCCCGTCCTTGTTCTTGCTCCCGTGGTGCTGGAGCCCGACGGGGCCGCGGGCGGGCATGTCGGGGAGGAGGGCGTTTTCGATCACCTTCTCGCCGTTGAGCACCACGGTCAGGCGGTCGCCCTTCATCGTGATGTCGAACGCGTTCCACTCGCCGATCGGCTTGTCCGCCTTCTTCTTCGGCGTCACTCCCGCCCGGACCTCTGCCGGCATCTTCTTGTCCATCCGGTAGCCGTAGACCTCGCCCGACCCGACCGGCCAGCACCAGATGTTCACCTGCGACTTCCCGTCGCGCCGGCGGGTGTAGATCCCCGAGTCGGAGTCGGGGAGCGCCATCTTGATCTCCTTGCCGTCCGCGCCCACCTTGTGCGAGCCGTCGGGCTGGATGTCGTAGACGTTGGGGTTCACGTAGGGGGTCTCCTTGATGCGCCACTCGACGTGGAGCGTGAAATCGCCGTACTCCTTCTCGCTGAAGAGGTGCTTCTCGGCCTTCGCCTCGCTGAGCGCGTCGTAGTCGATCACGCCGTCCACGACCTTCCAGTGGCCGTTGTCCCCCTCGGGGAGCTTCCAGCCCGTGAAGTCCTTGCCGTTGAAGAGCGGGATCCAGTCGTCGCCTGCCATGGGCTGCGCGGTCGTCCCGCACGCCGCCAGCCCGAACCCCAGAAGTGCGAGTGCGAATGGCTTCATCGTCGGTCCTCCCCAGCCGGATAAATCCCGAAACTCGGTTCGTCGCTCCAAGAACGATACGTTAGCCGGGCGCGCCTGAGGGCGCGACATTTATCGGCGGGACGGGGGAGGCCGGCCCCCTCTCTCCAGATCCCCGGCTACGCGGGCATGCCGTCGTGTGCGCGCAGCAGGTCGATGAACTCCCGCCGCGTCTTCGGCCCGTACGTCGCGTAGGTCCGCATCGGCCGCTCGAGATAGGCCTGCTTGAGCTTCTCGATCTCGTCCTTCGGGAGCGCCTCGCGGACCTCCTTCGGGTCCACGCCGTAGGGCTTCGCCGCGTTGAGGCCGAAGATCTTCGCCTTGACCTCCTTCGTGAGCGCCGGATAGCCGTGCTTCTCCTGGAGCTCTCTCGAGATCTCGAACGCGCGGAACGCCTCGATCTGCGGCTGCGGGGTCCCGTACCAGATCGAGTCCGTCCCCCACACCACGCGGTCCTCGCCCACGTGCTTGAGCAGCTTGCCCAGCACGTGCGCCGCCTGCGGGAGCCGGCGCATCAGGATGTACCAGGAGGTGCCGATCTCGGCGTAGACGTTCGAGTTGGGCTTGATCCCGTTGTCCTCAAGCGACTTGAGGAGCACGTCCACGCCGCGCTCGGCGGTGGGGTCGTAGGGGCCTTCCGCCTTGTTCGGGTCGTAGCCCGAGTGGTAGACGATGAAGTTCATCTCCGGGAAACGCTTCGCCACCTTCCCGATGTCGGTCGCCAGCTCGTGCGCCCGCGCGGGCAGGAACGGGAGGGGGATCCCCTTGTGGCAGCAGATCACCTTGATGCCCAGCTTGAGGGCCCGCTCGATCATCGGGATCCCGATCTTCTCGTCGTCCAGCCAGAAGCCCTTCCGGTCCGGGCCCCACGGCGTGTAGACCTTCCACGCCGCGATCTTCACTTCCTTGGCCAGCCGCTCCATCGCGTCGAGCTGCCCCTCGAAGGGCTCCACGTTCGGCGTCACGAGCCCGTGGATGAGGAGCCGCTTCGACTTCCCCATCCGGTCGAGGATCCCCCGCGTCTCGACCGCGTCCGCGTCGGGCAACGGGTTCTTCCCCTCCACCGCCGGGAGGGCGGAGAGGACCGCGACCGAGGTGTCGCTGTCCAGGAACATCTCCTTCGTGTAGAAGTAGCGCGAGAAGCCGGTGAGCGGGTCCTTCTGCTTCCGGCGGCCCCCCTCCATCGCGCGGAGGAGCGTCGCCATCCCGGGGTCCTTCAGCTTCCATTCCCCCTCGGGCATCACGTGATGGGACTGGATGTCGAAGATGAACTCCTTGCCCCCGACCGCCTGCGCCGCCGCCTCGGGCTCCAGCAGCATCTCCGGCGCGATCGCGTAGGAGCCGCCGCCCTGGCCGCCGTAGACGCGGTTGATCGCGGCCAGCGTCGCCGCCATCCCGCAGGCGCCCGTCAGGAACGCCCGGCGCGTCACGCCCGTCCGCCGCGCGTTCTTCTCCGCGATCCGGTGGATCAGCTTCTCGGCGAGATGGTCGCGACCGGACTTGAGCGGCGGAAGATACTCTCCGTTCGAGACGGGGTCGAACGACAGCGGAAGGGGTTCGTCGTTCATTTCCCCTTCCCGCCCTTCCCTTCCTTCCTCAAGTCCTGCGCGTCCAGCGTGAAGTGGATGAACGCGATGCACATCTCGTCGGTCGTCTGCTCGCCCCAGCGCACCTGCTTCGGCGGGTGGGACGGATTGTTCGGGTTGTTCTCGGAGTTGTCGTAGCGGGCGTCCATCCGGATCTTCGTCCCCTTCGGGAACGCCATGGGCTCCTTGAACTGGTAGGTCTCCTGCCAGCCGAAGTCCCAGTCCTTGATGATCACGAGGTCCTTCTTCGTCCCGTCCGGGAACGTCGCCACCACCGACATCTCCTTCCCGATCAGGTGCATGTGGGGCATCACGTCCAGCGCGTGGACGTCCCCCGGCACGGTGTAGGTCAGGCCCAGCTTGTAGTTCGACTCGCCCGGCGGGATCCGGAGGAGGACGTTCGCCATCATGTGGACTTGGACCTGCTTGGCGATGGGAGTCTTGGCGACGTAGATCGCCACCTGCGCGCCCTCGTCCTTCTCCGCACGCCCCGTCTTGTGGTAATGGGTCTCGAGCACGATCCTCTCGCCCTTGCGGAGAAGCCGCGCGGTGCCCTCGGGGAGCATGCGGGGCATGTTGCCCGGCGCCCAGCCCGCGAGCGACCCGGAAGGGATGATCCCCGGCCCCGAGCCGTTCGAGCGGTACCCGGGGGCCGGATCGGCCGCGTCCTTCCGCTCCGACTGGCCCCCCGGATCGAGGTAGCCGATGATGTGGTGGACCGAGCGGGGATTGCCGGGCATGTACTCGATACCCGTCACCCATTTGTCCTCGTCGAACGGATTCTGGAGGACGTAACAGCGGTACTCGTCGCGCCCCTTCGCGGCGAGCTCGAATCCGGCCTCCGCCTTGAGCACCGCGTCGGGCACCCCCAGCATCCAGCCGTCCTTGAATTTCGGAGGAGGCGGGAGGTCCTTCGGGTCCCCCATCGGAGCCCCGTTGTCGTGCCACTTCGAAAGGAGGGCGATCTCCTCGTCGGGCAGGCGCCTTTCATTGTAGTAGCCGCCGTGGTTCGACATCGGCTTCCAGGGAGGCATCTGCCGCGTTTCGACGTAGGACTTGATCTCGACCGACCACGCCTTCGCCTGCTCGTAGGTCTCGAGCGAAAAGGGGCCCACCTGCCCCGGCCGGTGGCAGCTCACGCAACTCCGGTTCAGGATCGGCGCCACGTGCTTGGCGAACGTCACTTCGTCGGACTTCGCCTTCAGCTCCGCCTTCTTGATCGTGCAGCCCACGGGCTCGGTGGATTTCTTCTCCACTTCCTTTCCGGCCAGCAGCGCGTCCAGGGCGTCGCGCAGGTAGTGGTTCCTGGCGAGCTCCTCGAGCTTGTGGTCGTCGATCAGCCCGCGGTACCGCACCTTCAGGTCCGCGTCGAGCACGATCGCCGTCGGCTGGATCTCGACCTTGTAGAGCGTGGCGACCTTCCCGCCCTCGTCCTTGAGGCAAGTCATTTTGAAGTCGCGCCGCGCGGAGTGGTCGGCGATCTCCTTGGCCGACTCGTGCCAGTTGGAGTTGATCGCGTAGAACGCGGCCTTCCCGGCGTGCTTCTTCGCCAGGTCGTCCAGGCGCGGCTCGGCCGCCACCGAACGGGGGCATTCGACCCCCATGAAGAGGAGCACGACCGCCTTCACGTCCTTGACGGCGGAAAGGGCGTGCGGCTTCCCGCCGACGTCCTTGAGCGTGAAGTCCGGCGCCTTCGCGTCGTCAAGGGCCGCGGCGGGAAGGCACAACAGGGCGAGCAGGGCCGTGAAGCGCATGGGTCTGTTCCTCCGGTCTGAGTTTGCCCCTTTCGACAACCGGCCCCTCCGCATTGTTTGGCGGAAAAACCCGTCCCCCTCCTGGCGGAAGGGGACGGGCTCCGTTCGGGTATCCTATCCGGTCTTACCCGCGGCAGTCGAAGTTGAAGATCCACCACACCTGGGCCAGCGTGAAGGGCCCGAACACCGCGCCGTCCACGTCGATGAAGACCCGGTCGAGCGCCTCCATCGTGATCGTCACGGTGTGGACTTCCGTGCCGTCGTCCGCGGTCACGATCTTCTGGCCGTTGATCCCGAAGCTGAACGTGTAGGTCCCCGCGCTCCGGCTGAAGGTCGCCAGCGCATGCAGCGTCACGGTGCCGGCGACGGTCCAGGTCCGCCCGCCGTGGGAGACCGTCCCGTTCGCGGCGCCGTTCACGTCGTACGTCGCCTGGATCGACCAGTTCATGTCGTCCGTCTTGGCCCACTGGATCCGGGCGACGTAGTTGACGTGGCTGCCGGCGGTCACGGTCGCCTGGGCGCCGCACACGGGGTCGGTAAAGACGCCGTTCGTCACCCACTGGACGTCCACGGCGTAGGTGACCTCGCCGTTCATCGAGTCGCCCACGACGGTCCCGGTGGCCGTCACCGAGAAGACGCCCGAGGCGTTCGGGTGGGCGTCGGTCCCGGAGCCGCCGGGCGCGTCCAGGTCGACGGTGAGGGTCACCGAGGCCTGGTAGTTGATGGTCCCGCCGGCGGGGTTCGAGCCCGTCTGGCCGGTCTTGGACGAGGTCGATCCGGGCGCGCCGCTCTCGACGAGCGCGTCGGTGGAGAACTCCGCCGTCTGCTCGACCGCCTGGCCCGCCGCATCCGTGGTCTGGGCCGAGGTCTTCTGCGAGGAGCTGGGCGCCGCCGCGGCGCTCCCGCCTCCCGACTCTCCGCATCCGATCGCCAATCCCAGGGCGGCGATCGCCGCCCACAGTCCGCTCTTCTTCACCAGGGTCGCCATGAGTGCCTCCTTTTATTCGCCGGGCAGTACGCGGGAGCGGGTATTTCGTCCCCGGAAAACTTTTAGAGGTTACGGATTCCGGGATCGTGGGGTATAGGAGGGGTGGTGGGGAACTCGGGAGACACTTCGATCGGCGGCGCGCGGCGGGACTTCCCGTCCACGTGCTGGACGCTCCTCCGCAAGGCGGGGGGGATGAACCGCGAGTCCCTCGAGCGCCTGATCTACCTCTACTGGAAGCCGGCCTATTACTATCTCCGCGCGGCCGGCCGGCGGAACGTGGAGGACGCGAAGGACCTGACCCAGGACTTCTTCACGCGCCTCGTCGAGCGGAAGGACTGGGAGCGCCTCAGCCCCGAGAAGGGCAGCTTCCGCGGGTTCCTGAAGCGCGCGCTGAAGAACTTCCTGATCGACGCCGCCCGCCGCGAGCAGGCCCGCCAGCCCTCGAGCAGGTTCCTCTTCAAGTTCGAGGACTGCCGCGACGAGCCCGCCGCGCCCGATCCGGAAGGCGCCTTCGACCGCGAGTGGATCCGCACCGTGCTGGCCGATTCCATCCTGGAGCTCAAGGAGCGTCTCCGGAAGGAAGGGTCCGCAAATCTGTTCGAGGTCTTCCGCCTCTATTGTCTTCCGGAGGGCGGCAAGGGAGACCCGGGCGCGACGAGCCGATTCATGGACATCGGCGAAGCGAAGGGATCGACCTACGCCGACGTGGCCAAACGCCTGGCACTCCGCGAGTCGGACGTCCGGAAGCGCCTCGCGCGCTGCCGGTCCGTGCTCCGCGAGATCGTCCTCGAGCGCATCCGCGAATACGCCGGCGACGACCGCGACATCCGCGAGGAATTCGAGGCGATCGTGAAAGGATAAGAACACCCCAGAGACACCGAGTTCACTGAGAAGAACGACTTGGGGTGGGTCCCTCCCCTCCCCTCCCCCCGGGGGGCGGGGGGGAATCCAACAGTTGATTCTCTTCTCTGTGCCCTCCGTGTCTCTGGGGTGAATATCCGTATGGGAACGACCACGAACCGGAAGTCCATGGGCGACGTGCGCCGCTTCCTCGGCGAGGGCGAGGAGGTCGAGCCCGGCCCCGAGTCTCGGGTCGGGGAGATCTGCCTCTGGCGCGGCTACGTGACCGAGGCGCAGCTCGAGGAGTGCCTCGACGAGCAGAAGCGGCTCGTCCCGCACGTCCGGCTGGGCGAATTCTTCCTCAGGAAGAAATACCTGACGACCGAGCAGCTCCTCCGAGCGCTCGCCTTCCAGAAGAAGTCCAAGCCCGAGCCCGTCCGCCCGCAGATCGGGAAGTACCGGATCCTCCGCGAGATCGCCCGCGGGGGGATGGGCGTCGTCCACGAAGCCGAGGACACGACGCTCCGGCGGCGCGTGGCGCTCAAGATCCTGCGCGAGGACAAGGACGAGCCCGGCGGCGTGGAGCGCCTGAAGCGCGAGGCCGCGATCGCGGCCCAGCTCCGCCATCCCGGGATCGTCACCGTCCACGACGTCGGCGCAGTCGAGTTCCCGTCCGGCCCGCCCCTCCACTACATCGCGATGGAATACGTCGAGGGCCCGACGCTCGCGGCGATCCTGGAGGAGGGCCAGACCGAGCGGCGCGAGCTCCTGCGCATCCTGGAGGACGTCGCGCGCGCGGCGGGGTACGCCCATTCGAAGGGCGTGGTCCACCGGGACCTCAAGCCCAAGAACGTGCTGGTCGAGAAGGCGGGGCGCGTGGCGCTCGGGGATTTCGGGATCGCGCGCGCGGACCGCTTCCAGACGCCGCTCACGCAATCGAACATGGTGATGGGGACGCCGGAGTACATGGCGCCGGAGCAGGTGGAGGGTCGCGCCGACGATATCGGCCCGCGCACCGACGTCTACGCGCTCGGCGTGATCCTCTACGAGATGCTCGCGGGCCGGACGCCGTTCCAGGGCGACACGCCCATCGTGACCTTCCAGCGGATCCTGGCCGACGCGCCCGCCCCGCCGGGCAGCGCCGACGCGGAGCTCGAGGCGCTCTGCCTGAGGTCGCTCGAGAAGCGGCCCGAGGCGCGGCCCGCCTCGGCCGCGGAGTTCGCGGACGTCGTCGCGCGCGCCCGGCGCCGCAACCCCTACGCCATCCCGGTGGTCCGTCCCATCGCGCCGCCGGGCCTCCTCGCGCGCACGCTGGGGAGGCTCAAGGGGCTGCTGGGCCGCTGACCCCGTCGCAATTCGTTTCCTTCTCCCCCCGGCCGGTGGTAAAACGGGGAACTTCATGAGCGACACCCTCATCCGTGTGGGCGCGCCCTCGGCGACCGGGATACTGCCGCCCCGTCCCCCCGAGGACTGCACGATCGTCATCTTCGGCGTGACGGGCGACCTCACCCACCGGAAGCTCGTCCCCGCGCTCTACACGCTGGCGACCCAGAAGGAGCTCCCCGCGCGCTTCGCGCTCGTCGGGACGAGCACGTCGGTCGGAAGCTCGGAGGAGCTGCGCGCCGGCCTCCGCGCGTCGGCCGCCAAGTTCTCCCGCGCCCAGCCGATCGACGACGCGGCGTGGCGCGGCTTCGCCGACCGCGTCGAGAGCGTGCGCGGGGACTTCAACGCGCCCGAGGCCTACGCCGCGCTCAAGGCGACGCTCGCCCGGGTCGAGGCGAGCCACGGCACGGGAGGCAACCGGCTCTACTACATGGCGACGCCCCCGGCGGTCTTCCCCGTGATCCTCCGCCACCTCCGGGACGCGGGACTGCTCCATCCGCCCGGCCGCTCCCCCTGGTCGCGCGTCGTCATGGAGAAGCCGTTCGGGCGCGACCTCTCGAGCGCCCGCGAGCTCAACCGCCTGGTCGGCGAGGTGCTCGACGAGAGCCAGATCTTCCGGATCGACCACTATCTCGGCAAGGAGACGGTCCAGAACATCCTCGTCTTCCGGTTCGGAAACTCGATCTTCGAGCCGGTCTGGAACCGGAAGTACGTCGACCACGTGCAGATCACGGCGGCGGAGGAGATCGGCGTCGAGCGGCGAGGGAAGTTCTACGACGCGACGGGCGTGCTGCGCGACATGGTCCAGAGCCACCTCCTCCAGATCCTCGCCCTCTGCGCGATGGAGGCGCCCGGCTCCTTCCGCGCCGACGACGTGCGCGACGAGAAGCTCAAGCTCTTCCGTTCACTGCGCTCCCTCCGGCCCGCCGACGCCGCGTGGGGCCAGTACGCCGGCTACCGCGACGAGGAGGGCGTGGCGCGTGACTCGCGGACGCCGACCTTCGTGGCGATGAAGATGGCCATCGACAACTGGCGCTGGCAGGGCGTCCCCTTCTACCTCCGGGCCGGCAAGGGCCTCCGCCGCCGCACGACCGAGGTCTCGATCTTCTTCCAGACGATCCCCTTCTGCCTCTTCGGGCGCGAGGAGGTCTGCCAGCGGATCGAGCCCAACGTCCTCACCCTCCGCATCCAGCCCGACGAGGGGATCGCGCTCCGCTTCGCCACCAAGGTCCCGGGCGACGACCTCTCCGTCGGCACCGTCACGATGGACTTCTCCTACGCGGGCGCCTTCCATCGCCCGCCCGGCGAGGCCTACGAGCGGCTCCTCCTCGACGCGATGCGCGGCGACGCCACGCTCTTCGCCCGCCGCGACGGCGACGAGGCCTGCTGGCAGTTCGTCCAGCCGCTCCTCGACGAACCGGGCCCCGTCGCCCCCTACGAGCGCGGGAGCGCCGGGCCGGCCGAGTCGAACGAGCTTCTTCGCCGCGACAAGCGCCACTGGAGACCGCTCGCGTGACCACCCGGTCCCGCTCGAAGCTGATCGTGGCGGCCGACGCGGGTGAGTTCGCGCGCGTCGCCGCGGAGTGGATCGCGAAAAGGGCCGCCGCCGTCGTCCGGGCCCGGGGCACCTGTTCGATCGCGCTCGCGGGCGGCTCGACGCCCCGGCCGGTCTACGCGGAGCTCGACCGCCTTGAGAAGTTCCCCTGGGCGGACGCCGAGTTCTACTTCGGCGACGAGCGCTGCGTCCCGGTCGACCACCCGGAGAGCAACTACCGCAGGGTCCGGGAGTCGCTCCTCAAGAGCCATCCCGGGGCGCTCGGCCGGATCACCCGCATGCCCGCCGACGCGCCGGACCGGGAGGAAGCGGCGGACCGCTACGCACGGAGGCTCCCCGACCCGCTGGACCTCCTGGTGCTCGGCATGGGCGAGGACGGCCACACGGCCTCGCTCTTCCCGGGCTCGGCGGCGCTCGACGAGACCGAGCGGCGCGTCGTGCCGGTGACGGCCCCGAAGGAGCCGCGCGAGCGGATGACGATCACCCCTTCGGTGATCGAGCGCGCCCGCTCGATCGTGGTGCTCGCGAGCGGGATCACGAAGGCGCACATGGTTTCCAAGGCGCTGGGCGGGCTTTACGTGCCGAAGGAGATCCCCATCCAGCTCGCGCGCCGGGGCACGTGGATCGTGGACCACGCGGCGGCGACGTATGTGCTGAATCCGTAGTCTGAAGTGGGAAGTCTGAAGTTGAAAGCCGGAGGGCAGCCCCTCTCGATGCAGCTCCGACTCAGGGCAGCCGCCGCTCCAGCCACTCGGTGAAGGTGTCGGTCTCCGTCACGACGTCGTCCCAGACGGAGCTCGACAGGCCGAGGCTCGCGATCACGGGCGATCCGGCCCGGAAGTCGATGGCGTAGACGAGGAAGCCGTCGTTCCCGATCCCGAAGAGGCCCGGAAAGTTCCAGGGGATGCGGTAGCGGCGGTTGAAGACGGCGAGCCCCTTGAGGGGCCAGAGCCCGGTGTAGGACTCGGGCGCGGTCGACTCCCCGCCTCCCGCCGTCCGGAGGTAGACGCGGTAGTCGGCGGGGAGCGTGACGTCGAACTCGGCCTCGACCCGGGCGATCGCCGCCTCTTCCGCCGGCCCCCCCGGCTTCCACCCCTTGGCGATCATCCGCCTCAGGACGTCCTCGACCGGCGCCACCCCCCCAGCATACCGGAGGGCGCCGCCCCTCTCTCCGAATTCTGTCAATTGTCCGACAATTGGCGTAATTCTGCCTCGTAGCTTTCCGCCGAATTGTCAGACAATTGAAAGGTCAGGCGGGGGAGAGCTTCTTGTACTTGATGCGGTGGGGCTGGTCGGCCTCGCGGCCGAGCTCCTGGCGGCGCTTTTCCATGTAGGCCTGGTGGTTGCCCTCGAACCAGCGCACCTTCCCCTCCCCCTCGAAGGCCAGGATGTGCGTCGCGATGCGGTCCAGGAACCAGCGGTCGTGGCTCACCACCACCGCGCAACCGTTGAAGGCGAGGAGCGCGTCCTCCAGCACCCGCAGCGTGTCGACGTCCAGGTCGTTCGTGGGCTCGTCGAGCAGCAGCACGTTCGCCGCCTTGTTGAGCGTCTTCGCCAGCAGCACCCGGTTCCGCTCGCCGCCGGAGAGGATGCCGACCTTCTTCTGCTGGTCCGTCTTCCGGAAGTTGAAGCGGCTCACGTAGGTGCGACCGTTGACCTTCCGGTTCCCGAACGGGATCTCCTCCTCCCCGCCCGTGATCTCCTCGTAGACCGTCTTCTCCGGATCGAGCGTCTCGCGGTTCTGGTCGACGTGCGCCAGCACCACGCTGGGACCCAGTTCGAGGGTCCCTTCGTCGGGCTTCTCCTGCCCCGTGATCATCCGGAAGAGCGTCGTCTTCCCCGCGCCGTTGGGGCCGATCACGCCGACGATGCCGCCCGGCGGCAGCGACAGGTTCAGCCCGTCGATCAGGAGGTTGTCGCCGTAGGACTTCTTCAGGCCCTTGACCTCGAGCACCTTCGTGCCGAGCTTGGGGCCCGGCGGGACCTGCAGCTCGATCGACTCCTCCCGCAACTCCATCGCCTCGGCGGCCAGCTTCTCGTAGGCATCGATGCGCGCCTTGGGCTTCGCCATCCGCGCGCGCGGCGACATGCGGATCCACTCCAGCTCGCGCGCCAGCGTCTTCTCCCGCGCCTCGGCCTGCTTCCCCTCGAGCTCCACCCGCTTCTGCTTCGACTCCAGCCACGTCGAGTAGTTCCCCTGCGAGGGGTACCCCCGGCCGCGGTCCATCTCGAGGATCCACCCCGCGACGTTGTCCAGGAAGTAGCGATCGTGCGTGACCGCGATCACCGAGCCCTTGAAGTCGCGCAGCGTCCGCTCCAGCCACGCCACCGTCGTCGCGTCCAGGTGGTTCGTCGGCTCGTCGAGCAGCAGGAGGTCCGGCTCCGACAGCAGCGTCCGGCAGAGCGCGACCCGCCGCCGCTCGCCGCCCGAAAGGCGCTCCACCTTCGCGTCCCACGGCGGCAGCTCCAGCGCCTCCGCCGCGATCTCCAGGTGCCGATCCAGCTCCCACGCGCCGCACGATTCGATCTTCTCTTGCAGCGCGCCCATCTTGTCGAGCGCCGCCTGCATCGCGTCAGCGTCCAGGTTGGTCTCGAGCGAAGCGCTCACCGCCTCGTACTCCTTCACCA
>CAZSCC010000461.1:0-2386 GCA_964604905.1 uncultured Planctomycetales bacterium
AGACCGAAACGCCGAGAACATCCCTTACCGACGGGTCCCCTCTCCTTCTCGTTCTCCTCGCTCCTCAATCGTCAATCGTAATTCCCTCAATCTCCCAATTCCTTTCTCACTTCTTCTCTTCGGGCTTGAGCCGGTCCAGCACCTTCTGCTTCCCCTTCTCGAGGGTAAGCCGACCACGCCGCTCTCCTACTACCTCACCCATCTCCCTCCGGACGTCCGCTACGTCCAGGAGATCGCTCTTGAAGACCTCTTCCAGGACGAGGAGTCCCGCCGCGTCAATCCCGACGGCACGATCCGCGTGGGGGATCGGCTCTGGGAGATCGACTCCAAGCTCGCCGGCTCACCGACGAGATCGTCCAGGAGGTCCTCGATGAGCGGGGGAAGTGAACTCCGGGTCCTCCGGGTCGCGGAGATCGCTCCGCGGCCCGAGGATCCGCCCGCCTGGATGATCGAAGGACTTGGGGGGGGCGGGCGCCGTCGGCTTGATCGGCGGCGCCCCGAAGTCCTGCAAGAGCTGGCTCTCGCTCGAGATGGCCCTGGCCGTCGCCGCCGGGCGGCCCTGACTGGGCCGTTATGAGGTCCCCAGCTCAGGTCCCGCTCTCGTCTTCGCCGCCGAAGATGCTCCCCTCCAGGCCCGCACCGACCCGTCCACCCTAATCGAACTACGGGCCTGCGCTCCCGGCTGCCTCTTGATCCTCAGCGCCCCAGGTACCAGCGACGATGATCGCGTCGCTCCCGGGATTGACCGAGGGCCTCGATCGCGTCCCAGGCCGCCGGGGCCGCCGCTGCGGCCGGGACGAGGCCGGAACCGACCGCCTCCCGGCAATACGAGACGATGCGAGGCGTCGCGCTATGTTCCGCCCAGGAAAAGTCCGCCCGATGGATCTACGTCACCCGATTCGATTTTCGCAGCCAACCGCTTCAAGGCCTTCGCCAGGCCGGAAAAGTCGTTCGAGGGAATTGTGGCCACGCTGACGTAGATGATCGCGGGAACCTCCATCCCCTGTCGGAGCCACTCCGCCGCGGTCGCTGGGACGGTGGCGTTGTCGTAGGTGACGAAGAGGCGCTTGTCGTTCGCCGCCACGTGGAGGAGTTCGTCATCCTCGGCGCCGGAAAGCGGCGAGGCCGCGACGGCCCGCACGTCAAAGCCGTCCCTCGCGAGAATCTCGGCCACGACAGGGCTGATGTGAGCGTCCAGGAGGAACCTGGGCTTCATGGGTTAGAGGTGAATCGCCGGAATGCCCGGGGGCTGCTTACCCCAAAAGTTGGGCGGCTCCTCCTTGGCGAATTCCTTGCCGTAGGCCGCTGCCGCGGTCACCTGGGCCGCCTTGAGATGGGGATAGCCCTTGAGAACGCTCTTCACGTCGCGCTTGTGGTCTAGCCACACGTGGGAGAGCTCCCAGACCATCATCCCGGTCCCGGTGACGAAGGGCTGCCGCCCGATCGCCGTCCAGCGGAAAGAGATCCCCGGGAAGTTCTCCATCCGGAGGGCCTCATCGAGCAACTGCGTGGCCGCGGCGGAGGTCGAGATCCGGCGACGCTCGGCGAAGCGCCGGAGCTCCTCCGAAACGTCCTGGGGAAGCCGCGCGTTGAAGTGGACCGTTTTCCGGGGTTTGGGAAGACGTTTCTGGATCATGGATCGCCCTCGCACGACCACATTGTACTACATCCAGCTACATAATCAAGGACCGCCTTGCCGGCCAGGCACACACTCTCGGGGAGCTCAAGTCGCCTCCTGTAGCGTCGGACACTCGGACGTCAGGAGCTAGGGTCTCGAGCGCTCAAGAACTCTCGCCAGGTTTCGATCGGCCGCGTCGGAGGGACAGGGGACGACCTCAAGGTGAGGGGATAGACCCGGAGACCTGTGTAGATCGGTGGGCGACACTCCCTGCCCGCGACCAGGTCGGCGAGCGAGGTCCCTACAGCTGTTCCAGGTGATGCAGCCGACAATTCGATCCCTTTCCGCCGGTAGAAAGCGACCCTCACCGACTCAGATACCATCGACGATGATCGCGCCGATCGCGGGAGTGCCCCAAAGCCTCGATCGCATCCCCCGGCCGCCAGGACCGCCGCCGCGGCCGGGGCGAGACCGGAACCCACCGCCGGGTGGTACCGTTCCGCGTAGAGGTCCTGCGCAGACCGTCGGCGGGCTCCGCAGACCCGTCACCCGGCCGCCCGCCGCCTTCATCGCCCGCGCATAGGCCGACTGATACCCCCGCAGGGGAGCCAAGGGCCCGGGAATGTGGGCCAGAGTGAGCGACAGAGCGCGATGCAGCTCCGAGGAGAGGCCAAACGCCAGCTCCTTGCCCCCCTTCCCTAGTGGGTCATCGCCTGGAACCAGTAGCCCGCCTTGGGGCCCCGCGAGGCGACTTTCGCCAGATCCGCG
>CAZSCC010000462.1:0-37425 GCA_964604905.1 uncultured Planctomycetales bacterium
CCGCTCGCCGACCTCGAGGCCGACCGCATCCTCCGCGCCCGCGGCCTTCCCGACCGGATCACCGACCCGGACTTCCACGAGCGCGCCGTCCGTGGCGTCGCCGCCTCCCTGAAAGGCGCGGAGCCGCGGACGATCACCCACCTCGGCCTCGGGCGGGCCAAGGTCGAGCAGGTGGCTTCGAACCGGCGGACGATCGGGGACGACGGCAGGCCGCGCCACGACCGGATGAGCGCGTGCCGCGACCCGAAGCTCCGCGAGCAGCCGGAGGGGACGATCGACCCGTGGCTCCGCGCGATCAGCTTCTGGGACGGCGACCGGGCGGTCGCGGCGCTGAGCTCCTACGCCGTCCACCCGATGAGCTACTACCGTACGGGGAAAGTCTCCGCCGACTTCCCCGGCCTCGCTCGGCGACGGCGCCAGGAAGACGATCCGTCGGTCCTGCAGGTCTACGCCTCGGGCTGCAGCGGCAACGTGATCGCGGGCAAGTACAACGACGGCACGCCCGCGATGCGCCCCGTGCTCGCCGACCGCCTCTATCGCGGGATGAAGCTCGCGTGGGAGGCGACGGATCGGCGGCCGATCGAGCGGATCGCGTTCCGTTCGGCGCCGCTGCGGATCGAGCCCCGCTTCACAACGGATGAGCTCGAGAGAAAACTCGATCCGGCCGTGCCGGCGAGCCAGCGGGTGCAGGCCGCGATGGGGCTGGCCTGGACCCGTCGCGCCCGCCCCCTCGACCTCCCCGCGATCGACTTCGGCGGCGCGCTCCTGGCGCTGCTTCCGGCCGAGAGCTACGTGGAGTACCAGCTGCTCGCCCAGGAGCTGCGGTCCGACGCCTTCGTGATGGCGATGGGCTACGGGGACTGCGCGCCCGGGTACATCCCGACGGAGCGGCACTGGGAGGAGAAGGACTCGAACCTGGCCGATTGGTGCTGGGCGGCGCCGGGCTCCGAAGCGGCGATGGGCGCGGCGCTCTCCCGGGCCCTTCGGCCCGGATAAGGCTACTTCGGGACCTCGAACTGCAGGAGGTCGCCCGGAGGGACCTGCTGCCCGGGATGGCGCGGCGACTCGCTTGACCCGGTGTTCTGGGGGACCGCCTGGCCGATCCCGTACAGGACCGTCCCCTGATCGTCCGAGAACAGGTCGCTGATCCTCCACCCCAGCATCCACGACTTGGACATCTCCCACGTCTCGGTGTCGTACTCCTTGATGAACCCGAGAGAGGTCGCCACGTAGAGACGCTTCGCGCCGGGGGCCCAGGCGCTGGACCAGTGGGGCTCGACCTTGGCCACTTCGAGCATGTCGGCCACATAGCTCTTTCCAAGGCGGAAGACCTGGCCGTACGGCGCGGCGCCGAACCGGCCGTCGGGGCTCATGATGAACTCGGGCGCGCCGCTCCGCCCCCCCTGAGAAGCGACCATCTCCTCGCGTCCCTGGGCCTTGTCGGGCAGGAGGATCGAGCCGCCCCCGGCGTAGACCTTCTTCCCGTCCCGGGACATGATGAGCCGGCCCCCACTCCCGCCGCCGTACGCCTTCGAGACGATCGCCTGCTTCGGGATGGAGATCATCACCATCTGGTTGTTGGTGCTGGCCAGCACCGACTGATCGTCGATCATGCAGACGTCCATCACGTCCGACTCGATCGAGAAACTCTTGAGGACCTTGCCCTGGGAGGGGGAGGCGACGGTCACCGTCCGCTTGCCCGCCGCCACGAGGACGTTGCCGCTGGGAGAGATCGACATGACCGATTCCCCGCCCGTCAGCGCGATCTCCTTCTCCGTCTGGAACGTCTCCAGGTTCACGAGGAGCACTTTCGAGTCGGATGCATTGAGGAGGTAGAGCTTCTTTCCGTCCGTCGTCCGCACGCTCCTCGTGATGGAGGCGGCGAGCTTGAGCGTTTTCGCGGGCTTCAGGCCCGGGTTGACGACCGGCTTGGGAGGCGGCGCCGGATTCGCCGCGGGCGCGGGCGTGAACCCCGGCGCGGGGGCGGGGGCGGGATTCGGCCGCGCCGCCTGGATGCTGATCTGGTAGAGGTCCGCCGTCTTGACCGTGAACTCCCCCAGTTTCGCCTTCACCTTCCAGGATTCCTGGGAGATCTTCCCCTTGAGGATCGTCCCGTCGCTCGCGCTCACGATCGCCAGATTCTCCACCCAGCGGATGGCGACGACGTCCTTGAGCTGGATCTCGGTCTTCCCGAGGCTCGATTCCAACGTGAACTTCGCGACGTCGGTGGTCCCCGTGATGGAGTTCCCGTCCTTGGTCGCGACGACGACCGTCAGACCCGCATCCTGGGCCAGGACCAGCAGTGCCAGCGCCGCGGTCATCATGGTCACTTCCCCGAGAGAGAGAGGCTGACGATGTCCCCCGCGCCGACGGCCCGCGGGTCCCAGTAGGGTCCCTGTTGCGTCGCGCAAGTGACCGCAAAGAGCCGCCCTTTCGACGGGTCCAGCGCGACCTTCGGGAGCGCCTTCCCCACCTTGACGGACTTCTTCAATTCGAAACTTCCCAGGTCGTACACCTTGAGGAATCCCTGCGCGTTGGCGACGACGAACGTATTGCTCCCCTTGGCCACGCCGATCGAGATCCCCGGCTCGATCTTCGCGGCGAACTGGAGATCCGCCTCCCGGGTCCTTCCCAGGCGGAGGACCGACCCGTACTGCCCGATCAGGAACTTCCCGTCCGGGGTGATCTCGAAGATCCCTCCCAGCGGGTGGTCGCCGTGGTAGGGAGAGTCGTAGGTCTCGTACTGCCCCTTGGCGTCCTTGCGGAGGTGGACGCAGCGGTAGTCGGCCGGGGAGAGGCCCGTGTCGCCGGTGTAAACCCTCATCTGGTCGGGGTGCATCCGCAGGGTGCTCCCTCCGTAGATCATATTCACCGTGGCCGTGAGATTCTTCTTGGCCGGATCGATGAGGGCGAATCCACCCCACTGGCCGACCCCGGTGGCCGCCAGCGTCCCCGTGTTGGTGGCCGCCAGCTGGTGGATCGAGAACGGCACCGAGAAGGTGGTGCTGACCTTCATCCCGCTCGTGGAGATCACCTGGACCGTGCCCCCCGGCTTCTGAAGGTTGGGGTCGCGGCCGCCCACGTAGATCGTCGACCCGTTGGGGGAAAGGCACATCGTGACGGCGTTGTCCGGCACGTCCGCCTGGGCGGCGATCTCGAGCGTGTCGGGCTTGAGCTGATAGACCTTACCTTCCGACAGATCGAGCGCGTACAGGTACCCGCCGTCGGGGGAGAGGATCAGGTCCGCGATCGCCGCCTTGAGGGAGAGGGTGGCCAGGACCTTCAGGTCGTCGCCCACCGGGATGTCCACTCCCTTCCCGGCCGGCGCGGGCGCCGGGGCGGGCCCTCCCTTGGGGTCGGCCTTCGCGGCGGGCGCGGCCGCTTCGGCGAAATCGACCTG
The DNA here is from genome assembly GCA_964604905.1 of uncultured Planctomycetales bacterium. GTDB lineage: Bacteria > Planctomycetota > MHYJ01 > MHYJ01 > JACPRB01 > JACQFK01. The sequence goes on from CAZSCC010000462.1 coordinate 3,401, forward strand.
GAGCGGCACGGGCTCCGTCCACAGGGTCTTCCCGTCCGACGTGACTAAGGAGACCTGGGCGAGGACGACTGTCTGGTCCGGCTCGCCCGCCCCGCGCGCCACCTCCAGGGCCCCCGTGGCCTGATCCTCCTCGATCTTGAGCGGGACCGTCTTCATCGAGGCGTGCGCCTTGGCCCACACCCCGTCCTTGCCGGCCTGGGGCGGCGCGGCGGCGAAGAGCTTTTCCGCACACCACGAAAGGCTCACGCCCTTGAGCGTCCCCATGGGGTCGATCAGGCCCACGCGGACCTCGAACTTCGCCGCGGACGCGGTGGCCGAGAGAGGCTTGAAGGAGGAACTGGAGGCGCGGCCCTTGAGGAAGCCGTGGATCTCCTCGCCGGGGACGCAGAAGGCGGTCGAGGTGCCGCCGATCTTGCTCTGGGCGACGCCGATCACCTTCCCCTTCGCGTCGATGACCGGCCCGCCGCTGTTGCCGGGGTTGACGTCGCCGCCCACCTGCACGGCGACCACGCGGTTGTCGGTGTCGCGGCGGACGCTGGAGACGGAGACCTTGGAGATGGAAATCTCCGGGTTCTTGTCGCCGGCGGCCAGCATCTTCCCGAACGGGAATCCCGCGACGTAGACGCTCTCCGTCTCCGTGACGGCGGTCTTCTGCCCGATGTCCAGGATGGACGGGAGGTCCTTCACTTCCTTGAGGATCACGCAGGCGAGGTCGCGGTCCTTGTCGGCGCCGATGACGCGGCCCTGGAAGCTGCGCTCGGCGGGCGTGCCGCTCGCGAAGACGATCCCGACCTTCTCCTGTCCCATCGTCACGTGGGCGCAGGTGATGATGTAACCCGTGGAGCCGCGCTTGAGGAAGAGGAACCCGGAGCCGGTGCCGCGGCCCCGAGGGGTATCGACGACGACGAAGCAGGTGGCGTTTTTGAGCTTCTCGAGCACGTCCCGCCCGAGGTCCTGGGCGTGGAGCGCGGGCACGACGAGGAGCGCGAGGAGAATCCCTGAGGCGATACGTCCCATGACCCCTCCCTGAATACCCCGACGTTCAAGGAACTTTACCCCACGTTCCCCGAACATACAAACGGAAAGGAGGGACTCCCGGGACTCGGGAGGGAGGCCTACTGCTTGAGCGCCGTCTCGATCTCCTGCCGCAAGGTCGCGTCGTCGGGCTTGACGCTGTTCTTGTAGAACTTGATGACCTTGCCGTTCTTGTGGACCAGGTACTTGCAGAAGTTCCAGTTGGGCAGCTCCTTCGACTGCTTCTGAAGGTTCGCGTAGACGGGCGACTGGCCGGCCCCCGCCTTGGTCACCACCTTCTCGAACATCGGGAACGTGACCTGGTACTTGTCGGTGCAGAACTTGCGGATCGTCTCCGGCGTGCCCGGCTCCTGCATGCCGAAGTCGTTGCTCGGGAACCCGAGGACCACGAACCCCTTGTCCTTCAACTCCCCGTAAAGCTTCTCCAGACCGGAGTATTGGGGAGTCTGCCCTCACTGCGAGGCGAGGTTGACCACCAGCGCGACCTGGCCGGCGAAGTCCTTCAGGTCCGCGTCCTTGCCCTCGAGGGTCTTCGCCTTGAGGAGGTAAATCGAGTCGGGCGGTTGGGGGATCACGCGCTTCTTCTTCTCCTGGGCGGCCGCGGGCAGCGCCGCGATCACCAGCAACACGAGCCAACGCATAGGTCTTCTCCTGCTTTGATGTTATATACCTAACGATGGAGCGGCCCCACAGTTTCCCTTCTCCGGAGATGCTTCCATGATCCTCGCCCTCTTATGTGCCCTCCAAGCCGCCGACGGCCCCCTCATCCACTCGATGGACGACCTCAAGGTCCGCAACCCCGAGAAGAACGGGCGGGCCGAGACCGTCGACGGCAAAGTCGGCAAGGCGGTCAAGTTCTCGTTCGACGACAAGTGCTCCGGGGCCTTCTGCATGACCCCGCTCCGCGGGACGCCCGAGTGGGACAAGGCGGCCGGTTTCTCCTTCTGGGTGAAGGGCGACGGCTCCAAGCGCTTCGGCGGCCTCCAGTTCATCTGGAACGAGGACTACGCGGCGCGCTACGACCTCATGTTCCCGATCGACGGAAGCGACTGGAGGAAGATCGTCGTCGCGTGGCGCGACCTCGTGCCCGCCCTCCCCTCCCCCGCTTCGAAGTTCATGGACCCGAAGACAGGGAACGCCCCCTCCAAGATCACGGCCGTCTGGTTCGGCAAGTGGTGGTACTGGAGGGACTACGGCGCCCACTCGTACACGGTCGACGACCTGCGCCTGGAGCCGACGATCAAGCTCGACGAGAACGTCTACGCCCCGGCGGGCGCGCCCCTCGAGCGCGTGATGGCCAAGCTCAAGGCCGGGAAGCCGGTGACGATCGTCACGATGGGCGACTCGCTCACGGACTACAACCACTGGGCCAACCGCGAGGTGAACTGGCCGACGCTCCTCACGAAGAGGATCAAGGAGAAGTACACGTCGGACGTGAAGATCGTCAACCCAGCGATCGGCGGGACGCAGCTCCGGCAGGGCCTCGTCCTCATGCCCCGCTGGCTGGCCGAGGCGCCCGAGCCCGACCTGGTGACCGTCTGCTACGGCGGGAACGACTACGAGTCGGGGATGCGCGGGGAGATGTTCCGCGAGACCGTAAGAGAGACGGTCGACCGCGTCCGCCGCGCGACGCTCGGGAAATCGGACGTGCTCGTCATGACGACGGTCCCCGCCCTCGAGCAGTGGGCGCTCAAGAACGAGCTGGCCGTGGCGTGCCGCGCGGCCGCCTCGGAGCGCAAGGCGGGGCTCGCGGACGTGGAGAAGGCGTTCGGCGTCGCGCCCGCCGACCAGCGCGCCCCGCTCTTCTACCGACAAGGTCCACCTGGGCAGGGCGGGCCACGAGGCGACGGCGATCACGGTGCTCGAGGCGATCGAGCGCGCGGGGAAGTGACCGCTATCGCGGGAAGAGGAACTTCAGCGCCTCGGGGATCCACGGAGGCTGATTCGTGCGGCACCAGAACCATCCGCCGATGAGGGCGGCCTGGAGGAGCGCAATCAGCCAGAAGAGCCGCTTGAACGAGCTCTTCGTAGTCTTGTGATGAAAGAGGATCCGGCCGGCCATCGCCGCAGGGCTGCCCCCCACGAACGCCATGAGGTGCAGGACCGCCTCGGGGACCCGCAGGCGTTTGCCTCCCGCGATCGCCTTGTCGTACCCATAGAGCAGGAAGGTCGCGACGTTGATCCCGGCGAGCACGCCCAGGACCCAGGGGACGGAAAGATAAAGCCTCAGCGGGACCGCCACCGTCGCGACGAGGGCCATCGCGACCAGGAGGAAGACGGCGGTCGGCGACGAGTGGACCGCCCCGGGCTTCACGTTCTTCGCGGCCAGTCCCTTGGGGGTATCGACGAGGTCGCACGTCACCTGCTGCCCGGGGACGAGCGCGACCCGGCCCTCGACGTCGCGGATGTGGACGAACGCGTCGCCCTCGGTACCCGGAAGCCGGACGAAGCCGAAGCCTCGTTCCGCGTCGAACTTGACCACGACCCCCTTCGTCGCCACGGGGGGCCAGTGTAAAAGCCGAAGCCCATCCCGTCCACGAGCTTTCCCGCGTACTTAGCTATGGAGACCTGATGATGTTCGGTGCATCCGCGCTCGCGATACTGTCCCTGCTGGCGGCCTCCCAGAATCCTCCCCCGCCGGACTCCATCCAGAAGGAGCGGGCCACGCTCCTCCGATCGGCCCTCAAGCCCTACGCGTCGTTCCAGGGCGTCGATCGCGACGGCCGCCTGCTGCTCCGCGCGGAGGGCGAGAAGGAGGACAAGGCCTGGACGATCGACCCGGAGGCGGAGATCCGACTGCGCGGGACCTGGGGCGCGATCGAAGACATCATCCCGGGTGAGCGCCTCTGGGTCTGGATCCGCCTGGACCGCGAGAGCAAGCCCCGGGCCGTCTTCATGATCACCGACGAGATCTCCGAGCAGGACATCCATCAGGTTCCGTACACCCTGGTCTCGGCCGACGCCGGGGAGAAATCGGCCGTCGTCCGCCGGAAGCTCGACGGGAAGAAGGAGCAGACGCGGACGCTCAAGGTCCACTCCTCCGCGGCCCTGTCCCGGGAGGGAGACGACTTCGTCTTCCGTTCCGCGTCGCCGGAGACGGTCGCCCGCGCCAAGCCTGAAGCGAGCGTCTACGTGCAGACGGCAAACGAAGAGATCGTCCGGCTGGTGGACGCGGAGGGCCTGGCGAAGCTGAAGGAGGCGCAGAAGGAGCGCGTCGAGGAGCGGTGGCGGAAGATCGGACTCCCCGGCACCCTCGTGGGGCTCCACCTCCTCTCGGGGGAGATCGATCTCGCGATGGATCACGAGGCGATGCGCTGGGCGCGGTCGCTCAAGGCCGGCGACCTCGTGACCCTGAAGCTGGCGAAACCCGTCCAGGCCATGGTGCAGGAGGTCCGTCCCTGGTACGAGCGGACGCGCCTGACGCTGGTCTGCGCGGGCCGCAACCTGGCGGACGTCGCGGCGGGCCACCGGATCCGCCTCGGCATCACGGAGCCCGCGGCGGAGGCGCTCGCGTCCCGCATCCCGACCGACGCGGGCCGTCCGCGCGAGGCGGCGGCGCGCGCGGAGTGGATGCTGGCGAGCACGTACTGCGCCTGCTCGATCGCGGGAGACGGCTGCACGGGGATGTACTACACGCTGGCCGCCTGCAACGGGATGACCTGCGGGATGCCCAACCGCGTCCGGAAGTTCGTCCGCCCGCTGATCGAGAAGGGGGACTCGGACCGCGAGGTCTTCGAGCGGATGGAGACCGAGTTCGGGCTATCGATCTGGAAACCGCACCTGCTGCGATAACGAAGCCTGAAGCAGGAAGCTTGAAGCTCGAAGGGGCCCGGCAACAACGGCCGGTCAGCCCGGACGGAGGGCGGCCGCGGGGCCCTCGAAGCCTTCGAGGACCAGGACGACGCTCCCTCCCCCGAAGGGCAGCGAGACGAGCTTGATCATCCGGCCGGCAGGATCCACCCACGCGAGATAGGCGCTGTTACCGCGGATTCGGATCGACAGGCGGTCGAGGGCCATCGCGCCGGAGCCGCTCCGGATCTCGTCGCCGCCCGTGCGCTCGGCGGTGAACGTCAACCGCTGGGCGGGCTTCTCCGGATGGATCCACAGCCCCGGGAACTCCTGCCGGCCCTCCCGCGCGCGGTTCCAGAGGCGGCAGATCCGGAAGGTGTCCGTCCAGTCGGGCGCGGAGGTGACGATGATGCCTGCGGGCGCGTCGAACTCCTGCGCCGCCTGGCCCGGCCGGTGGATCTTCGCCCGCCCGCCGGCGGACTCCACCCGCGCGGGCTCGCCCGTCCCGATCCGCGCGGAGGCCTCGACGAGCCGGTCGGCGGCATCGTAGCACGCGGAGACGGTGAGCGAGCCGGTCACGCTCGAGATCGCCCACCCGTCGCTCTGCCGGTCGATCGCGAACGAACACTCGGGGACGGCGCCGCGGGGGGTGACGCGGAGGTAGCGGGCGCTCTCCGGACCCGCGGCCGGCGGGGGGCCGGCCTGGCAGCCGGCGAGCGCGAAGATCGCCAGGGCCGCGCGGACGATCCTATTCATCCGCCTATGAAACAACGCAACCTCCGATCGATTCGGGTGAATCCGAGAGGTTCCGCACCCCGGACGAACTTCGCACCCCATCAGGCTATACTCCAATCTGGATGACCTCCCTGCTGTTCCTCTTTTTCTGCGGCCAGGACGATCCGTTCCGGCTGGTCGAGCGGCTCTCCTCCGAGAATGTCGTCGAGCGCGAGGAGGCGGAACGGGACCTCCTGAAGCTCGGCGACCGCGCGCTCCCCGCGCTCGAGACGGCCGCGAAGCGCGGGGACGCCGAGGCGGCCGGCCGGGCCTCGCGTCTCCTGAGGATCCTCGCCAACCACAAACTCCTGCGGCCGAGGGTCCGGGCCCTCTTCCCCGGGATCGAGGAGCGGATTGATCCGACGGACGCCCCCGCGTGGACCCGGCTCTTCCTGGAGGTCTCCCGATACGACAGCAATGGTTTTGTGCACCGCAGCCTCCGGAAGGAGGATCTACTCCCGCTGGCCGAACTCGCGATCCGCGGGGCGACGACGACGGAGGAGAAGTCGAGACTCTGCGGCGCGATCCATTTCCTCAAGCTCGACTCGGTCGCGATCCTGACCGCTCCCTTCCTGAAGGGGGAAGAGGATCAGTACCTGTGGCAGCGCGTCCCCGAATGCCTGCGCCTCGCGAAGCCGGAGGCGGCTATGACGGCCCTGGAGCCGGTCCTGACCGATCCCTCGGAGAAGGTCCGGACGCGCGCGGTCCGCCTGCTCCGCGACTTCAAGGACAAGGCGACCCTCGTCCCCGCCTGCCGCGCCCTGCGGGACAGGAGTCCCGACGTCCGGCATCAGGCGCTCGAGGCCCTCGAAGCGCTCCGCTTCCCGGAGGCCGCCGCCGAGATTCTGCCCCTCCTGAAGGACGCCGACTTCGGAATCCGCGGACACGCGGCCTGGACGCTGGCCCGCGTGGCGGGCCGGGAGGCCGTGCCCCATCTCCTGCCGCTCCTGAAGGACGGCGAGGACCACGTCCGGGAGCGGGCCGTGTCCGGCCTCGACCGGCTCGTCGCCGCCGACGCCCTGCCCCACATCCTCCCCCTCCTCGCGGATTCCGACCCCCGCACGCGCCGCGCGGCGATGTCCACGGTCGCCCACCTGCGGGGGAAGGAGGCCGTCCCGCTTCTCCTGCCGTTCCTCGAGGAGAAGGACGCGGAGTTCCGGTATCAGGCCGTGTCGCTCCTCAAGGACCTGGAGGCCCGTGAGACCGCTCCCGCCCTCGCCCGGCGGCTGAAGGACGACGACGAGAACGTCCGATACGTCGCCGTCGGCGCGCTCACTTCCCTGGGGGCCCGGGAGCACGCGAAGGAGATCCTCGAGCTCCTGAAGGATCCCGCCGACTCCGTCCGGGCCGCCGCCCTGCAGGCGGTCGGCCCGCTCCGCATCCGCGAGGCGGTGCCCCTGCTCCTTCCGCTCCTGAAGCACGAGAGCGAATACGTGCGGAGGGATGCCTTCGAGGCGCTCGACGCCCTGGACGCCCCCGAGGCGGTCCCGTACGCGCTGCGGCTGCTGAAAGATCATCTGCATTCAGAGCATTCGAGAGCGGCCGCGTTTCTGCTCCGCGTGCGCGACCCCTCGGTGGTCCCCACGCTCTTCGCGATGCTGGAGGACGAGGTGTATCGCGTGCGGGAGTCGGCGATCGAGCTCCTCCCCAAGATCGGCGGGAAGGAGCTGATCCCGCGGTTCTTCGCCCTCCTGGAGCATCCCCGCGAGGGAACGCGCGAGGCGGGCGAGCAGCTCGTAAGGAAGCTGGACGGACCGGAGATCGTGGCGCGATTTGTCGCGATGCTCCGGCACTCGAACCCGGACGTCCGGGGCCGGGCGGCGTGGAACCTCCGCTTGAGGGACGAGGACGAGGCCGCTCCGGAGATTCTCAAACTGCTCTCCGATCCCGAGCCCTCGGTGCGGCGGAAGGTGATCCTTCTGATGGACCCCTCGGAGGAGCCGGAGGCCGTCCCCCTCCTGATCGCCAATCTGGCTCACCCTGATGCCGAGGTCCGCGTGGCGGCCCTCAAAGTCCTCTACAGAGTCGCCGACCCGGGGATCGGCCCGAAGGTCCTGCGCCTGGCGCGGGATCCTGACCCCCGCGTCCGAGAAGAGGCGCTGCAGTGGAGCCTCATGACCGGATTCAAAGAGGTGATGCCCGAAGCGATCCAGTCCCTCAAGGACGACGATCCGCAGGTCCGAAATCGGGCCTTCATGGCGCTGGACCAGTTCGGCGATCCCGACCTGCTCGCGCCCCGGCTGCTTCCGCTCCTGGACTCCCCGCTCCCGGACGTGCGGCGCCAGGCCCTCAACCTCCTGGGAGAGAAGGCGGGGGACCGCCTCCAGGAATCGGCCCGGGACCCCGACCAGGGAGTGCGCGTGACCGCCCTCGAAATCCTCTCGGGCCTCCGCCGGCCCGAGGCGCTGCCGCTCCTCCTCGCCGCCCTGAAGGAGCCGGACACCCACTTCAACGCCCTCTATGCTTTGGGCCGGCTGGGGGCCAAGGAGGCCATCGCGCCCGTGATGAAGCTCCTCGAGCAGGGGGACAAGGACACCCAGCGGGCCTGCCTGAACGTGCTGATCGAGCTGGGCGCGAGGGAAGCCGTCCCGCACCTGCTGGATTCGCTCCAGGATCCCGAGGTCGCCGGCGACGCGGCGCGCGGACTGGGCCGGCTGGGTATCCGGGAGGCGATCCCCTCAATGGCCCGCCTCGTGGTCTACGAGAAGGAACGGAACCAAGGGGCCTTCATCGGGGCGCTCTCCGAGTTCACCCCGGAGGAGACGCAACCCATCCTTCTGGGACTGCTGGCGGAGAAGGACGTCGCGGCGCGTACGAGCGGCCTCGACGCGCTCCGCCTTCTCAAGCGGACTTCCGCGGCGCCGGAGATCCGAAAGCTCCTCGAGGACCCTGAGGTCTCCCTCCGCAGGGCGGCCCTCGACACGCTGGCCGAGATGGGCGACCGAGATTCCATCTCCGCGATCGTGGCGCGCCTCGGCGACGCGGACGCGGAGGTCCGAAGGACCGCGCTCTATGCCCTCCGGAAACTCCCCGCGCGCGAAGCCATCCCCGCTGTCCGCAAGATCCTCGACGATCCTTCGGCGGCGCTCCGCGAACTGGCGATCCGGACTTTGGGCCGCCTGGATTCGCGGGAGGACGTCGCGCGGATCCTGCCGCTGCTCCAGAGCGAGGAGGCGGGGGTCCGCGAAGCGGCCGTGGAGGCGCTGGGAGGACTCAATGCGCGGGAGGCGACCGCAGCGATCCGGGCCGTCCTGCGCCGCGACGGATCGGTCGAGGCCGCGCGGATCCTGTCGACGTGGGGTGTGAAGGAGGCGGTGCCGGACATCGCGCGCCTGCTGTCGACCGAGGGCGTCCACTCCGACCGCATCGGGTCGTATCTCTGCCGCCTCGGGTCGACGGAGGGGGTGCCGGCGATCCTGGCCCACCGGTCGCCGCTCTTCGACCTGAACGCGCTGCGATCGCCGGAGGCGTGGGCGCGGCTCGGCGAAAGGCAGGCCGCCGATGTCGGCGAGGACTGGCCCTACCTCCGGATGGTCGAGGCGCACGCGGCGCAGGCAGGATTCCGGCTCGTCGCCGCGGACCCGTCGCAGTGGGCGTGGACGCCGGGATGGAAGCCCGGCGGATCGGCTCGGGACGCGCTCGGGTCGCTGAGCGGCTCCAGCGCGACGTTCATCCTCGAGGGGGAGACGATCCGGCTCGTCCCTCCGCGGGAGGCGCTCAGGTTCTGGAAGGCCTGGTGGCGGGAGACACAGGGAAAGTAGGCGGAAGGGCCGCCTTCATTTCGGCTCCAGATAGGCGGTCGGGTTGTCGCGGGCGCCGCGCGGATGGAGCCGTTCGGCTGGCGTGGGGCTGGCCACCAGTTCGAAGGCAATCCCCAGAGGGTACGGACCCTTGCGGGGCGTGATGACGCCGTTGGCGTCGCGCGGGAGGCCGGACGCCGTCCCCAAGGCGACGAGATCGAACCGGGTGAAGAGCTTCCGGCTCCGGTCGTATTCCAGGGTCCCGAGAAGGGCCGGCTCGTACACCGACGGCTCCTCCCTCCCGAACTCCTTGAGATTCGCGCTTCCCTCCAGTCGAAGGACGAGCTTTTCAGGCGAGACCTCCTGCGCCGTGAGCGTCACCCGCCCCGCATCCGCGCGGGACCGCGTGAAGGCGGCACCCTCGGTGAAACCCCGGCACGGATCCAAGTGGTAACGGAGGAGCCTCAGGGCAAAGGTCGCCGGGACGTCGCAGCGATCGCCCGCTCGCGGGTCCGGCGGCACGAGGGCCCGCCACTCCTTCTCGGGGACCCACATGAAATCGTTCTGGGCCATCGAGAAGCGCTCGACGTCCGCCTTGCCCGAGCCGGCCACGTAGTCCTCGGCGATCACGTAGCGGAGCGAGCCGTCTTTCTCCCGGCCGAGGTGACGGTTGAAGACGCGGACGACCATCGTCCCCGCCGGCATTGCCAGGGCGGCGCGCCTCGGGTCGACGCCCTCCGCCTTGGGCACGGTCACGGCGCCCGGAGCGCGCTCGGCCTCGGGCAGCTCGTTCCAGGCCTTGAGCATGCCCTGCAGCCATTTCTCCATGCCCTTTCCCGGGCTTCCGTACGGCCCGAGGGCCTTGGCGCTCGCGGTCACGACGCAGACGGAGCCGGAGGCGGTGACGGTCACGCAGCTGGTGGCGCGGACGAAATCACCGTCGGCATCCTTGTACTCGCCACGCTCTTTGCGGGCGTCGAGCGCCACGCAGACGAACTTCTCGCGGAGCAGGCGGACGACCTCCTCGGTCCAGACGGCCGGCGCACGACCGGCGGACGCCGCCGCTCAGCAGACGCCGATGGGGGCGCCGCCCGCGCCCGCCCAGACGAAGATCGGCTTCCCGTCCCGCGCCGCCTCCTCGCGGGCGTCCGTGACGGTGAGCTTCCACGGGATCTGCCAGAACCGCTGCTCCTCCGGCTGCACGCGGATCATCGCGTGGAGCTTGGCGAACTGGTCCGGCGGGATGGGCTTGGGTCCGTCGGCCGCGGCCTGTCCGAGCGCGATCCCCGCCGCCGCGAGGAGGACGGGAAGAACTCGGCCGATGTTCACGGGGATTCTCCTTTCGCTCGTCGAGGACTCCGCCTAAGATACCCGCTCTCCCCTCGAACGCGACCCGAGGCCCGTATTCACACTCTCATTGTATAACTGTAAATAAGGAGAGGGGGGGGGCGACTACGCCTTCGTCCCCAGCGGGACGCCGTGCAGGCCCTCGTCCGCCGCCCGCTGCACGGTGAGCGCGATCCGGGCGGCGCGGAGGACCCCCTGGGTGTTCATCTCGTCGGGCCGGGCCTCACCCCGGACATCGGCGAGGAACGAGCGGAGGTAGCCGCCGGGGTTGCCCTTCGGCAGGGGCCGCGACTCAATCTCCTTCTGCCCGTTCAGGGCCACGCTGATCGAGCCGCCGTTGTACGAGGCTTCCAGGATCCCCTTGCGTCCGAAGATCGTCGTGCGCCAGTAGAGAGGGATCGTGTAGCCCATGCTGTCGGGCATGAAGTAGGAGACCTCGCCCATGAGGCCGGCGCCGTTGCTGAGCGTGATCATGAACTGCGCGCCGTCCTTCATGGAGGACCCGTCGGCAAAGGCGGTCCAGCAGCGGGCGGCCTCCACGGTGCTCAGCTCGAGGCCGGTCAGCCAGGGGATGAAGTCGAAGATGTGGATGGCGATGTCGTTGATCGTGCCGCCGTGCTTCCCCTCCTCGAAGTACCAGCCCGGCCGCGTGCCCCGCAGGAGGGGGTGCTGGCCGCCGATCACGATCGCGTGGACCTCCCCGACGAGTCCCCCGCGCAGCAGGTCCCGCAGCCCGAGGAAGGGCGCCAGGTCGCGCGTGTCGAACATGCAGCCGAGTTTCAGGTCCTTCTCCTTCAACCCGGCCTCGATGCGGTCCAGCTCGTCGAGCCGGATGCAGGGCGGCTTGTCGGTGAGGACGTGCTTCCCGCGCCGGAGCGCCTCGAGGATCCGCCCGCCCCGGGCGGCGTAATAGTCGCCCACGGCGACGGCGTCGCAGTCGACCTCGTCGAGCATCCGGGCGTACTCCCCGTGGGTGATCGTCGCCGCGCCGTCCGCCGTGACCTTCGCGCGCGCCACCGGATCCTCCTCGCAGGCCGCGACGACCTCGATCTCGTCGGACTCGCGGGCGCGCTTGTAGAGGTCGAAGATGTGGCCGTGGCGGAACCCCACGAACGCCAGTCGCAGTCTCATCGGCGGGACATTATACCGGCGCGCCGCCGGATCTTCGACCCAGAATGTCTCGGCCGGGGGAGCGGGAGAGGATGGCTCGGCGCTTCCCACCGGGAACCGCGATGCCTATGAAGAAGTCCGAGCCCACGCACGAGAGCGATCAGCGGCTCAGGCCGTCCAGCAGCGCTCCGGCAGCGTCATCACACGCCCTCTCGGCCTTGTCCCCTCCCTGGTTGGTCGCAATAAAGACCGCGAGGCCCTTTTTGGGCGCGAGCCAGCAGACCGCGAACCACATCGTATTGCTGCCGTTGTGCATCAGGACCTGCCCCCCACCCCAGTCGCGATGAAGGACGATCCAACCCATGGCATACCTTGGATCGGGTCCTTCCCGAGGGCGCTGCAAATGAGCGAACGATTCAGCCTTGAGCAGCATGCCCCTATGAAGATGTGCTGAAACGTACTTCGCCCAGTCGCCCAGCGAGCAGTGGACGGTCCCCGCAGGCGCAATCGCAGCGGGATTGTCCGAACCCGGCCCGACTTCAACAGGCTCGCCCGCCTCAGTGCGCCCACGGGGCTGACCGACGCTTCCCGCCGTCCCCGGAGCCCCGAATCCGGCGCTCTCCATTCCCAGCGGGCGAAAGAGACGCTCCTCCATGACGATTTCCCAGGAACGCCCCGTCACCTTCTCTGCCATCCACCCCGCAAGGGCGTATCCCGCGTTGGAATAGGACCAGTTCCCCATCCCAGGCGCGCGGGGGGGCGTCATGAGCACTCCGTCGGCAAGCGCCTGTCGTTGTTCTGAAGGGGTTCCCGAGTGCGTCCAGAGCCTGGCCCACAGATCCTCTTCAATGTCCGCCGGCGCACCCCCACGATGAGCGAGCAACTGCTCCAAATTCACCCGGTCCCATCCAGCATGCACCTTCATCCCAAGGTCCCGGACGATCTCACCCACGGTCGTCGTCCACCGCAGCTTGCCCTCTTCGACAAGAGTCGCGATCATCGTGGCGGTCATGGACTTGGTGCATGAGCCGATGTGAAACTTATCGCCCAGCGTGACCTTCTCGGACGATCCCCGCTTCCGTACTCCATCGCATCCCTGCGCTACCACGTGTCCATCCTTGACGAGAACCGCCGCCATCCCAGGAAGCCCGTGTTTCTCACGGATGGCTTTCAGGGAAGCGCTCACGTCTCTTGCCATGATGGCTCCCACTGCGGGCTTGCTCCCGCCTCGACCTTCAGGCCCTTCTGAAGCCCCCGCGCATCCCAGGCTGAAGGCAACCAGGGACAGGTACCCCCGCAAGGTACTCATGACGCCCGCCAACCCTCGGGTTCGCGCGCCCCATGCCAGACCGCGAGGACCAGGAGTCCATCCGAGCCTGACTCGTAGATCACCCAGTAGCCGTACTTACGGACCAGGCCTCGTCTGACCTCTTTTCCCGGCACGCCCGGAACCCGCGGAAAGATGGCAGGGTGTTCGGACGCGACTTGGAGAATGGCTTCGATCTGATCGACGAACTCGATTCCGGCACCGAGCCGTGATCGTTCGAGGTAGAGCCCGGCCTCTTCAAGCTGCACGGCGGCGCGGGTGGTCCAGCGAACGGCCAGGGTCATTTCGTGAGGGCTTTCCGAACCCTCGCGTAGACATCCTTCGCGTCCAAGATGGGTTGCGTCCTTGAGCTCTCCCTGCCCACTTCGATCTCAACGTGAAGCGCGGCCAGGTCCTCCACTGCGTCTAGATCCGCCTCCAGGAACGGCGCCACTCTGGCGTACTCCGCTTCGGTAAGAGCGCCGAGTTTCCGGATGAGATCCTGCCTGGTCATGCCTGCATTATCTTTGCGATCGGCCTCACAATCAAGGCAGGAGTGATGGATCGCAGATCTGTCCACAACCGGGAACAGATGCGGCTTTCCATGAGCGACGCCCGCGCAGCGGGGCGAGTCGGATGGCTCCCCGGCGAGGACTCGAACCTCGAACCTTGCGGTTAACAGCCGCTCGCTCTACCATTGAGCTACCGGGGAAGGAGAATGGCGGCGAGACGATTATAGGCAGGTCAATTCGACGGTCAAGAGGTATTGCCCCGGCGGCCCTTCCCTACCGGCACACCAGTTCCAGAGGCCTCCCCGACCGCCGCAGCAGGTCCAGAATCCGGCGGTTCGCCGTCGGCATCGCCAACGCGCCGATCTCCTCCAGCGTCACCCAGCGGCCCCCCGCCTTCCCCTTCTTGTGGAAACAATGAAAGGTGTGCAGCTCCACGGAAAAGTGCGAGTAGCGGTGCTTCACCGTCGTCAGGAACGGCCCGACCTCCACGCCGAATCCCGTCTCCTCCCGGATCTCGCGACGCAACGCCGCCTCGTAGCTCTCCGCCGCCCCTCGCTTCCCCCCGGGGAACTCCCAGAGCCCCCCGAGCAGCCCCTCCTCCTCCCGCCTCTGCACGTACACCCGGTCGCCCTTCCAGATGACGCCGATCGCCACCTCCTGGTGGGGGATCTCCTTCTTCGGCTTCTTCGAGGGCCACCGCTCGGGAGCGTCCTTCGACCGGCATTGATCGGCCAGCGGACACTCGCCGCACTTCGGCGCCCTCGGCGTGCAGACCCTTTGCCCCAGCTCCATCAGCGCCTGGTTGTAGTCCCCGGGCCTCCCCCGCGGCGCCGGAGCCTCCGCGACGTCGCGACCCTCCAGCCGCGACAGCACCCGCCGGACGTTGCCGTCGAAGACCGCCACCCGCTCGCCGTGCGCGATCGACGCGATCGCCGCCGCCGTGTACGCCCCCACGCCGGGCACCCCGCGCCATTCCTCCGACGTGAGCGGGAGCTTCCCCACCGTCTGCGCCGCCTTGTGGAGATTCCTCGCTCGCGCGTAGTAGCCCAGCCCCTCCCACGCCTTCAGCACGTCGTCCAGCGGCGCCTTCCCGAGCGCCCGGACCGTCGGGAACCGCTTCATCCAGCGCTCGTAGTAGGGGATCACGGTGGCGATCTGCGTCTGCTGGAGCATCACCTCCGAGACCCAGATGGCGTAAGGATCGCTCGTGCGGCGCCAGGGGAGGTCGCGCGCGCCCCCGCGGTACCACGCGAGGAGCTTCCGGACGTTCACCGCGCCATTGTGGCGCGACGGGAGGAGGGTGGCAAGAACTACACCGCCGCGGAGGCGCGGGACCCGGGGAGGACCGTTTCCTCCGCTCCGCGTCTCCGCGCCTCGGCGGCTGAATTATGCGGGGGGTTTGCCGGCCATGACGGCCGTCAGGCGCTCGCTCAGGGCCTCCCGGCTGTAGGGGCCCTCGTAGCGGGCGATCTCCTCGCCGTCCCGGAAGACCAGCAGCGTGGGCACCGCCTGCACGCCCAGTTCCTCGGTGATCGTCGGGTTCTCCGAGACGTCGATCTTGTAGAACTCGAACTTGCCCTCGAGCGTCTCGCTCACGGCGTCGAGCTCCGGACGGAAGTGGTCGCAGGGGATCGAGCCGTAGTCGAGGAACGCGACGGCCACGAGCCCGTCGGACTCGAGAACCCGCTCCTCCAGGCCGTGATCGTTCAGTTCTTTCACCATGCGAAACGGTCTCCTCTCTCTCCGCAAAGGCAAAGAACTATATCGGCGATCCGGGATAAAACTTTACAGCCGAGTCGGAATCAACACAAAGTCACAAAGGACGCAAAGAGAATCTTCTCTGTGTCCTCTGTGGCTTTGCGGTGAGTTCTACTTCCACTCCGCGGACAGTTCGGACTCGATGAGTGCGGGAGGGACGTTGCCGAAGGCGAGGAAGCGCTCGTGGAACTCGCGAAGCGTGAACCGCGCGCCGAGCCCGGCCCGGAACCCCTCGCGGATCCGCACGATCTCGAGCATCCCCAGCAGGTAGGACGGGAAGTAGGTCGGCATCTTCGTGTAGTCGGTCACGCTCCCGGTCGCCTGCTCCGCGTTCATCCGCACCTTCTCGACCAGGAACTTCACCGCCTCGTCGGGGGTCATCTTCCCCGTGTGGAGCGAGACGTCGAGCAGCACCCGCGCGGCCCGCTGGAGCCGCCAGTTGAGCTGCATCAGGCGCTCCTTGTCGTTCGTGAAGTACCCCGTCTCGTAGGCCAGCTCCTCGCAGTAGAGACCCCACCCCTCGGAGAGCAGGGGCGAGTCGTTCAGCTTCCGGACCTTCGACCGGAGGTCCTTCGCGTAGACGAACTGGAGGTGGTGGCCCGGGTAGGCCTCGTGCCAGACGGTGCCGGGGATGTCGTAGACGTTGTGCGCGGCGAGCTGGCGCTCCTGGACGTCCCGGGGCGCGTCCTTGGCCACGGGGGTCACGTAGAAGTGGCCGATCCGCGACGCGTCGAGCGGGCCGGGCCGCGAGTAGGCGGCGTAGGGCACCGAACTCCGCAGGAAGGCCGGGGTCTCGACCACCTGCAGCTTCTCCCACTCGGGGATGCCGACGATCTTCTGGTCGATCATGTACTGCCGGGCCCGTCCGCACTCTTTCGTATAGGCGGCGACCAATTCGTCGGCCCTTGGATGGTCGCGCTTCATCTCCTCGAGGACGCGCGGCCAGTCCTTCGCGATCGCCTCGAGCATCCGGACCGTCGCGTCGAACTCGCGCCGGCCGATCCTCTCGAGATCGTCCGCGCCGTAGGGGAGGAAGTGGTCGTTCCGGAGACGGAATTCGTAGGCCTCCTTCCCGATCGCGAACGGCCCATCGGAGCGCGGGAGGAGCTCCTCCTTCAGGAACTTCAGGTAGCCTTCATAAGCCGCCTTCGCCTTCGCGACCCGGTCGCGGTCGGCCTTCTCGAGCTCGTCCAGGAAGTCGAGCGTCCCCTGCGCGTCCTCGATCGCCGACGCCGTCCAGACGCGCGGCGGGCGCCCGAGCTTCGCGCGGACCTCGCCGATCATCGCCGGGATCTCGCGGAGCCGGCGGTTGACGTTCGCGAGGCGCTCCTCGAGCGGGGCGTAGTCCTTCACGAGCATGTCGTAGAGGACCGAGACGGCGCCGAGCGGGATCGCCGGCGTGACGGTCCGGGCGTCCCGGCGGCGATACTCGTATTGCTGCGACAGGAGATCGCTCCTCCACAGCCGCGCGTCAAGCGAGTCGGCGGGAACGAGCGGCAGCCAGCGGTCGACGAGATCGATCCGGGCCTGCCAGGACGCGTCGTCGTAACGCGTCAACCGGCCGTCGTGGTCGTGAAGGCCCACGCCCGTCGCCCAGTCGGGGTCGAGCGCGGCCCGCTCGGCGAGGTAGCGGTCGTACAGGGAGGCCAGGGATTCCGAGACGTCCTGCGGCATCGAACACCCGGTGAGGAGAACGAGGAGGCACGGCCACCGGAACATCGCCCCATCGAAGCAGTCCCGGCGCTGCCTGTCAAAGGTTGGTTCGCGGGATGGAGCTCTGGAGATCCCCCCTCACGGGATCTCCTCGGCACGGCGGAACTCTCTTCGTGGGTCTCCCGATCACTTCCACGCCGGCAGCGACACCTGCGATCTGTAGTTGGATTCGTTGTACGTCGGGTTCCGCACGGGGGCGTAAAGCTTCTCTCCCCTGAACGGCGCGTCCTGCGTGTAGATCCAGACCCGCTCCTGGTCCCAGAGGAGCACCTCGTCGCGCGCGTCGCCCGTCACGTCCATCACCGCCGCCGCGAGCGTCGGATGGCCGTCGTCGGGGAACATCACCGCCCGCCGCAGGTGGCCGTCCACCATCCCGCCCTCCTTCGGATCGCCCGAGAGGAGCAGGAACTCCTGGCCGTCGCCCCGCCAGTTGACCGGAAGGATCAGGCTCCCGCAGTGGATCGGTTCGTCCTGCTGCAGAATGTTCCCGTCGGCGTCCAGCACGGTGACGATCCCGGGGTTCTTCCAGAAATTGATCGCGGCCACCTGGAGACCCGCCATCTCCGGCCGAAGCTTCGCCACCGTCATGTTCTGCGGGTGGCCGATCCGGTGGTGCTTGAGGATGTTGCCCTTGAGGTCGAAGAGGAGGAATCCCTCGTCGCTCCCCACCGCGTAGACCCGCGGCTCCGCCTTCGGGTCGCCCGAGTAGTTCCCGACCGCCAGGCCGTCCGCGTGGTCGAGCAGCTCCGCGTCCTTAGACCACACCTGGGAGCCCTCGGGGGTCCACATCGCGTAGCCGATGAAGACCTCGTCCCGACCGTCGCCGTTCATGTCAAACGGATAAGGGAAGTGGCCGAGCTGGCCCTGCCCGGTCCAGAGGGGCTTGAGATCCTGATCGTAGACCCAGAAGTAGCGGTAGCGGTCCTTCAGCAGGATCTCCGTCCGCCGCCCCTTCTTCGAGAGGTCGAAGAACGAGATCGAGTCGCCCGCGTTCAGGTCGTGCGGCCGCTCCTTGATCTCGAGCTTCTTCTTGCGGTACTCCTCCGGCACCTCGGGCATCCACATGGACCTCTTGAGCTTCCCCGTCCGTCCGTCCAGCACCTGCAGCTTGAAGTCCTTCACGAGGTAGACTTCGCCGTCCTTGATCTGGAAGGGCGTGTCGCTCGTGAGAAGCCCGTTCCTCGGGTTGGGCTTCCCCACCTGCCAGAGGACCTTCCCACCGAGCGTCACCGCCGTCAGGCAGCTCGCCTCGACGAAGTTCCCCGAGTCCACTTTTGCCACGATCTGGCAGAAGAGCATCTCGGGGACGCCGTCGCCGTCCAGGTCGCCGAAGCGGACGTTCCGCCCGCAGCCGAAGAGGGGCGTCTCGAACTTCTTCCACACGACGGGCTTCGGGTTCCGCGCCTGCAGCTCCGCCAGCTCGGCCTCCCTCTTGCGGATGCGGAGCTCGATCGGGGAGCGGGGCGCCGAGACGGAGACCTCCCGGAACCGCGCGGGGACGTTGGCGGTCACGCCCACCTTCCCCTTCAGCAGCTCCCCGTCCTCGCAGGAGAGGACGGGCTTCCCGTCGATGAACGCCCGGATCTTCGGCCCTTCATTCTCGACCTTGAGGCGGTACCAGGTCTTCGTGTCGTACTTGAACTCGACCGCACCCAGCTCGCGCCACCCGCAGACCCGGTAGGTCGTCTCGATCGGCTGGCGCACCGCGAGCCGCGCCTTGTTCCCGCCCTCGAGCACGAAGACGTAATGGTGGCGGTTCGTGTGGTACCGGAAGACGAGCCCGGCCATGTCGTCCTTCGAGAGCGGCTTGACCGAGGCCTCGACCGTATAGCCCCCCCACTCGGGATCGCCCGTCACGAAGAGCGGGCTGTAGAGCTTCGGGATCATGCGGATGTTGTCGGGGCTGAGATGCATCTCGAGGTAGGGCTTCCCGTCCTCCTCTTCCCCCTTCGCCCACGTGTCCCAGTAGACGATGGGCATCTCCCAGGGCCCCAGGTCCACTCCGCGGCTCGAGAGCCAGTGGTACTCCTGGATCGCGGGGTTGAGCTGGCCCACCGGGTAGGAGAGCAGGCCGGAGGGAAATCCTGAAAAATCCTCCCGGAACGGCAGCGGATGACGCCCGTCGGAGACCGGGGGCGACGACGTGCAGCCCGCGAGAACGGCCAGGACCAGGATCTTCCTCATTTCATCACCTGCAGCGTCAGCCGATTCCCGCCCTTCGTGACGATCACCTTCGGGATCGTCACCCGACCCGACTCCTCGGAGATCGCCTCGCCCGACTGCACTTCCTTCCCGTCGGCGAGCGCAATGTTCTTCCACGAGACCTTCGTCCCAGCCGGGGCCTTGAACTTCTGGCAACGGCGGGGCGTCACGTCGACCGTGCACTCCCCCTGGGGAGCTTTCGCGTTGAGGCGGAGCGTCAGGCCCCAGCGCGCCGCCTCGTCGCCGGGATCTTCCCAATAGAGGTAGAGGTTGCTCTGGCCCTCGTCCTCGCCGTCCTTCGGATCGCCGTTGCCCGGGTTCCCGTCGAGCGAGCAGTTCGTGAGCGCGGGAAGCGTGCGGTCGAGGCGGACGTCGACGCCGAGCTCGCGCTCGTTCGGATTCGGGCCCGGCAGGAGCGCCCGCTGGCCGTGGCCGCCCTGCCCCCAGACGAAGACGTGCGGCTGGCGCGCTTCCTGCAGCGCCTTCCAGAAGTCGCGCGCCTGCGGCCAGCCGATCCCCCCGTCGTTCTTCCCGTTCGAGAAGCAGAGCAGCGGCGCGTCCGTCTCGGGATGGTCTCTAAGAAAGTGGACGTCGTCGAAGTAGTCGAACGCCGAGACCTTCCCGGGGCCGTAGGGCAGCTGCCACTGGACGTTCCCGTAGACCCGCTCGTAGCTTCCCCGGAACTGCGGCGTGCGCGCGGGGGAGTGGACGCCCACCCACGAGACCGCCCACGCCACGCGGTCGGCGCGGCGGAGCGCGAGGTTGGGCGAGCCCGACCCGCCCATCGACGTCCCCGCCGTGAAGACGCGCGCGGGGTCGAACTTCCACTTCGTCCCCGCCCAGTCGAGGAACGCCATGACCCGCGTCTGCGTGTAGTCGCGGACTGCTCCCTCCTTCCACGATTTCCACGTCCCTTGGCTCTCGTGGTAGCCCGTCCACCAGTCGTAGGGGATCTGGTTGGTCGAGATCAGGATCGCCCCCCGCCCGGCGTCGTACCACCAGCCGTAGCCGCTCTCCAGGCTCCCGCCCCAGCAGTGCAGGTGCAGGCCCACCGGAGCGGGCTCGACCTTCTTCGGCGGGACCGCGACGAGATAGTCGAACGGCCTGGACGGCAGGTTCGAGGCCGGCGACGATTCCCAGCGCACGTAGTAGTGGAGCGTGGGACCGTCGACGTAGTTGAACGACTTCGGCGTCACGACCCGCTGGAGCACCGGCTCGCCGGGGCCCACTGCCTCCTCGACCGGCCGCGACGTCGAGTTCCCGTCGTCGAACGCCGAGAGGTCCTCCGCCCCGTTCACCGCCACGCTCACCGCGTAGTAGACCCTCCCCGCCTTCTTCGGGTTGTGCGCGTAGACGCCCGTGCCGGGCGGGACGGGAGGCTTCCCGTCCTCGATGATGAACCGCGGCACGACCGCATCGTCCTTGGGGGAAACCCCGTAGAACTCCAGATTCCACCCCGTGTGCGCCCCCACTTCGTCCACGAGCTCCGCCTGACCGATCGTCCGGGCGCTCAGCGGCTCGTCGCTCCGGTAGATCCGGTAGCGGTACCGGCGGGACGGTTCGGCGTTGGGCACCTGCCACTGGTTCCACATCCCGAACGTGACCTCGTCGCGGACCGGCGGATCGGCCTCCGTCCACGAGAGGATCGTCTGCCCCGCACGGTGGCGCGCGGCGAGGCCCGTGACGCGCGGGCCCTTCTCCTTCGCCCGGGCGGAGCAGGTCACCTCGAGCCGGCTCGCGACGGGCCGGTGGCCCGCGAACTCCGCCATCGTGAAGGAGAGGCTCCCGCCCTCGAGCGCGTTCTTCACGGCGAACGTGACGTCGAACGCCGCGTAGCGCGGAGGGAGGAGGCGGAGCGGTTCGCCGCTCCCCGTCACCGTGACCTTGACGCCCCGGTCGCGCGCGGCGAATGCCTCGCTCTCGTCGCGTCCCGGACGGAAGACCGCGCGGTAGATCGCGACCCCTTTGGGAAGCTTCGTGAGGTCCACCGTCACCGTCTCCCGCCCGTGCAGCGTTCCGGGGAAGCTGCTTCCTTCGCGCTCGGAGAAGGTGAACGTCGCCGCGTCCTGCGCGAGCAGCAGGAGAAGAAGGGCCGTCATTTCCCGTCCCCCTTTTCATAGAGGATGACGTCGTCCACCCGGAGTTCGCTCCCCGCCGGGACGTGCAGGCGCACCTCGTCCGCCCGATCGAGCCGCTCGTCGAAGATCACCCCCAGCATCGACCAGGGGGCTTTGTTGAAGCGGGTGAACTCCACGACCTCCTGCTCCATTTTCGCGCGGCCGACCAGCACGACCTTCAGGCTCCCCGGGTCCCCGGCGACACGGTACTGGAACCGGAGCCGGGGATCGACCCCGAGGGGCCGCTCGCCCCGCAGGTCCAGGCGGATCCACGGGGTCCCGTCTACCGGATGGGGCACCGATCGGGCGGCCTTCCACGTCTGGGGCTTCTCGTGGCCCACGATCTCGAAGTCCCCCGGCCACTCTCTTCCCTTCCGGCCCGTGTCGAACCCGCCCGCGAAGATCACGCGCTTCGGGAAGGGCTCCGTCTCCTCGGGAGAGGCCGCGTCGTAGAGCACGATGTCGTCGATGATAAGCTCCGCGGCGGGATCGGCATAGAACTGGATGTCGTCGATCCGCTCGTCCTCCGAGAGCGGCCCGCCGCTCCCGTCCGGACGCCGCGCCGCCGTCATGTCGACCGCGCACGATCGCCACGACTTCTGCGGCAGGTCCTTGAGCGTAAGGTGGCGATGGTATCCGTTCGAGAGGCTGTAGATCTGGACGCGAAGGTCGGACGATCCCTTCAGCCAGTACCGGAACGAGAGCCGCGGCTTTTTCCCCATGGGCGGCCCGGGCACGGGATTGAAGATGACCGCCGTGAAGATCCGCGAGGGGTCGCCCATCTTGTCGTCGAAGTCGTTCGCAAGCGTCCCGCGGCAGGCGCGCCGGCTGCCGGGGGGGACGTTCTCCGTCTCGAGCCTCCCCGCCATCCACCAGCGCGACTCGATGCCGGTCTCGTAGTCCTCGACGGCGTGGACCTTGTTCGGGAACATCCCCCGCTCCACGGGGGCCGAGACGTTCGCGCCCAGGGGTTGGACGGGGACATCCTTGGCCGGAAGGCGCTCGAAGAAGTCACGGAGCGGCCCTCTCACCTGCTTTTCGAAATCCCCGTCGATCGTGCTCAGGATGGAGATCGGCCCCCTCAGGGCGCAGGAATCGTACAGGCCCGAGAGGTCGAACCGACGACGGACTCCGAAGGGGATGAGTTCGGCGAGGATCTCCTCGTCGACCCGGTGGCCGGCCTCCTGGCCCGCCTTGAGCAGGCGATGGGAGCCGGGGTGGGTCTTCGGGCGATCGATGAAGCTGCCGTAGCTCGCGAAGCCCCCCTCGGTGGCGAGGCCCGCGACGCGCGGCTCGAGGACCGACGCGTAGAGCGCGGCCATCGACGCGGAAGGCCCCGACCCGAACATCGCGATCGGCTTCCCGCGGAACTCCGGGAGGGCATAGAGCGCGCGCCAGCCTCCCACGAGGTCCATGGCCTGGCGGCCCACGAAGTTCTCCCCCAGGAGGAGGCTCACCGCGAACGTCCAGCCCGGCTTCGAGGTGGCGAGGCGGCCCATCCCCCGCGGATCGACGAGGAGGACGTCCCAGTCGGCCTGCAGCGCCTGGCGGACGACCGCGTGGTCGCGCAGCGACTGCTTCCCTGCATCGGCCGCCGCGACGAGCACGCCCTTCGCCGGCCGGCCGCAGCGGACGAGGACGGCCGGGATCGCCAGGCCGTCCCGCATCGTCCAGGAGACCTGCTCCGAGACGACGCCTCCTTCGTTCATCCGCAAACCCCGTTCGAGTTTCGACGTGCCGGTGAGGCGGGGAGGGAGGGAGATCCCGAGAGCTCCGGCAAGCGCGTCCGACGTGATGAACCGGGGAGTCGAGGGCACGGGAAGTGGGACGTCCAGCGACTTCGCGAGCGCGACGAGGCCCGGTCCCGACGATCGGTTCTCCGGAAAGCAGCGCAACTCGGGCGCGTCCCAAGGAGCGACTTCGAGCGCGGGCTCCGCGACCGGCGATCCGTCCCCCTCGCCCTTCAGCCACTTGAGGAACCATCCGTATGCGGCCTCGCGCTTCTTCTTCTGGTAGCCGTGGCCCTCCGTCTCGTCCTCGACGTAGGCGGCCTTCTCCGGCGCTCCGAGCGCGTGATAGAGCCGGCCCGCGTACTCCGCGATCGCCCGGTTCCCCGGGATACGGAAGCTGTGGTCGTTGTGGGCGGAGATGATCATGAGGGGCCGCGGAGCGACCATCGCGACGAGCTCGTGGTTGTTCGCGTACCGGAGCAGGCCGGGAATGAAGTGGCAGTGCTCCTTCGCGTCGTACCAATCGCGCTCGCGGACGGCGTTGATCTGCTCGAGGAATTCGCTGGTGCCCACGACCGGCACGGTCACCGCGATGCGCGGGTCGAGCGAGGGGACGATCCAGCTGTTGAAGCCGCCGCCAGACGCGCCGGTCATCCCGATCCGCTGCGGGTCGACCTCGGGACGCGCGAGGAGAAGTTCGAGGGCCGTGAGCGACTCGAAGTCGACGATCGCCTGCTGCGCGACGCCGATCGGGAGAAGCTCGGTGCGGCGGTGGTCACGGAGCGAGATCCCGCGTTCGCCCTGGCCGAACGGGTCGTACGCCAGGACGACGAAGTCTCGCTTCGCCATGGCGATGCAGAACGCCTGGAAATCGGTCTTCGACTTACTGTCGGCGTACCAGTGGCCGGGGACGAAGAGGATCGCGGGGTGGCGCCCTTCGGACTTCGGGACGTAGAGGTGGGCGGGGACCTCCATCCCGGGGAGGGTCTCGTAGGCGAGCTTTTCGACCCGGTAGGAGCCGCGGTCGAGCGTGCCCACGACGCGCGCCTGCGGCGCCCTGGGCTTCGGCAGCCGGTCGATCCCAAGCGACGCCCGGAGCTCCCGGCGGAGGCGGGGGACCTCGCGCTCCCACGTCGCGCGGTCCGCCGGGTGGTCGATCGAGGCCAGGACCTCCTTCACGCGAGCCTCGAGCGCATCGAGGACCGCCGTCCCGTCCGGCGGCTTCGGAGGGGGCGCCGGTGGAGGCGTCGCGCAACCGGCGATCAGGAAGGCCAGGACCCATCTCGCTCTCGTCATGGCAGGTTCATCGCGACCCGGAACCCGAGGTTGCTGTGGCCGAAACGGGGCGGATCGCTGTTCCGCGCGGCGCACCGCACGTCGTGGGGCTCGTTGCTCCAGCCGCCGCCCCGCACGTCGAAGCTCTCCTGGGTGCCGAGGTCCCCCGGGTCGGTCGACGGCTCCGCCGGATAGGCGCCGTGCCGAGTCGAACACAACTCCCAGACGTTGCCCAGCATGTCGTGCAGCCCGAAGCCATTGGGCCGGTAGCTCCCCACGGGCGCTGCGAACGGATGGCCGTCGTCCATCGGCATCGTCTTCCGGGGCCACTCCGGATGGACGCGCTGGAGCGACCGGTCGCCCGCGTTGACGAGCTTCCCCGTCGCATCCTCGTCGGCGCCCCACGCGAACCGCGCGGCGCTCCCCGCGCGGCACGCCCACTCCCACTCGGCCTCGGTGGGCAGCCGGAAATCCCGTCCCAACCAGCGGCAGAACGCCTGAGCATCCGAATAGCTTACATGGACGACCGGGTGGTCGTCCCGAATCTCGTGGGGGCCGGCGTAGCCCGGCTTCCTCCACGACGTCCCGGGGGTGCGCTTCCACACGGCCTTCGCGTCGTGCGCGTTCCCGCCCCCGCTCTTCTCCACGTCCGTGACGTGGCCCGTAGCCTCCACGAATGCGCGGAACTGCGCGACGGTGACCTCGTGCTTTCCCAGGTAGAACGGGCGCGTGAGGGTGACCCGATGGAGCGCCTCGTCGGCCTTGCGGCCCGGCTCGTCGGCGGGCGAGCCCATGAGGAACGACCCGGGCGGCACCAGGACAAAGGCGATCCCCGCGTTCGTGACCTCGACAGGCGCCCCCAGCGAGTCGGCCCAGGCCTTCTGGTATCCCCGGGCGGAGGCCTCGTCGAACGGGAACGCCCGCGGCGGCGGGGGCGTCTCCTGCAGCCACCGCCGGTGGAGGGCGCGCATCCCGTCGAGCGTCCGGGCGAACGCCGGGTCGGCCGCGCGGTCCCGCATCTCGTCGGGATCGCCCCCGAGGTCGTAGAGGATCTCCCGGCCGTCCTCGAGGCGCACGTATTTCGTGCGGCCCGACAGGACCATCTGCCAATGGGTCTCGAGCTCGCCCGGCTTGTCGGCCCAGGCGCGGACCTCGGAGAAGGCGGCCTTGCGGAGCGGCTCGCGCCCCTCGAGCGCGGGGAGCATGCTCACCGCCTCCATGCGGGCCGGCCGCGCGGCGCCCGTCACGTCGCAGAGCGTGGCGTAGAGGTCCACGCTCGAGATCGGGCTCGCCGCTCGCGTGCCCGGGCGGATCCTCGCCGGCCACCGCGCGATCGCGTACGAGCGGACGGACTCCTCGTACCAGACCTGCTTGTGGGGATGGCCGTGGCTCCCCTGCATCATCCCGTTGTCCCCCGCGACGAAGACGAGGGTGCGGTCGAGGAGGCCGGTACTGCGGAGCCGGTCGATCACGCGGCCGATCTCCGCGTCGAGCATGCTGATGTCCGAATAGTAGGCGTCCCAGGGGAAGTTCCCGAGGGGCTGGGATTGGGGCCACATCGGGGGCGCCTTGATCTCCTCCTTGCGGTACGGATGGGCGGGGTCGCGGAGGTAGGGCCCGTGCGGCGCGGTCGTGGCCAGCCAGAGGAACCACGGCTCGCTCCCGCGCTTGCCGATCCAGTCGAGCGCGGCGTCCATGAAGAGGGTCGTGATCCGGCCGGGGATCTCCTTCTCGACGCCGTCCACCCTGAGCTTCGGGTTGAGATGGCCCGTGCTCCCCCCGGGAAACCAGAGGGGGACCTCGCCGAACCCCCACCGTCGAGGGTCGCCGCCCATGTGGGACTTGCCCACGAAGCCGGTGGCGTACCCGACCTTCCCCAGCGCCTGGGCGATCGTCGGCTCGCCGGACTTGAGGTCGGGCTGCCGCCGGTTGTCCGCGACGCCGTTCTGGTGGGGATAGAGCCCGGAGAGGAAGGCCGCCCGGCTCGGACAGCAGAGGGGAGCCGCGATGTAGAAGCGTTCGAGGAAAGCACCTTCGGCCGCCAACCGGTCGAGGTGAGGCGTCCGCACGCCGTCGTTTCCGGCGCATCCCACGCCGTCGGGGCGGTGATCGTCCGTCAGGATGAAGAGGATGTTCGGCCGGTCGCCCGGAGCCGCGGCCGGAGTCGCGCAGGAGAGCAGGAGGAGGAGGAAAACGGGCCTCATTTCGGCTGAAGGACGTGCGAGAGGACCTGGTCGTAGCTCCTCAGGCTGACGTAGTTCCTGAGGACGAAGCCGTTGCTCCGAAGCCCCTCCTCCGAGTAGTCCCCGCCGAACGCCTTCGGGTTGGACGGATGGACGCCGTCCCGCGCGATGAGCGTGGGGACGTCGTAGCCCTTGTGCTCCGAGAACTTCTCCGCCGCGCCGTCCCAATCGTCCGGCCGGCGCTTGAGGCACTCGCCGAAGTAGTCGCAGAGGGGGACGTTGAGCTCGGCGGCCACCTTCGACGCCGCCTCGGCGTACTTCTTAGACTTCTCGAGCATCCCGCTCCGGGGGGGGATCGTGGTCAGGATCACGATCGTCCCGTTGTCCAGGCAGCGCTGGACGACCTCGCGCGTCTTCTTCTCGTACTCCTCAAGGGGCACGCCGTTCAGGTCGTTCGTGCCGAACATGATGAGCGCGACCTCGGGGTTGAGTTTCTTGAGCCATTTCTCGACGTTCTCGTGCGCCCACCGGATGGTCATCGATCCGTTGTTCCCGAAGTCCGGCCCCTTCCACTTGCTCCAGCAGTCGGCCTTCATGTAGCCCTGGACCCGCTTGAACGCCTCCTGCGTCTCGGGGGTCATGTTCTTCCCGCCGCCCTGGAGCGACGACCAGAAGGCCATCGTGATGGTGATCGAGTCGCCGAAGTGGGCGAAGGTCCCCTTCTCGCCCGTGAACTTGGCATGGGTCTTCTTCATGGCCTCGACCCACGACGGATCGCCGGTGGCCAGGATCAGGGCGGCGGCCAGCTGGATCATCGCGTTCCTCCCGGAATGGAAAGCTCGATGGACTCGTCGACCGGCTCGTCCTCCGTCGTGACCTCGTACGGCCCCGGCTTCTCCAGGGTGACGGTCTTCTTCTTCAGCTCGCCCTTCTCCCTCCAGGCGTGGGTGATCGTCACCGGCGACGGAGCGGAGGCCTTCTCCTCCACGGCATGGGCGTAGATCCGCAGGTTGTTCACGCCCGGATCGCCGACGTACCGGAGGTGGACCGTCTTCGTCGGACTGTCGAGCTTCACCTCCACGTCGGCGTTGCTGTGCCAGTGGTTCTGCCCGGCGGGGACGTCGGCGCGGTAGAACTCGCGGAATTCCCCCGCGGGATCGGCGCTCCAGGCCATCGTGTTCCTCGTCTTCGGCGCCGCGTCGCCCTGGTGGGCCGTGAAGTTTCCGCCCGCGGAGAACCAGGCGATCTTCATGCCGGGCGGGGCCTCGACCTTCGCGACGAACGGCCCGCGCGCGCGGCTCGAGGTGCGACTGAAGTCGTAGTCCTTCGGCGGCTCCGAGAGGACCTTGAGGAAGTCCGCCCGGTCGCCCGAGTTCGTCCGGATCTCCACGACGTGGCCGTCCAGGCCGTGATGGTCGCCCGTGACGTAGCGCATCTCGTTCCTCCCCTTCCGGAGGGAGGGGAGCGACGCCGGGTGGACCTGGACCCAGGTCGTGATCTCGAGCGATCGTACCAGGGCGCCCTCGCCCTTGAGATCGAACCTGAGAAGGTAGCCGTACCGGCCGCTCACCAGCGGCGTGAGGTCGTGCGACGCGGGGGCCGTCCAGGTGAGGCCGTTGTCGACCGAGACGGACATCGTCGTTCCCGTCGCGTCGAGCTTCACGACCGACGCCTCGACGTCGTCCTCGGTCGACTCCACCTTCCCCACGCGGGGGACGATCACGTAGGGGGAGCGCACCTCGAAGATCGCGGTTCCGTCGCCAGCGAGGCCCGCCGGACCCGGCCGCACGTTCTTCGCGTCATAGACCCCGTCGGCGAAATCTCCCGACTTCTCCGTCAGGTCGGGGCGGTAGACGAACCGGCCGTTCCCGCGGGTGTGGACGGTGAAGCTGGGGTGCTTGCACTTGGGCCCCCGGGGCTCCTTTTCGATCAGGTCGCGCGGAAACGGCGTTTTGTTGTAGGACTCGTGGTGGCTCCAACGGTCCTGCTGCGGCTGCCACCAGCGGGTGAAGGTCTCGCCGCGGCGGAGCACGTAGTCCATCGTGGCGCCGCCCATGTTGACCCCGTGGCGGACCTGGACGGGCGTGGTCGCGTAGACCTTCCGCGTGTTCTCCAGGTTGTCGAGCGGGAAGAAGAGCGGGTTGTTCCCGCCCTTCCAGAGTGAGTCGTCTTGTTTCGCCTCCTCCATCGAGGCGAGCGAGCCGTCGGGCCGGCGGAAGGCGGCGCGCACGTCGAGATCGAGGTAGTGCCACTTCCCGTCGTAGAACACCTCGGCGACGACGTGTCCCCAGCCCGGGAGGTTGAGCGTTCGCGAGGGGCCGATGCCCATGTCCTTCATCACGCCCGCCATCGTGGGCCCCAGCATGTCGCAATAGCCCGCGCTGTAGACGTTGATCATCTTGACGGGATCGCGGACGAAGCCGAAGTCGTACACGGCGTCCTTCCCCTCCCACGCGCCGGCGCCCATCGGGAAGATGCCGGTGCGGCGGTCGGCGAGGTACTTGAAGACCTCGTAGACTTTCGCGTCCCCCTTGAGGTCGCGCCAGCGGGGGAACTCGGCGAAGGTCCTCATGCTGTAGGCGTCGGCGTTGTGGGGACCGAGGACGCGCGGGGCGTGCTCGTGGGCCAGGAGCGGCTGCGCGACCGCGAGGGCGATCGCGACGAGGAACGGGAATCGACGCATCGACGATCCTCCCCAGCGGCCTGATTCTTCCGAAGAATTAGTGGCGGCAACGGTCCGGAAGATAACCGACCTACGGCCGCCCCGCGTCGTAGAGCGTCACCTCGTCCACGAAGAGGTCCGCCTCGGAATCGACGAAGAAGAAGAGGTCGTCGACCTTGTGGCCCGCGGCGAAGGGGGTCTCCTTCCCGTCGTTCCGCTTCCCGTCGCGGGTGAAGTCCACGTGGAGAAAGGACCATTCGCCATTCTTGAGATCGTTGAGCCGCACGTGGCGGTTGTCCTGGTCGGTCGCGTCGAACGTCTGGACCGTCAGAACGCGCGAGCCGGTCAGGTGGTACCGGAACCGGAGCTTCGTGCGCTCGCCGACGGGCCGCGGCGGCTCGATCTGGAGACGGATCCACTTGCCCTTGCCGTCTTTTTTCGGGACCGCGCGGGCCGTGCCCCAATACCGGCCGGCGGGGGCGTCTTTGGTGACGATCTCGAACTCGCCGGGCCAGTATTTCGGGCGGCCCCTGGGATCGATGCCGGTGTCGAACGCGGCGAGGAAGATCACGCGGTTCGGGAAGGGCTCCGTCTCGGGAGGAAGGTCGGGGTCGTCGGCGAAGAAGATCACGTCGTCGACGAGAAGTTCGTAGTCCTTGCCGTCGCCGGGCTTCCCCACGAAGATCTTGAGGTCGTCCATCCGCTCGCCGTCCTTGAACGGGACGCCGGGCTTCCCGTCGTTCCGCTGCCCGTCGCGGCTGAAGTTGACCGTGACCTCCGACCACTTCCCTTCCGTCAGGCCGGAGACGCGGACGTGGTTGTTGTCGTTCGACGAGAGGCTGAAGTGCTGGAACGTGGCCTCGGTCCCGCCCTTGAGGAAGTACCGGGCGTACATCGAGTTGACCTTGCCCATGCACGGCCCGGGGACGGGGTTGATGCCGGTCATGAGCGCGCTGGTCTTCCCGTAAGGCTTCTCGCTCACGCCGAGCGCAGTGGCGTTCCCGGGATAGGCGGGAAGGTTCTTCGTCTCGGCCGGGCCGAACCACGCGTAGTCGGGCGTGCGCGCCTCGAAATCGCACGCCGCCCAGATGCGGTGGGGGAAATTCTTCGGGCGCCCGGTCTCCGCGCGGGTCCGTCCCCGCCCCTCCTGGGCCGCTCCGAGGAGGATCGCGAAGCAGAGGAAAGCGACGGACTTCATTTCACCGACTCCGCGCGGAAGTAGGCGTCCTTGCCGGGGAAGTAGAGTGCGAAGGGGTAGGCTTGGTCCATCGGGTGGTCTCCGCGGCAGAGCTCGAAGGCGACCCCCAGCGGATTCCGTCCGGGACGCGAGTAGTCCCCCGGCGGCCCCCAATAGTCGCCGAGCGCCAGGAGATCGAACCGGCTGAAGGACTTCTTGGACGGATCGTATTCCAGCACGCCCGAGATCTGCGGCTGATACCCGAGCTTGGACCGCGAGACGTCGGCCTGATCCGCGATGACGACCGCTCCTTCGAGCCTCATCCGGAGGACCGGCGCGACCTTTTCCACGCGGAGCGTCATCGTCTCGCTCCGGACGTGGTCCTGCGGCCAGTAGCCCAACCATCCCTGGGTGCCGTTCTTGAGATGCATGCGGGTGATCCTCCGGGCGACCGGCGCCGGGACGGAAAAAGTCGCTCCCACCTGGGGATTCTGGGGCAGCAGCGACTGGACCTCCTCCGCCGTGAGCCAGAGGATGTCCCCCATGGGCTCGGCGTAGAGTCGCGCGGAGAACCGCTTCTCCGAGGGGTCGATCACCCAGGTCGGAAAGTCCTTGGGGTTCTTGCGGATCTCCTCCTCGGAGATGCGTTGCGGGTCGCCCCCGGGCGACCCCTTGAGCGGCCGCATGTAGACCCGGATCGCCAGCCCGCCCGGCGGCAGCCGGGGAGGATTCACCTTCGGCGGCTCGACTTTACGGCGTTCCTCGTCGGGCAGGTCCTTCCACTTCTTCAGGGCCTCGCGGAGCTCACCGGACAGCGCCTTGCCGGAGGGCGTCTGCGCCCCCAGGCTGTTGCCTCCCCCGCCGTTGAGGAACCCGAGCGCGACCGGGACGAAGTTCTCCCGGACGAGCTTCATGCTGTTCTCCTGCTGGCCGATCTCCGACCGGCCGATCAACCCGCCGTGTCAGCATTGGCCCAGCGGTTCGCCCGCCATGGTCCAGACGTAGAGGGGCTTCCCCTCCGCGGCGGCCTTCTTCCGGGCCTCGCCCAGGTCGGACATCCAGGGGACCTGCGCCCATTTCCATTCGTCCGCCTGGGGCTTCATGAGCGCATGCCGTTTCTCGAACGATTCCGCCCCGCCCCGATCCTGCGCCCGGGCGGGAAACGCCGCCAGGACCGATATGATAAAATAAGCGGCTTGCTTCATCATATCACTTACCCTTCCCGAAGTAGGCGTCGCCGGCACGGTAGGGGTTCGCGTTCTGCGGGGGGATGCGGTCGATCGGGCGGTCGGTCGTCAGGAGCTCGAGGGCGACCCCCATCGGCCAGCGACGGTGATCGCCGCCGCGGTAGAAGTTCGTCGTCGCGGCCTGCTTCTTGTTGCCGCCCCAGCCGTTCCCGAGAGCGACGATCTGGAAGCGGTCGAAGGCCTTCTTCTTCGCGTCATAGTGGAGCGTGCCGAGCCACTTGAGCTCGGCCCCGCAGAGGCCCGCCGCCTCGGAGTTCTTCCCGTCGAGCGGCGCCTCCTCGAACGCGACGCCCGTCTCGGTGGCGCCCTCCAGGCGGAGCGTCACGCCCTCAGCCGAGGCCTCCTCGACCGTCAGGGTGAAGTTTGCCGAGCGGACCTTGTCGCCCGTCGACCGGTGGGCCATGTCGAGCGCGTGGTAGCGGACGATTCGGCGCTGGATCGCCTCGGGAAGCGGAAGGGACTGCCCCTTCGCCGGGTTCTCGGGGAGGAGCGACTTCCATTCCGCCCCGGTGAGCCAGAACTTGTCGACGAACGTGAGGACCTGGTTCCGCCCGGCGCCCGAGCCCGGCTCGTCGCCCGGCTGCCCCTCGACGTGCCAGAGCGCCCGCCGGTGCTCACCCTTCCCGTCCTGCTCGAGGTAGGTGAAGTAGACGTTGGCCCGGAGGCCGCCGGACGGCGGCGCGACGGGCAGGCTTGCGGAGCTTCCCACGTCCTCCGCTCGGACGACCTTCGGCTTCCGATCCTCTTCCGGGAGCTTCCGGTACTCCTCCAGCGCCTTCGCCATGCCGTTGGCGCCCAGGTACGAATCCCCGCCCAGCTTCTTCCCGCCGGCCGAGAGGTAGGTGAAGCCGTTCCCCACGATCCCGCAGCCCTTCAGGAACTCCTTCTCCGCGGCCGTCCCGCGAAGGTAGCCGTCCAGGATCACGGGGACGAAGTTCTCCTTCATGAGCGCGATCCGCGATTCCTTGCCCTTGCCGTAAAAGGTCAGCACGCGACCCGTGAAGCCCTGGTGTCAGGTCGCGCCGCAGGGCTGGCCGTCGGCGGAGCACCAGACGACGATCGGCTTGTCCTCTCTGGCGGCCTTCTCCCGGGCCTCCTGGATTCCCGTCAGCCAGGGGATCTCCTCGTACCACGCGAACTCGCCGCCCTGCGGCTTGATGAGGGCGTGCAGGCGGTCGAATTTCTCCTTCGGGATCTCGGGCGCGGCCTGCGGGGCCGCCAGGATGGCGAGCAGCGCGATCGTCCTCACGGCTTCCTCCTTCCAGTGGAAATCCTCGGGTCCCCTGAGGAGATTGCGCCGGGCGGGCGAAAAGTGACCTTAGCGGCGGCGGAAAGTCGCCAGGCCCAATCCCAGGAGCGCCGCCAGCCCGAGCGCGAACGGCGAAGCGCCGGCGATCGAGTCACAGCCGCAGCGATGCGCCAGATTGTTGTTCGAGCCGGAAGTGCTGGTCTTGGGCGAGGGAGGAGGTGTGGGCGACGGTGTAGTGGCCGGTGGATTGTTGAGCACGATGTAGTCGTAGACCTCCTTGAGCTTCTGGATCGTGAGCCAGCTGCGCAGGAGATAGCCGTCGGTGGCGGCGTTGGTCCCGGTGGTGTGGGTCGCCGAACTTCCGCCGCTCACGTACGGGTTGGCCCCGGCCGCGGCGCCCGTCGGATGGACCCCGTCGCCGCTGATGAGCGTCCCCTGCCAGGCGGTCCCGGGCTGGCGCGCGAGGATCTCGGCGTAGTAGTCGATGAGCGGGAGGCCGCGGCTCTGGGCGAGCGCGCGGATCGCGTCGTTGTAGGGGACAACGTTGCCGACCGTCCGCGGCGGGATCGTGCTCAGAACGGCCACGATGTTCTTCGCCTCGAGCGCGTTGACGATCGAGGTGAGCCGCGTGGTGAACCCGGCCAGGTCGTTCTGGGGGACGTCGTTGGTCCCGAGCATGAGGACCGCGAACTGCGCGTCGCCGAACGCTGCCGCCACGGTCGTCATGTGGAGGTCGCCGTTGTAGGTCGCCCCGTCGGCGACCTTGAGCGCTGCCGAGGCTTGCACCGGGTCGGCGGGCATGGCGGTCGTGCCGTTGCCCGCGCCGGTCGTGAACTCCGTCGTATCGAGGCCGCTGGCGGAGGTCATCCCGCGATAGGGACTGGTGGCCGGAGCCACGGGCCACGTGTCCGCGGTGGCCAGGTAGAATCCGTCCTTGCTAGCCGTGTCGTTCTGGGTGCTGGGAAGCGTGGCGTCCGCCATGCACCACTGCACGATCGTATCGTCCTCGCCGGACATGTTGCCCGCCCCCGAGCGGGGCCACTTCCGGGGTGGCGTCTCCCGGCAGGAGCAGGGCCCAATGCCAGCTGTCGAGACGCTG
>CAZSCC010000463.1:0-3348 GCA_964604905.1 uncultured Planctomycetales bacterium
AGGGGGATGACGCCCAGCATGTTCAGGGTGAAGATGAAGAGGAAGACGCTCCCCAGGTAGGGGAGGTACCTGTCCCCCTGCGGGCCGGGCATGAAGCCCTGGACGAGGCCCCGCAGGAGTCCGACGGCCCATTCGAAGACGTTCTGGAGTCCGCGGGGGACCTTGCCGTAGTTCTTCGTCGCCAGGGTGGCCAGAACGATCAGGAGGACGGACGCCATCAGGGAGAAGCCGATCGCGTCGAACCAGAACATCCCCAGGTGGCTCTTCTCCTCGTTGAAGCGGTACCAGTGGCCGAGGTCGGTCTCCTTGACGGCCTTCCAGATCCCGGTGAAGATCGAATCGGGAGGCCCGTGGTGGGGAGCCGCGGCGGGGCCGTGTTCCTGGAGCATCTACGCGGCCTCCTTCGCCGGCGCCGGAGGGAGGAGGGCGCCGATGCCGACGGTCGCGACCACCCCGGTGATGCCGATCATGACGCCGAGAGGGTTGACCCAGTGGCGGGTGACGAAGAGATAGAGGGCGCCCGAGTAGATCCCGAGCTTGACGACCAGGAGGAAGACGACCAGGAGGCGGGCCCGGGGGCTCTTGAGGCCCCGGGCGGCGATCCACGCCCAGGAGGCGAAGGGGAGGGCGCCCAGCGCGAAGCCGAGGGCGAGGCCTCCGCCCCACGCCGGGGCTCCGGCCAGAAAGGCGGTCCCGGAGGCGATGAAAAAAAGCACGGCCGCGGGGAGGAGGAGCCGCTTGAGCCGGAGGCTGTCGATCATTTCAGGTTACGCGAAACCGTGCGGAAGAGTCCCACGAACCCCGCTGCTGTTCCCAGGAGTACGCCGACGACGGTCAACCACGGATTCGTCCCCAGCCTGCGATCCAGCGTGCTTCCCAACAGGTATCCGACCACGAGGGAGGCGACCAACATCGTCCCGACGGTCAGCAGGTTCCACATCGAGCCGCCGCCCCGACCGTCCGGCATAAAAACGCCCCCCGGGGTGCCCGCATTCTACAGACGAGCTTTACCGAGTCAAGGAATTGGTGCCGGGGAGGGCGGACAAAGCCCAGAGGCAGGAGGATGCGGGGGGCGGGGAGTCGTTGCGGGGTGGAAATTGGGCGGTTATACTGGTTCGGCTCAGTCGTCCTTTGAAAGGCGGACCGTCTTGGTCGAAGACAGCGCGTTCATCACGAAGTGCCTGGAGGGCAGCCCGGAGGCGTATGGCCGGCTCGTCGACAAGTACAGCGCCCGGATCATCAACCTCGGCTACGCCATGCTCGGCGACCGCCACCAGGCGGAGGATATCGCCCAGGATGCGTTCGTGCGGGCCTTCAAGGGGCTCCCCCGGTTCCAGCGCAAGTCGAAGTTCTCCAGCTGGCTCTACCAGATCGCGCTCAACCTCTGCAAGGACTACCTCAAGGCCAAGTCCCGGCACGCCAAGAGCGCCGACGACGAGCAGTTGGCCGCGATGGGAGGGAACCCCCAGGAGCAGGCCCCCCGCGTGGTCCTCCAGACGGAGCTCTCCCAGAAAATGCGGGAGGCGGTCCAGAAGCTCCCCTATCTCTACCGGGAGGCCTTCGTGCTCCGCCACCTCCAGGGGATGGACTACAGCGACGTGGCGGCGATCACCGAGGTGCCGGCCGACACCGTCCGGGTCCGCGCCTACCGCGCCCGGGAGATGCTGCGGCAGAGCCTGTCGCCCAATGTCGATACCTTCTGGAGGGAGAAGGCGGCCAAGGAAAAGGGTCGGACCGACGGTAAGGAGTAACGCAGCATGACGAAGAAGGACGAGAAGAAGCTCCTCCACAGGGCGATCGACGGGGAAGCGACCCAGTCGGAGACCCGGCGGCTCCAGCGCCGGCTCGAGACCGACGGCAAGGCCCGCGCCGAGTTCGAGCAGCTCAAGCAGGTCGTGAAGGACACCGAGAAGATCCGCATCGACGTCCCGCCCGACTTCACGAAGAAGGTCCTGAGCGAGACCACCCGGCTCCGTCCTCCGAAGCCTCCGCGCGCGTAGTCCCTGGAAAAATCTCGAACGGCGGTTCTTTTCCGGCAACATTCACGCGAGCTCTTCGTCTAACTCTCAGACGTCGGTTGACAAGCTGGTGACGAAGACCCCAAAGGGAGACCCAAACCCTTAATCCATAAACCCCCAGTTCTCCCCAGACAGATGCCCCGAAAGTCGCACGACGGACGGGGCATTTCTATTTCCCGCGGGGAGGGGGAGGGTCGTCGTTCCAAGCCCCTTACCCTGGCGGCGGGGCCTGTACCGGTCGGTTCGGAGGTGTGCGCCTCCGGGCAGGTTGGTGTGGGCCCCGCCCTCTTTTTTTCCGGTGCCGGGTTCCTACCAGCGCCCAAACAGGGGCTTGGTCAATCCCAAGGGACTCAGGATCAGCCCGACGGGCGTGAGACACGTCACGACGGTGGCCCCGAAATCCGGCGCGCAGCTGAAGGCGCGCCAGAGCTGATTGACCCCCCTCGCGAACTCATCGAGCACGAGGCGTCGGCTGGAGCCGTCCGGCCGGTCGGGCGGGTCGAAGGCCAGGGCGTCCTTCGAGATCCTCACGGCCCTCCTGTAGCGCGGATCGAAGTAAAGCACGGTCGACGCGGAGAACTTCATGCCCTCCCGGCCCGCCAGGTCCCAGGCCCACGTCGTTTGCTCCGTCCACGCCAGAAGGACGTCCTTGTCCCGCGTATTGAAGGCGATCCGTCGGACCTGCCCGGGGAGATCGATCGCCCCCTCGACCGCCAGTTCGTCAGGCCCCGGCCTTCCCGCGTAGATCAGGCCGCCGATGAGGAAGGCGAATCGGTCGCGGCCGAAGTCGAGCATCTCGATCCCGTCCGCGAGGTCCTTCTCCGTCAAGCTCGATCGCTCCAATCGAAGCCGGGCCGGCCTCCACTCCGGGTCGTCCGGCTTCAGGATGAGGAGCCTTCGGTCCACCGTGGCCCACAGGGTCTCGGATCGGTAGTCGACTCCGAGGAGCCGGAGGGCGGGTGGGCCCTCCAGGGACTGCTCCGGGCCTCCTCTCTTCGGGACGAGGCAAATCCGGCCGGCGGCGGACCAGAGAACGAGATGCTCGGCGGTCCAGTGGATCCGGTCGCCCGGGCTGCCTTCGATCTCCCGCTCGGCCCTGCCGGGATTCCGGAGGAGGAATCGGCCCGGGTCGTCCAGCAGTTCCAGGAGCCAGAGGCCGCGGTCATCCACGTCGAACCCGGCCAGGCGGCGGACCCGGGCGGGTTCGGTCCAGGACAGGGTGTCCGGATCGATCGCGAGGATCGCTGAACCGTTCAGATTGGCGGCGTAGATGCGGTTTCCGGTCGCCAGGACCTGCCCCGTTTCCCACGTGCGCGTGGGGAGTTGGAGA
>CAZSCC010000464.1:0-6508 GCA_964604905.1 uncultured Planctomycetales bacterium
GGCTCGTTCGCCGGCCATCCAGACGGCAACAAGTGGTACTCGCTTGCGCCGAACATGGGGCCGAAGCCGGAGACCCCGAAGAGCGGGAGCCGATTCCACATCGAAGCCGCGCGGATCCCCGAGTACGAGCCGCCCACGATCCTCCTCCCGCACGGCAAGGTGGGGAATTCGGCGAGCGGCGTCGCCTGCGACACGACGGGCGGGAAATTCGGCCCCTTCCAGAAGCAGCTTTTCGTGAGCGACCAGTCGTTCAGCCAGGTGAACCGCTGCTTCCTCGAGAAGATCAACGGACGCTACCAGGGGGCCTGCATCCCGTTCCGCGTCGGGTTCGGCTCGGGGAACGTCCCCACGGTCATGACGCCCGAGGGCACCCTCTGGGTGGGCGGGACCAACCGCGGATGGGGCTCGCGCGGCACCGCCCCGGGCGCTCTCGACAAGGTCGTGTGGTCGGGGAAGGTCCCTTTCGAGGTGCTGGAGATGCGGGCGAAGCCCGACGGGTTCGAACTCGTCTTCACGAAGCCCGCCGACAGGGCCGCGGCCGGGAATCTCTCCACCTACGCCATGAAGACGTGGACCTACATCTACCAAGCGGCGTACGGCAGCCCCGAGGTGGACCCGACCACGCCGACGGTCAAGGCCGTGACCGTGAGTGACGACGGCCTCCGCGCGCGGTTGGTCGTGGACGGCCTGGCGATCGGGAGCGTCCACGAGCTCAAGATGGCGGGCCTCCGTTCCTCGGAGGGGAAGGCGCTCCTCCACGACGTCGCCTACTACACGCTCTGGAACATCCCCAAGGAATAGTCCGAAGTCCCAAGTCCAGAATCGCGTGTCCTCGGTGTGGCCGGAATGGACCCCGGGGGACACTGGCTTGGGACTCTGGACTTGGGACTTCCCCGGTGGGATACTCCAGCGCGTGAAAGTCCTTTTCCTCACAAACAAGAAGGACACGCCCAGCACGCGGTGGCGGATTCTCCAGTTCGTGCCCCATTTCGAGAAGGCGGGACTGGAGTGCAGCGTCGAGGAATGGCCCAGCGGGATGCTGGCGCGTCTCTCGGTCGCGGGGAAGGCGGCGGGCTACGACGTGGTGGTCCTACAGAAGAGGCTGCTTCCGAAGCTCCTCGTCAACCGCCTGCGCAAGAACTCGAAGGTGCTCGTCTTCGAGTTCGACGACATGGTCACGCTCAAGAAGGACGACGAGGGGGCGGTCAAGGACTCGCCCACGCGCGACCGGAGGTTCCGCCGCGTGGTGCGCCTGGCCGATGCGGTCGTCACCACCAACGAGTACCTGGCGGACGTGGCGCGCCGCGCGGCGGGCGATGCCGACCGGGTGCACGTCCTCCCGACGGTGATCGACCTCTCCCGCTGGGACCCGCGGACCGCGAGCGACGCGTCGGGAGGCGTCACGATCGGATGGATGGGGACGGCGTCCAACCTCCACTCGATGGACGTGCTCAAGGCACCCCTCGCCCGCCTCTGCCGGCGATTCGAGGGCCTGCAGGTCAAGATCGTGTGCGAGGAGGCGCTGGTCATGGAGGGGGTCCGCCTGGTGCACAAGCCGTTTTCGGCGGCCGAGGAAGTGGGGGACGTCCGCTCCTTCGACATCGCCGTCGCGCCGCTCATCGAGGACCCGTGGACGCGCGGAAAGGTCTCGACGAAGCTGCTCGCCTACTTCGCGGCGGGCCTCCCGGTCGTCGCGTCCGATGTCAACGCCAACCGGCTGTACGTCCGGGAGGGTGAGAACGGATTCCTGGTGGGGACGCTGGCGCTCTGGGAGGAACGGCTGGCGAAGCTGATCGAGGACCCCGCGCTGCGACGGGAAGTGGGCCTGCGGGCGCGGGCGATCGCCGAGCGCGACTACTCGATCGCCTCCATGGTGCCGCGGTATCTCTCGCTGTTCGAGCGGCTTCTGGCGCTCCCTCGGTGATCGGGCCCGAGCGACCCCCCCAGGACGGATTCAACACAAAGTCACAAGGGACACAAGGAATTCCGGGAATGACTGGGTGAACTTCGCGACTTCGTGTCGAAGGACCTTTCCACGAGATCCAAGCGACGGACGCTGCGACTACTGCTCCTCGAGGTAGCGAAGGAGCGTGCGGACCATCACGCCCGTCCCGCCGGCGGGGCGGTAGGGGCGGTCGCTTTCGACCAGCGCCGGCCCGGCGATGTCCAGGTGGGCCCAAGCGATCCCCTCGTCCACGAACTCCTTGAGGAAGAGCGCCGCGGTGATCGCGCCGGCCGAGCGGCCGCCGGAGTTCTTCATGTCGGCGACGTCGCTCTTGATCATGTCCCAGTACTCCTCCTCGAGCGGGAGGGGCCAGAGCTTCTCCCCCTGCTGCTGAGCCGCCGCGAGGAGGCCCTTCTGCAGCTTGTCGCTCTTCGTGAAGATGGCCGAGATGTCCGGGCCCAGCGCCACCACGCAGGCGCCCGTCAGCGTCGCCAGGTCGATGATCTCGTCGGGCTTCAGCCGCGACGCGTAGGAGAGCGCGTCGGCCAGGATGAGGCGGCCCTCCGCGTCGGTGTTGATGATCTCCATCGTCTTCCCGTTCATGGCGCGGAGCACGTCGCGGGTCTTGTAGGCCGACCCGCCCGGCATGTTTTCGGTCGCGGCGAAGATGCCGTGGACGTTGACCCGTGGTTTGAGGTCGGCGAGGGCGGAGAAGATCCCGATCACGGCCCCGGCGCCCGACATGTCGTCCTTCATGTTCAGCATTCCGTCGGCGGGCTTGATGCAGAGGCCTCCCGAGTCGAACGTGATCCCTTTGCCGACGATCGCCACGGTCTTCTTCGCTCCCGGCGAGCGGTACGTGAGGTGCACGAAGCGCGGGGGTTCGGTGGAGCCGATCGCGACCCCCAGGAGCCCTCCCATCCCCATCTTCGCGATCTGCTTCTCGTCGAAGACCTTGATGCCGATGCCCTTCTTCGCGACCGCCTTCGCGGCGGCGGCGAGGTAGCGGGGAGTGCAGACGCTGGGGGGGTCGTTGACGAGGTCGCGCGTCAGGCACGCGCCGCGTGCATAGACCTCGGCGCGGCGGACCGGCCCGGCATCGCCGTCGACGCGGACGGTCTTGATCCCGTGGGGTTTGTTGTTCCTCGATTTGTATCGCTTGTACTCGTAGAGGGCGAGCGCCACCCCCTCGACGACGGCCCGGGTGTGCTCGGCGGCATTCCCGGGGGGCGGTACGATCGAGAAATCCGCGAGTCCGAGCGCCTTTGCCCGGAGCGCGATGGAAGCGGAGGCCCGCCGGAGCTTCTCGAGCGTCAGCTTCTCCTTCTTCCCGAGGCCGGCCGCGATGACGCGTCTGGCCGGCTTTCCGGGATACGCGACCAGGATCTCCCTCTCCTTGCCCGAGAAGTTGTTGTCCTTGGCGGCGGCGGCGAGCGATCCGAAATCGCCCTCGAAAACGAAGCGGGCGAGGGTGTCGCCCTTCGGAACACCCGCGACAATGTTCATGGCGGTCGATTCCTCAAGGAATGAGAATCGCGAATCAGTAAACAACGAGCGACGTGCGGATACTCTAGCGAGCGGGGCGGGGTACGTCGAGGATCATCCGGCGGGGTTGATTCGTGATTCCGCTCCTAGGGTCTCCTCGCTTTCATCTGGTCGATGGCCTTGCTGACGTTCTTGAGCCCCTGCCTCAGGATGTCCTCGTCCATGCCGCAGGAAAGGCGGATGAATCCCCTCATCCAGAAGAACTCGCCGGGGACCACGAGGGTGGAATGCTTCTCCTGGAGGAGCGCGGCCAGCGGCTGCGCCTCGACCCCGAAGGGGAGGCGGATCATGCAGACCGTCCCGCCCTGCGGTTCGACCCACTGGATGTCGCCGCGCCGAGCCACCCACTCGGAGACGATCCTGATGTTGCGCGACGCGATCTGCTGGCAGCGGAGGACGAGCTCCGGCGCCCTGCGGAGCGCGATCGCCGCGATCTTCTCGCTGGGGACGGGGAGGTCGCACTCGAGATAGTCCAGGATCAGCCGGGCCTTCCGCAGGACCGCCTCTCCGGCGACGATCCAGCCGATCCGGAGGCCGCCCAGGCCGTAGACCTTGGACAGGCTGCCGATCGAGACCATGTTCGGCCCGAACGTCGCTGCGGGCTTGAGGCCGGGGAGGAAGGCGTTGTCGAGGTATACCTCGCTCACGATCACCGTCGCGCCGTAGTCGCGGGCGATCTGGCCGATCGTCATCATCTTCTCGGGACTGGTCGCGGCCCCCGAGGGGTTGTGGGTGTTGGTCATGACGATCGCGCGGGTCCCCCGGCCGACCGTGCGCTCCAGTTCCTCGAGGTCGATCTGGAAGCCGCGCTCGAAGCGGCGGTCCAGCATCTTGATCTCGGCGCCTGCCTGTTCGGCCGCCCGGTAGAGCGGCTCGTAGTTGGGGGACTCCAGGATCGCCTGATCGCCGGGCTTGAGCACGGCGGAGCAGGCAAGGAAGATGCCCATGGTCGCGCCGGCGGTCACGAGGACACCCGTGGGGGGGGCGCCGTACCGTTTGGCGATCAGGTCGCGCAATTCGGCGACGCCGTCGTCGTCCGTGGAGGCGAGATCGATCTGGTCGAGGGTAAGGCCAAGCTCTTCCTTGGAGACACCCTTGATGTTCGATTTGGCGAGGTCGAACTTCACCCGCCCCATGTGGGTCCGGGCCCACTCGAGGTAGTCGATCTTGCGGAAGGTCATTCTCCGGTCGAGCCGGTGAAGTCGCGGAAGTCGCTGATCTGGAGCGTGGCGCCGTGGTACCCGGGGATGTCCTTGGTCCAGGTGTGGATGACCCCGGTGACCGCACAGCGGTGGCCGACGTACTTGAGCCAGTCATCGCCCCGCGCCAGGAGGTCGAAGTGCGGGATGTAGACGCGGAGGCCGCTTTCGAGGACCACGATTCCGTGGATCGCCCGGTCGTGCTGGAAGGTCCCCGTCAGCGTGACCTGCTGGCCGGCGTAGCGGTCGAGATAGGTGTAGTCGGTCGCCGAACTCGCCCCCGAGGCGGGCGCGGATAGCGTGGCCTGCGCTTTTTCTTCCTTGGTGGGCTCCTGGGCGCAGCCGGCGGTCAGGAGCGCGAGGATCAGGATGGGTCGCATAGCTCGGATTATACCCCCGCGGTAATGGCCCGCAATAAAAACGTTGCCCCTCCTAAAGGGACGTGCTAGAAAGGCCGCTCCCTTCACGGAGAATCGCGATGAAAATCACGGCGGTCAAGGCGCGGGAGGTGCTCGACTCCCGAGGGAATCCCACCGTCGAGGTGGACGTGCTGGCGGACGGCGTGCTGGGCCGCGCGGCGGTCCCCTCGGGCGCGTCGACCGGAGAGCGCGAGGCGATCGAGCTTCGGGACGGCGACAAGGCCCGTTATCTCGGGAAGGGCGTCCTGACCGCGGTGAAGAACGTGAACGACGTCATCGGACCGCGCCTGAAGGGCATGGACCCGGCGGGCCAGAAGATGATCGACGAGATCCTGATCGAGATGGACGGGACGCCGACCAAGTCTAAGCTCGGGGCGAACGCGCTGCTCGGCGTCTCGATGGCGGTCGCCCGCGCGGCGGCGAACGGGCAGGGGAAGCCGCTCTACGACTACCTGTCGTTCGGGAAGGGCGTCACCCTGCCGGTGCCGTTCATGAACGTCATCAACGGCGGCGCGCACGCGGACAACACGGTCGACTTCCAGGAGTTCATGGTCGTGCCGAGGCGGTTCCCGTGCTTCCGGGAGGCGATCCGCGCGGGAGTGGAGGTCTTCCATGCGCTCAAGGGGATCCTGAAGAAGAAGGGCTGCTCGACGAACGTGGGCGATGAGGGCGGGTTCGCGCCGAACCTGGCTTCGATCGACGAGGTGCTGTCTACCATGATGGAGGCGGTCGGGAAGGCGGGCTACGGGGGAAGGATCGACCTCGCCCTCGACGTGGCGGCCAGCGAGCTCTGGGACCCCGAGAAGCGGGACTACGTCTTCAAGAAGAGCGACAAGTCGAGGAAGTCGAGCGACGAGATGACCGCGCTCTACGAGGGGCTCTGCTCGAAATACCCGATCGTCTCGATCGAGGACGGGCTCGGGGAGAACGACTGGGAGGGCTGGAAGCGGCACACGGTGAAGCTGGGGAAGAAGGTCCAGCTCGTCGGGGACGATCTCTTCGTGACGAACACGGAGATCCTCCGGAAGGGGATCAAGGAGGGGCTGGCGAACGCGATCCTCATCAAGGTGAACCAGATCGGGACGCTGACCGAGACCGTCGCCGCCGTCCTCATGGCCCAGGAGGCGAAGTACGGCGCGATGATGTCCCACCGCTCGGGCGAGACCGAGGACACGACGATCGCCGACCTCGCGGTGGCGCTCAACACCGGGATGATCAAGACCGGTTCGGCGAGCCGCAGCGACCGCATGGCCAAGTACAACCAGCTGCTCCGCATCGAGGAGGAGCTGGGCTCTGCGGCTCGCTACGCAGGGCGCGGGGCGATCCGGCAGCTGGCCGCGATAAATCCCAAAACCCAAGACCCAAATCCCAAAGCCCAAAGCCCAAGGCCCAAGGCCCAA
>CAZSCC010000465.1:0-11923 GCA_964604905.1 uncultured Planctomycetales bacterium
TTCCACAGCGTATCCCTCCAAAAGCTGGCCGCGCTAACGGCCGGTTTGTGAAACAACCAATTGCTTCACAGGAGGATACGCCTTTACCTCAAATCTCCACAGCTTTCAGGACGCTGCCGTTGGCAACGAGAATTGGCGCACTTGTGGGAACTCGAACAATTGATGACTACGAACTGTACTTCGACTCTCGAGCCGAAGCTGAACGGGCTAAAGTGGAGCTTGCCCAGGTTGCTGCCCAATTTCGGCTGACATTGAATCATTCTAAAACGAGAGTGATTGATCTTCCCCAGCCCATTGAGCCTTCTTGGAAACATGACCTCAACCGTCATAACTTCAATGGGCCCGTGACGGTGGCGCTGAAGCAATTGCGATCTGCGG
This sequence comes from uncultured Planctomycetales bacterium, assembly GCA_964604905.1. Classification (GTDB taxonomy): domain Bacteria; phylum Planctomycetota; class MHYJ01; order MHYJ01; family JACPRB01; genus JACQFK01. Next base: position 379 of record CAZSCC010000465.1, read on the forward strand.
CCGATTGCGCGTTTGAGCGTGAACCTGGATCACGAGCTATCACCTATCTTCTGGGAATGCTCGCGAATTGCCAGTTCAAGTCCGGAGTCTGGAGTATGGCTCAGATTGTTGCTCTTTCATCGATGGAGTTCGAAGAGAACAGTGTCTCCAGGGCCGCCAAGATGTTTTTGAATGCACGGTTACGTAATTGGCCCCTTGACGTACAGGCAATCTCCGACGTGTTGCATAGAATAGTGATGAAGAATGCTCCGCTACAACTCGGAAATGCGGTTGCCTGGGCGCTTTGGCTCTTGCTAATGCTCGGAATACCGTTGAAATCCAATGCGGTAGCAGTTGTCGTCGGAATGGATGACCCCATTGTTCTTACGGTACTTGCTCATGCGAAGGCTTCGGGGCTGGCACCCTCAGCAAATATTGACTCTCTTGCGTTGAGAAAGAATACGCGTGGATGCTGGCAGAGGCCCGAATGGTTGTTTCTCTATGAGTGTATTCAGCATGGATGGCTTGGACCTACTGCTCACCGAAGCGTAGAGGCTGGACTAAATTTAGATTCATATCTTGTTACATTGAATAGGCGTCACGTTACCTTTTACGATCCTAATGTTGGCAGCGTAATTGTTCGCCCAAGGAAGTCCGTGAAATTGCCCAGTGATCATGCACATGCTTGGAGTCAAATTGAATTGCTTCCAGATTACGACTAAATAGGTCGTGGGGAGCTAATAAGAATTAGGGGTCAATGGTGGAGCAGTCGAGTATCGAAACAAGACCGTCCGTTTCGTTGAGCCTAAAGCGCCCAGCCCTTCCGGTACTCCTTGCGGATGAAGCGGTCCGCCTCGGGACAGTTCGTCGCCTTCAGCGACGCCGCGTCCCACTCCAGCTTCTTCCCGATCCGGTACGCCACGTTCCCGAGCAGCACCGTCTCCGCCAGCGGACCCGCATAGTCGAAATTGCAGAGCGCCGGCGACCCCCCACGGATCGCCTCGATCCACTCCTGATGGTGTCCCAGCGACTTCGGGATCGGCTGCTCCGGCGCCTTGAACTCCACCTCCGGCAACAGCTTGTGGGCCCCGTAGTTCGAGACCAGCAGGCCCTTCTCCCCGACAAACAGCACCCCCGCCCCCTTCCAGCCCCCGAGCTTCCCGTCCAGGAACTGCGCCGGACCCTTCCCGTCCCCGTGATACCACGTCAGCTTCACCGGCGGCATCTCGCCACGCGCCGGGAACGCGTACCGCACCACCAGCCAGGGAGGCGCTCCAAAAGAGTCCACCTCCGGCCCCTCCGCCTCCGCCGAGAGCGGATGGCCCAGCCCGAGCGCCCAAAACGGAAGATCCGTGTAGTGACACCCCATGTCCGCCAGGTGCCCGCCGCCGAAATTCCAGTAGCAGCGCCACTTGAGCGGATGATATCGATTGCTGTAGGGCCGCTCCTCAGAGGGTCCGAGCCACAGATCCCAGTTCAGCCCCGCCGGCGCCGGTCCGCCCTCCTTCGGCGCCCCGGAGGCCGTCCACTGCGTCCCCCCCAGCCACACATGGGCCTCCGTCACCTTCCCGATCGCCCCCCCCTGGATCTTCTCCACGACGCGCCGGTAATTGTCCCCCGCGTGGATCTGCGTCCCCATCTGCGTCGCCACCTTGTGCTTCCGCGCCAGCTCGGTCATGAGGCGCACCTCGGCGACCGTGTGGGCCATCGGCTTCTCCGTGTAGACCGCCTTCCCGAGCCGCATCGCCATCACCCCCGCCGGCGCGTGGATGTGGTCGGGCGTCGAGATCACCACGCAGTCGAGCCCCTTCTCCTTCTCCAGCATCACCCGGAAGTCGGCGTACTTCGAGGCCTTCGGGAGCTTCCCCGCCCCCGCCTCCAGGTTCTTCTCGTCCACGTCGCAGAGCGCCACCTGGTTCTGGCCGGACATCGCCCCCAGGTGGTCGGCGCCGCGCATCCCGGCGACGCCGATGTGGCCGACGTTCACCTTCGCGTTGGGCGACTTCTCCTGCCCGTACCCCGTCTGGCGTCCGGCGATCCAGACCCCCGACCCCAGGATCGCCCCTTGTTTCAGGAATTCGCGGCGGTTCATCGTCGGCTCCTTCGTTTCGTAACAAAAAAGACCGTCTTTTTTGTTACGCCTTCAGCTCCCAGCCCTTCCGGTACTCCCGGCGCAGCAGACGGTCCGCCTCGGGAGCGTTCGTGCACTTCAGGTTCGCCGCGTCCCACTCCAGCTTCTTCCCCAGCCGATAGGCGATCGACGCCAGGTGGTTCGCCTCCGTCAGCGGACCCGAATAGCCGAAATGGCACGTCGTCGGCGTCCCCGTCTTCGCCCCCAGGATCCACTCGGCGTGATGGCCGATCGACTTCGGGATCGTCGGCTCCGGCCGCTTGAAGTCCTTGAACTTCTCCTCCGGCAGCAGCGCGTGCTTCGAATAGCTCGAGACCAGCATCCCCTTGTCCCCGACGAAGAGCACGCCGTCCTTCCACGCCGGCGGCACCCGGCCGTCCTTGAGATGGGGCAGCTTCTCCTGCCCCTGATACCACGTGACCGTGCAGGCCGGCATGTCCCCCCGCGGGCCGTACTCGTAGACCGCCCGGAACGACGCGGGCGCGATCTCCGGATGGGGCGCCGGACCGAAGCCCTCGATCGTCTTCGGCGCGTCCAGCTTCAGCGCCCAGAAGGGCAGGTCGTTCCAGTGGCTCCCCAGGTCGCTCATCGTCCCCGACCCGAAATCCCACCAGCGGTACCACTTCGGGCCCGGATAGTAGACCGAATGGAACGGCCGCTCGGGCGCCGGGCCGACCCACAAGTCCCAGTTGAGGTGGGGCGGCACCCCCATCGACTCCTTGGGCCGCTCCTGCGTGGACGCGCAGTCGTTGTACAGCGTCGCGTCCTCCGCGCTCTGCAGCCCCCAGGTCCGCGAGACCCAGACGTGGGCCTCCGTCACCTTCCCGATCGCCCCCGACTGCACGAGCTCCACCACCCGCCGGTAGTTGTCCGTCGCATGGATCTGCGTCCCCATCTGGGTCGCGAGCTTCGGGTTCTTCTTGAGCGCCTCCTGCACCACCCGCGCCTCCCAGACGCCGTGGGTGAGCGGCTTCTCGCAGTAGACGTGCTTCCCGAGCTGCAGGGCCGGTAGCGTCGCGAACGCGTGGGTGTGCTCGCACGTCGCCACCACCACCGCGTCGAAATCCTTCTGGTCGTCGAAGAGCTTCCGGAAGTCGACGTACGTCTTCGCGCCAGGGTGGAGCTTCGAGGCCGGCCCCAGGCCGCGCTTCTCGTCCACGTCGCAGATCGCGACGATCGTCTCCCCCGAGACGCCCTTCATGTCCGACGCCCCCTGGCCGCCCACGCCGATGCAGGCGATGTTCAGTTTGGCGTTGGGCGACTTCTCCTGGCCGTAGCCCCGCGCGAGGCCCGTCACCCAGACCCCGGCGCCTGCGGCACCCTTGAGGAACTCGCGGCGACGGATCGTCGGCTGCATCATGGATCGATTCTCCCGCAATAATCCGCCCGCTCCGCCATACTCATACTAAAGTACAATAGCAGCCCGGATATTTTTCGTCCTGCAAATTAATCGGAGGGTGAGATGCTGCTCCTGCTCCTGCTCGCGCTGCAGTCGACGCCGGACGAGCTGGCGAAGAAGATCGAGGAGTCGGTGCGCGCCGACGGCGCGTGGCTGGACCAGACCTTCGACGTGGACGGCCTCCTCGCCCGCGCGCTCAAGGACGTCCCCGGCGACCCGAACCGGAAGTCGGGGTTCGCCGCCGGGGTCCGGAAGAGCTTCACGATCGGCCAGCAGACGAGCCAGGCGGTGAAGGAGGGCGGCGGCTACACCCTGCTGCGCGTGCGGACGGTCGCAGGCAAGACGCGCGCGCTCTTCCGCATGCTCATCGGGGAGAACCTCAACTACCACGACTTCCTCCTCGAGCCCGCGCCGGGCGGGGGGTTCCGGATCGCCGACCTCCTCCCCTACACGGCCGGCGAGTGGGTGAGCGAGAGCTTCCGTCGCGGCTACACCACGACGCTCGCCTCCGATCCGGCGGGAAAGGCGCTGAAGGACAACGAGTACATCAAGAACCTGGGCAAGATCGACCGGATCACCGACCTGCGGAACCAGGGGAAGCCCGCCGAGGCGCTGAAGGTCTGGCTGACCCTCCCCCCGACGCTCCAGAAGGACAAGTCCCTGCTCATCGTGCGCAGCCTGACGGCCTCCCAGGTGGGGGTGAAGGAGGCGCTGGAGGCGGTGGAGGCCATGAAGAAGCACCACCCGGGGGACCCCTCGCTCGCGCTCCACTCGCTGGGGCCCTACACGGCGGCGAAGCGGTTCGACGCGGCGCTCGAGGCGGTGGACGCGCTCGAGAAGGCGACCGGCGGCGACGCCTACCTCCACATCCAGAGGTTCTACATCCACCGCGCGGCCGGCGCGAACGACAAGGCCCGCGCGGCGGCGCTCAAGTCGATCGAGGTGGAGAAGACGCTGGCGACCGCCTGGTGGGGGATCATCGGGATCACGCTCGAGGAGAAGAAGCACGCCGAGACCGCCTCGTGGCTCACGCGGGTCGAGAAGGAGCTGAACATGACGATGGCCGACCTCACGAAGGTCCCGGCCTACGCCGAGTTCGTGAAGTCGCCCGAGTACGCGGAGTGGATGAAGGCGCGGGGGAAGTAGCGCCGGTCCGCCTCATTCGGACAACTTCGGGATCCGGATCAGCGAGACGGAGCTGCGGCGCTCCGACACGCCGAGCGCGAACGGCGGCCGGATCCACTCCAGCGGCGCGGGGGGCGTGAGCCCCCACTGGAGCTCCCCCGCGCGCGAGTAGGCATCCAGGCGCCAGGCCTGATCGCGCATCGCCGAGGGCCGCACCTGGACGCCGCCCTGGCAGAGGATCCGGTCGCCGTGCTCCTCGAGCCATCCCGGCGGAACCCGGGGCATGAATTCAAACGCGCCCCTCCCGCGGTACCGCGGGGGACGGATCCGCCAGAGCGGCCTTCCGTCCTCTCGCGCCACGCAGAGGAGGTCTCCGTCCCGTGCCGTCATGAAGTACAGCCGGTCGGAGGAGGCTCCGAGGAGGTCGACTTCCTCCTCGATCCGCAGGTTCCCGATCTCCCGGCCGGTCCGGGCGTCGAGCAGGCGGCTCTTCCCGTCGCTCGTGACGCTCAGGACTCCGTCGTGGGGGTTCGACGCGAAAGTCGCGTCGACCCGCCGCCACCGCTCGCGGCCCGAGGGGAGATCGACCCCGACGAGGGCGCGCGATTCGGTGCGTATCCCGAGGACTCCACCCGAGACCCAGATCCCGCTCGCGTTCTCCATCGGAATCTTCCAACGAGGGGCTCCATCGGTTTCCGAGAGCGACAGGATCTCGGCGTCCGTCGCGGCCACGATCGAGTCCGCTGCCGTCCAGACCCGGTAGGGCCGGGTGGCCACGGCGGCCTTCCAGACTTCCGCGCCGTCGGCCAGCCGGTAGGCCCGCAGCTCCCCGATCGAAGCCGTGACGAGAAGGTTCCATGCCGGGAGGCTGCCCCGGGGAACCCCGTCCCCGGGGACGGACCAGAGTTCGCGACCCGTCAGGGGATCCAGCCGGATGAGACGGTTCCCGGATCGGACGACCAGGCTGGAGCCGTCCGAGGCGCACGCGACTCCATCGATCCCGTCGCGCGACCACACGATGTCGAAGCCCGCCTTCGGCAGGATCCATCCCCAGAAGAGTCCCGCTCCCGCGGCGACGAGCAGGACGGCCAGAAGCTTCCAGGCCGCCTTCCGTGCAACAGGGGACATCCAGGGAGATTATAGATCGAAGGATCCGGAAAACAAAAAAGCGGCCGGCCCGCCCGAGTGGGGCGGACCGGCCGCTCGAGGTCGCTCTTGAACTCTAGACCCAGTCCCAGCCCTTGCGGGGCTGGCGCTTGATGTGTTGATCCGCCTCGGGGCAGTTCTTCGCCTTCAGGTTCACCGCGTCCCACTCGATCTTCTTCTGCGTGCGGATCGCCACGTTGCCGAGCAGCACGAACTCGGTGAAGGGGCCGGCGATCTCGAAGTTGGAGTAGGCCGCCTCGCCGCCCTTGCAGGCGCGGATCCACTCGGCGTGGTGGCCGGGCGAGCGCGGGATCGTCGGCGCCGGCGGCTTCATGTCCTTGAACTTGTCCTTCGGCAGCCAGATCGAGCTTCCGCCGTAGTCGTCGGGCGACAGCAGCGTGCCCTTCGATCCGATGAGGAGCGAGCCGCTGCCCGAGAGCTTCTCGCCCTGGAGGAGGTCGAGCGGCGGGGCCACGCGCTCGTCGGCGCTCTTCTTGCCTTCATACCAGATGACCTTGCAGGGGGGCATCTCGCCGCGGGCGGGGAACTCGTAGGTCACCTTCGCCCAGCCCTGGCAGGTCTCGGGATTGGGCGCCTCGCTCTCGGCTTCGACGGAGGTCGGCGAGCCGAGCTTGAGCGCGCGGTAGGGCAGGTTCGTCGTGTGGCACGCCATGTCGCCGAGCGCGCCCGTCCCGAAGTCCCACCAGCCGCGCCACTTGAAGTGCAGGTACGCCTTGTTGTACGGCCGCTCGGGGGCGGGTCCGAGCCAGCAGTCCCAGTCGATGTGGTCGGGCACCGGCGGCGTGTCCTTGGGCCGTGTCTTGACGTCGGGCGACTGGGGCCAGATCGGCCGGTTGGTCCAGAGGTGGACCTCGCGGACTTCGCCGATCAGGCCGGCCTGGATGATCTCGACGGACTTCCTGAGGTTGTCGCCGGCGGAGCCCTGGTTGCCCATCTGAGTGGCGACCTTGTGCTTCTTGGCGGTCTCGCACATGACGCGCGCCTCGTAGACGTCGTGCGTGAGGGGCTTCTCGGTGTAGCAGCCCTTGCCGAGGCGCATGGCCATCACGCTGGCGGGGGCGTGGTGGTGATCGGGGGTGCCTACGGTGACGGCGTCGATCTCCTTCTGGCACTCGTCGAGCATCTTCCGGTAGTCGGTGTACTTCTTCGCGTTGGGGTATTTCTTGCCGGCCTCCTCGAGGCGCTGCTTGTCGATGTCGCAGAGGGCGACGATGTTCTCGGTCTTGCCGACGGAGTTCATGTCGCTGCCGCCCTGGCCGCCCGTTCCGATGGCGGCGACGTTGAGCTTGGCGTTGGGCGACTTCTCCTGTCCGAACCCGGTCTGGCGTCCCGCGACCCAGAACCCGACCCCGGCGGCGCCGGTGTTCTTGATGAATTGCCTGCGGTTGAGACGACGATCCATGGGGCGATCTCCTACTGTGTAATGGATACGACAACTAATACACCCGGGGGGCCCGGCTGTTACGGGAATCGTGGCGGCCAGCCCTCATGGAAAAGAAAAACGGCCCGGGCAGCGGAGGCCGCCCGGGCCGTTTCTGGATCCTATGCGAATCTAGACTTCCCAGCCCTTGCGGTAGTCGCGCTTGATGTACTTGTCCGCCTCGGGACAGTTCGTCGCCTTCATGTTGGGGCCGTCCCACTCGAACTTTTTGCCCGTCCGGAAGGCCGCGATCCCGATCAGCACCGTCTCCGTGAAGGGGCCCGAATAGGAGAAGTCCCCCAGCGACTTGGGGCCGCCCTTGCACGCCGTCAGCCACTCGCCGTGGTGGCCGCCCATGTCGCCCGGCACGCGCGGCAGCGTCGGCTCGATCTTCAGCTCCTTCTTGTCGATCACCTTGCCGTCGATCACCGCCTTCCAGTTGCCCGTCTGCTCGTCCAGCACCACGATCGTCCCCTTGTCGCCCGTGATGATGTTGCCGTTGTTGCCGAACTTCACGCCCTTCGACGCCTCCTCGGGCGGGAGCTTGCCGCCGTCGTACCAGGTGTACTTCACCGGCGGGAGGTCGCCGCGCTTCGGGAACTGCAGGCGCACGATCATCCACTTCGGCCCCGTCTCGGGGTGCAGCGGTTCGCCCTCCGTCTCGACGTGCGTCGGGTAGCCGAGCTTCAGGCCCCAGAAGGCCGCGTCCATGATGTGGCACGCCATGTCGCCGAGCGCTCCCGTCCCGAAGTCCCACCAGCCGCGCCAGCTGAAGGGGTGGTAGGTCTTGTGGTAGGGCCGCTCGGGGGCGGGCCCGATGAACTCGTCCCAGTGGATGTTCGCGGGCACCGGCGGGGTCTCCTTCGGCCGGTCGATCCCCTGCGCCCAGATCGGCCGGTTGGTCCACGCGTGGACCTCCGTCACGTTGCCGATGATCCCCTGCTGCAGCGCCTCGACGAGGAGCCGCCGGCTCGAGGTCGAATGGCCCTGGTTGCCCATCTGGGTCGCCAGCTTCTTCTCGGCCGCGATCTGCGTGAGGACGCGCGCCTCGTACACGTTGTGCGTCATCGGCTTCTCGACATACGCGTGCTTGCCCATCCGCATCGCGCGCACGGCGGCCGGCGCGTGGTGGTGGTCGGGCGTGCCGACCGTCACCGCGTCGATCTCCTTGTGGCACTCCTCGATCATCTTGCGGTAGTCGGTGTACCGCTTCGCCTTGGGGAAGTCCTTGCAGGCCTTGTCGAGCGGGTTGTCGTCGATGTCGCAGACCGCGACGATGTTCTCGTTCTTGCACGCGTCGAGCGACGCGCGGCCGCGGCCGCCCACGCCGATCGAGGCGACGTTGAGCTTCGCGTTCGGGCCCTTCTCCTGCGCCCAGGCGGACTGCCGGCCCGTCACCCAGAATCCGGCGCCCACGACGGCCCCCGTCTGGAGGAACTCTCTGCGGTTGCTCTTCACGCCCATGTCGGTCTCCTTCTTCGTCTTCTTCAAGCTTCGAGCTTTCTTTAAAGCTTCTTCGCCGCCTCGCGCACCGCGGCGAGGCACTCCTGGATGTCGGCAATCGGGTCCTTCTCGTTCTTCTCGTACTCGAGGGCGAGGATGCCCTGGAACTTGACCTCCTTGAGCGCCTTCAGAACGCCCAGGATGTCGAGCTTCCCCTTGCCGAGCACGTGCTCGGTGTTGGCGTCCGAGAAGTCCTTGATGTGGACGTCGTGGACGCGCGGGCCGAGCGCCTTGATCCAGTTCACCGGGTCCTCTCCCGACCGGAGGACGTGGCCCGTGTCGACGCACGCGCCGATCTCGACGGGCCACTTCTCGACCGCCTTCTGCACCTGCTCGAGCTTGCCGTAGGCCTTGTCGGTCGGCCCGTGGTTGTGGATCGCGATCTTGATCCCGTACTCCTTGGTGAGCGACGCGAGGGATTCGAAGCTGTCGGGCGAGGGGTTGGCGCTGTAGACGGGGAAGCCCATCGCCTTGGCGAACTCGAACGCCTTCTTGGTCGCTGCGACGTCCTTCGTGAAGCCCTGGACGCCCCACGACAGGATGCGCACGTCCGCGGCCTTCAGCTTCTCCTTCCAGCCGTCGATCTTCGCCTTGTCGTCGGTGATTTGGAGGTGCTTGCTGTAGAACTGGCCGAACTTGAGGCCGAAGGTCTTGAGGTGGGCCAGCGTCTGGTCGAGGTCGAACGCGCGGAGCGAATAGGTCTGCAGGCCCATGTTGAAGCCCGCGTAGGCGTCCTGGGCGCGGGCCGCGCGGGGAAGGGCGGCCAGCGCGGCGAGGCCGGCGGACGCGCGGAGGAAGTCGCGGCGATCGAGCATTTTCATCGGATTCACCTCTCGGAAATGGATCGGGCCTACGAACATATCCCCTCCCCCCCCGGGGGAGCAAGGATAATACGAGCCGCCGCCTCCCGGGTTCCCGCCGAAATCCGGAAAGAAATCGGCCCCGACCGCATACAATCTGCAGGCTTTTGATGAAAGGAACCTCATGACGACGATGCTCGCGCTGGCGTTCTCCTTCCTCCTTCAGGCCAAGGAGAGCTCCGAGTTCGATTGGTGGGCCAACCACAAGGTCGGCTCGTCGGTGAAGCTCAAGATGGAGGCCGAGGCGAATGGCGTCAAGATCCTGATCGAGTCGACCCACACGCTGCTCGAGATTTCCGCGGACAAGGCGCTGGTCGAGCAGAAGACCAAAGTCTCGGCCGCTGGCCAGGCCCAGCCGGAGGAGGTCAAGAAGGAGGAGATCCTCAAGGGAAAGGATAAGAACCCCATCAAGATCGAGAAGGAAGGCGACGAGGAGATCGAGGTCGCCGGCAAGAAACTGAAGTGCCACTGGATCCAGGGGACGCAGAACGAGGGCACCAAGATCAAGTTCTGGCTCAGCAAGGAGGTCCCCGGCGGCGTCGCCAAGGGCGAAGTCTCCGGCGGCGACATCCCCGGCACGATGAAGCTCTCCGCCGTTTCCTGGGAGAAGAAGTAACAAGGGGGTCCCGGCCGCGACAAAGTCTGGCGTTGCAAGGCGGCTCGAGCGTAGAGTTGGGGGAAGAGATTCGCCCGGGGGAGGGACCCATGCTCGCCAGGAAGTGCCCCAAGTGCAGCGCCGTCTGGTACACCGCGCTTTTAAAGTGCGCCTTCTGCGGCATCGAGGGCGAGGAGCAGGCGAGCTCCACCCACACCGGCCGCCTCCCCGAAAAAGCCGTGCCTGAGGCGCAGCCCGAACTCGAGAAGCGCGGCGCCGACGTGGCCGTGGCCGAGGCGACCCCGGTGCCCGCCACTCACGCGGACCCCGAGCCGACCCCCGTGCCTCCCGTGAAGATCGAGGCGCCGCCCGCGCCCGTGCCCGTTTTCGCGCCGGTCGCCGCGCTCGTGCCGCTGGATCCCGCCGAGAAGCGGCCCGATCCCGCGACGCTCCCGCCCGCCCCGCACGTCCCCTCGGCGACGATGCCGGTCGTCTTCGCCCTCCTCGGCCTGGCGGCCTGCGCGCTCCTCCCGGTCGCGGCCTTCCTGACGCTCCACCGGATCGCGACGATCTTCGCCTACCTCGCCGGCGCGACCCTGCTCCCGTTCGCCCCTCTCGCGTGGTTCGCCGGCCGCCGCTACGAGGACCGCTGCATCGACTTGGGCTTCAAGCCCGCCGCGTCGGGCCGCAACGGCCGGATCCTCGGCATGGCGGTGACGATCCTGATTGCGCTCGAGGGCTCCGTCCTCGCCTTCGTCGCGGCGATCCGCCTCATCTCGGCCGGGCAGTGAGCGAAACCGCTCCCGGCCAGCCCGCCCGCTCGCCCTCCGCCCTCCCGATTCTGATCTTCCTCATCGTCGTCGCCGGAGTGTCCTGGGCGGCTTTCGAGTGGTGGAGAGCGCCCCAGCGGGTCTGGAATAGCCCGGAAGTGGATCTGGAGTATTACCTCAAAATCAAGAAGGCCGGACTCATCCAAGAGGTTTGGGTCGAGGGGACGCGGCTTACGGCCCGGCTCAAACCAGGGGCGGTTATTTTCCAGTCCCGCGAGAGGATCGACTACATCCGCGCCGACGTCCCTCGTGCCGTGATCGCCGATCCGAAGGCCTTCAAGGAGCTCATGGACGGTCTTCCCCCGGACAAGTTCCACTACGATGCGGGACGGTGAAAGACTTTCCTTCATCCTTTGAATTTGTAGGATGGGGGGCGTTCCGGAGGTTTCGATCATGGCCAAGCACGTCCGCGTGGGGATTCTGGGATCGGGCTTCGCCGCCCACTTCCACCTCGCGAGCTACGAGAAAGTCTACGGCGAGGACTTCGAGGTCCGCGGCATCTACGGCCGCAACAAGGAGAAGACCGCCCACCTCGC
>CAZSCC010000466.1:0-7508 GCA_964604905.1 uncultured Planctomycetales bacterium
GAGGAGGTCGGCGTAGACCTTGTCCAGGTCGTCCGTGAGCGGGAAGAACCGGATGTCCTTGTCCCCCGAGCCGTACCCGATCAGCCCGATCCGGAGGACCGGGGTCGGCTTCGACTTCGCGATCTCGGTCACGATGGACCAGACCTTCTGCTTCGCGGTCTCGATCACGCCCGACATGCTGCCGGAGCGGTCGATCGCGAAGACGACGTCGACGCGGGATTTCGCGTCCTCGTTGGCCGCGAAGGAGAGGAGGGCGGCGAGTACCAGGCTGCTCATAAGTCGCTCCTTTTGAAATTAAAGTTCCACTCGAACCCAAGCGTTCCGGTGCTGGAAGGTGACGTTATTCCCGATCGCGAGGATGGGCGCGGTCTCCGGGTTGTCGCGGACGAACTGGAAGTAGTCGTCGCTTCCGAATCGGAGCGTCCGGACTTGCTGCGCGGCGAACGATGCCTCCGACCATCCGGCCTTACCGTTGTAGAACTGCCGGTTGCAGACGAGGCGCTGCTCCTGGAGCGTCTGAGCGAGCCCCTTCGCGTCGACGCTCCGGCCGAGCGCGCCGTTGCAGGCGTAGAGCTGGGCCTCGTGGTTCCCGGCGTTCCGCCACGCCATCTGGTTGCCCACCCGGTGGAGCTCCTCCTGGCCGGTGAACTTCGCCGTCTGCGAGGCCTTGAGCTGATTCAGCACCTGCGCCGTGGGCGTGTCCTCGGTCATGAGCGCCGACGTGTAGGGCGTGACGATCCCGTACTTCTTGGCGACCTCGACGATGTGGTCGACCAGCTCCTTGGACGCGCCGCGCTCGCGGATCTCGTCGATCAGGAAGTCGATCTTCTGGATCGCCCAGAGCCGCGCGACGAAGCCGTGGCGGGCGTCGGGCGTGGCGCTCAGCTCATAGGAGCGGCGGACCTCCTTCCCGTGGGCAAGCCCGGTGACCTCGACCTTGCGCGGCGGGACGCCCTTGAAGCGGCCGTAGACGGTCAGTTCGCCTCCGCGGAAGACGTCGGGCAGCCGGCGGGGATGGATCTCGGTCACGGCGCCGTCGAAGACGAGCTTGGGGTCGGCGAGGACCGGCGCGTCGATGCGGCGCGCGAAGTTCTCGACGACGAGAGCCAGGTCCTCCTTCGGGCCGACGTACTGACGGTCCCCGCCGGTCTCGATGGCGAGGCGGTCGAGGAGCTGCGTGTTGACGTCGGCGCCGACGCCGAACGCGAAGACCCGAGCGCCGCGCGCCTTCGCCTGCGCGACCAGCGGTTTCGTGTCGCGCTCGCCGATCGTGGGCGTCCCGTCGGAGAGGAGGACGATGATCCGGGTCCCGCCGTCGGGGAGGAACTGAAAGGCCTTGATCGCGTCCTCCAGGTTCGTCCCGCCGCGGGCGCGGATCGTCTCGACCCACTGGATCGCGAGCTCCACCGCCTTGGGGGTGGCCTGGACCGGGGCCCATGAGTAAGCCTGGGCCTCGGTCGAGAAGGTGACGATGCTGAAGTGGTCCTTCTCGGTGAGCGTGGCGAGGAACTTCTTGAGCGCGGCCTTGGCCTGGTCGATCTTGCCGTTCTCGTTCATGCTCCCGGACGTGTCGAGCAGGAAGGCGATGTCGCGGGGCAGGCGGTCCTCGTCCTTCACCTCGGCGGGCGGCGTGAGGGTCAGCATGAAGGCGCCGTCCTCGCCGTCGGGCGCGGCGATCAGCGTCGCGCCGAGGTCGTTGTCGCCCAGCGTGTAGTAGAACGTGAAGGGGCCGTTCGGGACGTAGTCGCGCTTGTCGTAGGTCATCCGGGTCTCGTGGGCGTCCTTGCGGGTCACGTTGACCGCGTGGGTGGGGGAGAAGACGCTCTTCACGACGCGAGAGGAGCTGATCGTCGCCTCGATCGTGACGCGGCGGATCGGCTTCTGGAACGAGGAGGGCGAGGCGTTGAGCGTCTGGACGCGGACCACGCCGTCCTGGGCGCGGAGGGGCTCGATCGTCTCGATCTCGACCTCGAAGTCGCTCTGCGGGGGGAGGGGGAAGATGCGGACGCGGAGGAGCTTGTACCCGTAGTACTCGAGGAGGGCGGGGTCCTTCTTCTTGCGGACGATCTCCTCGTAGATCTTCCGAGCCTTCTCGGCGTCGAGGATCTCGCCCTCGGCCGCCTTTCCGGCGATCTTGACGGTGAAGCGGTCGACCTTCTGGTCGGGCTCGAGGTCCATGAAGAAGGTGGCCTCGGCGTTGGGCGCGCGGTTGGGGTTGTGGAAGACCATGCGGAACTTCTTCGTGGCGACGTTCTCGCGGATCTCCATGCGCGCGTGAGTTTCCCGGAGCTCGACGAGCCCCGGCTGCTCGGTGAAGATCCTTCAGGCGTCGGCGGGGCGAGGGAGGGCGAGCGTCGCGGCCGCCAGCACGGCGAGGGCGAGGAGCATCGGTTTCATGGCGCGTTACCTCCGGAAGTAGGACCAGTCGACGGTGAATTCGGCGGGCTTGCCGTTCTCGAGAGCGGTCTTCCACTTCGTCTCGAACATGCCGTTCACGGACATCCACCAGTGGGGCCAGGAGGCGGCGGAGGTCCGGCCGCTCGGGAGCGCGGCGAAGTCGAACGCTTCCGACGTCCCGCCGTTCTGGACCTTGTCAACCTGGCCGAAGAAGATGCGGTCGATCTCGACCGGGAGCGGCTCCTTCCGGTGGCTGACCAGGCAGAGCGTGCCTCTCATGAAGACCTGGGTGTAGTCGGTGCCGTCGATCCGGATGTTGACGAAGCGGTTCTGCTCGACGTCGCGGGTGCGGACGGCGACGTCGGCGAGCTCGGCCATGGGGAGGACGACGTGGCCGCCGACCGGGGTGAAGCGGAGGATGTCCTGGGAAAGGGCGCGGCCGTCGCGGACGATGAGGGCGGGGCCGGTCGTCCAGGGGACGGTCCCGGCGTTCCGGAGCCGGAGGCCGTGCAGGACCTTGGGCGACTGGAGCGCGTGGCGGAGCTCGTCGGAGCGGTCCATCGCGATGAAGCGGGGGGCGACCGGCGGGACCATGAGCGTGTAGACGTCCTCGTAGGCGAACGTGCCTTCGAAGAGGGGGGTGCTGGACCGTTCGCCCTTCCTGACCGTGACGCGGGGGAGCGTGTAGAGGAAGTACTCGTCGGCCGAGCTGCCCTTGGCGAGGACGTCGAGGGTTGCGTCGGGCGCGGCGCCGGATCGCGGCTCGCCGTAGGAGGCGATCTGGGTCGAGATCGCGTTGCTGTGGAACTGGTTGGCGTACTGGAGGTGGGGGGCGACGCGGGCGGCCGCCTCGCGGAGGGCGAGGGGCGAGAGGGTCTCCTTCATCGTGAAGTTCGGGATGCCGACGACGAGGGACACGGTCACGCCCTTGAGGTCGACCAGGTCGTTGACGACGGTCGCCTGGAGGGCGATCCGGGCCTTCTTGTCCGCGAGCAGCTCGACGCGGTATTCGGGGATCCAGCGGAGCCCCTTCTGGACGTAGACGAAGCGGAGGGGGACCGGGTCCACGACGCCGGGCTCGACGGCCGTCTTCACGAGGATCCGCCGGCGCACCGCGCGGATCGTCTTCTCGACGGGGAACTCCTTCTTGCACTTGATGGAGAGGACGCTCGACTTCCGGACGATCTCCAGGCCGGAGGCGGTCCGGACGTGCAGGACTTCGCCCGGGATGAAGTCCGCGGGGGCGTCGGCCGTGAAGCGTTCGGGGGCGAGCTTGGGCAGGTTGACGATGGTCCCTTCGAGGGTCCGCGGCTGGGCGCCCGCGTCGCTCAGGGTGAGGAGGACATCCTGGCCGAGGGCGGCCTCGATCGAGTCCAGGAGGGTCAGGCAGGGCTTCTTCACGTCGACGATCTCGAATCCCGCGCGGACGGTCTCGACCCTGGCCTTGGGGTTGGCGCTGAAGACCCAGAGGGTGCCCAGGATCGCCTCAGGCACGTCGAGGGTGACGACCCATCCGCTTTTCGCGGGGGCCATCGCCTCGGCGACGACGAAGGCATGGCCGTCCTTGAAGACGGCGGCTTCGCGGACCTCGGTCTTGACGGGGGTGGCGGCGGGGTCGCTCTCGTCCTGGGCGACGAGGGCGGCCGGGAGCAGGAGGAGCGCCAGGAGGATGTTCTTCATGCCCCTCGGTAGAGCAAGTGGCGGGCCACAACCTGTTTACGAAATCGCGGCGCGATTTCGTTAACAGTTTGTATCGGAATGGATACGGCGGGTGTATCCGCCTAGATACCGAGCTGCCGGAGGAGGCGGGCGAGGTAGGTGCGTTGGAGGCGGAGCGCCTCGGCGGCCTTCGTCTGGTTGCCGCCGAAGCGGGCGAGGGTCTCACGGATCAGGCGGCGGCGGAAGTCCTCGACCTGGCCGTGGAAGGAATCGGGCGTCAAGGTCGCCGATAGGAGCACCTCGGGAGGGAGATCGCCGGGGGCGATCTCCTCGCCCTCCAGCAGCGCCGTCGCGCGCTCGATCGCGTTCCGCAGCTCGCGGACGTTGCCCGGCCAGTCGTACCGCTCGAGGGCCTCGAGCACGTCCGGCGCGAACCGCGCAGCCGGCCTGAGCTCCCGGAGGAAGTGCTCGGCGAGCGGTCGGACGTCGGCGCGGCGCTCGCGCAGCGGGGGGAGGGAGATCGACAGGACGTTCAGGCGGTAGAAGAGGTCCTCGCGGAACTTCCCCTCGGTGACCCGCTTCTTCAGATCGCGGTTGGTCGCGGCGATGACGCGAACGTCGACCGTGAGCGTGTCGGTGCCGCCCACCCGCTCGAACGCCCGCTCCTGCAGGACGCGGAGCAGCTTGGCCTGCATCCCGGGCGAAATGTCGCCGATCTCGTCGAGGAAGATGGTCCCGCCGTGGGCGAGCTCGAACTTCCCGGCGCGGCGGGCCTGCGCGCCCGTGAACGCCCCCTTCTCGTGGCCGAAGAGCTCGCTTTCCAGGAGCGTCTCCGCGAGCGCCGCCGCGTTGACCGCGACGAACGGGCCCGAGCGGTGGATGAAGCGCGCGACCACCTCCTTGCCCGTCCCGCTCTCGCCCAGGAGGAGCACCGTCGCGTCGCTCTTCGCCGCCTTCTCCGCGATCGCGACGATGGAGGCGAGGCCGATGATCGGGGGCGCCGCCGGCGTCGCGCGCACGGTCCGCTTGAGCGACGTCCGCTCGAGGGCCCGCCGGACCGTCTCCTCGATGAGCGACGGTTCGAACGGTTTCTGGACGAAGTCATACGCGCCCTCCTTCATGGCCTGGACCGCCTTGTCGACGCTCCCGAAGGCGGTGATGACGACCACCGTCGCCTCGACGCCCTCCTCACGCAGCCTGCGGAGGACCGAGAGGCCGTCCCCCTCGGGAAGCTGGAGGTCGAGGAGCACCACGTCGGGCTGTTCGCGGACGATCTTCGCGAACGCCTCGCGTCCCGAGCCCGCGTGGGAGACCTCGAACTTGCGCGCGGCGAAGCGGTCGACCAGCGCCTGCCGGATGTGGGGGTCGTCGTCGACGATCAGGATCCGGGCCATGCTAGAGCTTCAGCACGAACGTGTTCCCTTCGCACGCGAGCGAGCCGCCGTGGAGCTGGGCGAGCTTCCGGGCGATCGAGAGGCCGAGCCCGGCGCCCGGCGGCTTGGGCCCCGTCTCGACCTTCGCGAACTTCTCGAAGATGCGCTCGCGGTGCTCGGGAGGCACGCCGGGGCCGTCGTCGGTGACGCGCACTTCGCGGCCGCGGATCTCCACCTGCACGCGGCCCTTGGCGTACTTGAGCGCGTTGTCGACCAGGTTGACGACGATCTGCTGGACGCGCGCGGCGTCGAGGTCGATCGTGTCGCCCGAGCCGGTCACGTCGAGCGCGACCCGGGCCAGCGGGCGGAGGGTCTCGACGGAGCTGCGGACGAGCGCGCCGAGGTCGGTCGACTGTTTGGCGAGGGCGAGCCCCGCCTCGATCCTCGCGATGTCGAGGAGCTCGTTCACCATGCGGATCAGGCGGTCGAGGTCCTCCTGGACGCGCGCGAGCGACTCCTTCCCGGCGAGGCCCTCCTGGACGTTGGCGAGGGCCATCTTGGCGGAGGTGAGGGGCGTGCGGAGCTCGTGGGAGACGTGGGCGACGAACTCGCTCTTCATGGAGTCGAGCTGCTGGACGGCGGCGGCCATGCGGTCGAACGCCTGGGCGAGCTGCCCGATCTCGTCCTCGCGGGTGATGCCGGATCGGACGGAGAGCTCGCCGCGTCCGAGGGCGTCGGCGCTGCGCGCGAGCGATCTCATCGGCCGGAGGACCCGGCTGGCGAGGATCGGGGCGACTGCGAGGGCGACGAGGCCGGCGATCCCGAGCCACACCAGCGCCTTCTGTCGCGCGTCGCGGAGGGGAGCGAGGGCGTCGGAGCGTCGCTGGACGACGTGGATCGACCAGCCGCCGTGGCCGACGGGCCGGCGGTGTTCCAGGGATTCCGAAGCCTCGAAAAGTCCGGAATTCCCGCACCAGGCGAGGCCGGTCCTGGCGAGCGTCGCGTCATTCCGGCCGATGAGCCCCAGCGAGAGGCGGTCGCCGGCGAGGCTGTCGAGGAGCTGCGAGACCGGACGGAAGTCCAGGTTGGCCGTCAGGACGGCGCCGCCGGGGGCGGGGACCGAGATGGGGAGGGACGGGAAATCGCCGACCTTCTCGAGGGTATCGGAGGCAAAGGTCATTCCGTTGGTGGCGCACTGGAAAATCGGTTCGCTCAGGCTCCAGTTGGCCACCGACTGCTTGACCTGCGGGTTGTAGGCACGGTTGTTGAGCTTGCTCATCGACTGGGCGTTGCCGTACTCCAGCTGCTGCACCTGGGCCTGCACTTCGGGCTTCCGGCCCACGGTCCAGTAGCTCACCTCGAGGAAGATGTCGGGCGGGTCCAGCAGGGTGTTGAGCCGTCGGGTCTGGGCCTGCGGATCCTCGTCCTTGCGCACCATCTGGGCGATCGACTTGAGCTTGGTGGTGGCATCCTTGATGTAGTCGCGGACGAGGGCGCCGGCGGCGGTGGCGACCTGCTCGTGGTGGGTGCGGACCTGCTCCGTGAGCGACCGTTCGATGAGGTGGAGGGTCAGGAACCCGATGCCGGCGAGCGGCACGAGGGCGGCGACGAGAAGGACCAGGGCCAGCTGGATCGACAGGTGGCGGCGGAACATACTGCAAGTATACAGCAAGCGGCGTGCCAGGATGGGGAGGGAGGTCAACTCACCGAGAAGTGCGTGGCTTCCGGTTGTTCACCCAGAGGCGCCCGCGGAGTCGCGCCCTCAGCCGTTCCGCGAGTCGGGAGCGTTTCAAGTACTGCAGCCCACCCTGAGGACCCAGGCGGGCGCCCTGGACCAGGAGCCGACCCAGCCGGACGGGTTGCCGATTCGCCAAGGAGGCCAGGGTGGTGTTCATCGCGACGGAGAAGCGGGCCAGCGGCTCCGCCGGACAGGCCCCCCCCCCGTGGGCCTTCTTCCACGCCTCGACGTGCCGATCCAGGACGAAGTCATGCTGCTCCTTGATCTCCCGGGATTCCCCACTTCTGAGAGAGGAGATCGACTGGGAGTGCAGTCGGTAGAACGAAAGCGCCCGAGGCAGG